>CAIJIT010000296.1 GCA_903820745.1 uncultured Burkholderiales bacterium
CCGACCAGTTCGCCCTTGATTCGGCCGCGCTGGAAGCCCTGCTGCGGGAGCGCGGCTTTCTGGTTTGATGCGCGGCAGGCGGCGCAGCGCCAAAGTCGGCTGAATCGGTTCAGATTTGAACCCTGCCCGGGTCACCCTACCGCCGCCTCCGCGGCAAGCAGTCGATCAATCACCCTGCGCGACCGCACGCCGCCCGAGTCGATGTTCAGCATCAACAGTTGTCGGTCCGGATGGGCCAGCAGGTTGCGCTGCTGCATCTCCAACATCTGAAGGTCTTCGCTGAAAATCTTGCGCTGGCCTTCGCGGATGCTGGCGGTGAGCGCCGAATCCTGCGGGTTGAAATTGCGCGCCATGCCCCAGAAGTACCAGATCGAAGTCTCGGTCTCGGGTGTGATGAAGTCGACCACGATGGACGATACCTTGTGCGCGGCCGGCGCATCGTAGCCACCATGGCCCGCATGGGCCACACCGACCTCGATCATCACGTGGCTGGGCGGGCTGAAACGGCAGATCTGCCAACGGTCCACTGGCACATCGTCGGCCAGCTTGTTGCCCCGCAGCGCCATGCGCCAGAACGGCGGCGCGCTGATGTTTTCCATATGTCGACTGGTGATGACCTCGTCACCGTCGACCTCGGTCTTGGTCGGGGTTTCATCGATTTCCTTCTGGCCGATGCTGGAGGCATGCACATAGGTTTCGTGCGTCAGGTCCATCAGGTTGTCGACCATCAGCCGGTAACCGCAGTTGATGTGGAACAGTCCACCGCCATAGGCCCAGGCCGGGTTCTCGGCCCACCCCAAATGGTGCAGCTTACTTTCATCGGCCTGCGCGATGTCGCCTGGCCAGACCCAGATGAAACCATAGCGCTCGACGGCGGCAAATGCGCGGATCGCTGGAAAACCACGCACCCGCTGGCCGGGCATCGCCACAGTCTTGCCGTCACAACCCATCTCCAGTCCGTGATAGCCGCAGGTCAGCTTGCCGTCGACCACCGAGCCCAGCGACAGCGGCGCACCGCGGTGAGGGCAAAAGTCTTCCAGCGCGGTGACCTTGCCTTCCGGGCCACGGTAGAAAACCATGGACTCGCCGCAGATCTTGCGGCCCAGAGGTTTGCCCTGGACCTCGTCGGCAGTGCCGGCGACATACCAGGCATTCTTAGGGAACATAAACGGGTCTCCATCGTTGGCTGCATGATTTGGAAAGATGCATCGACGGATAGGCAGTTCAACCCAAGGATCGCAACTATCGCACCGCGAGGCAGGCCTGACGGTGCTACAGCTGCTCGATCTTCGAATTGCTGACGATCCGCTTCCAGGTCTCGATCTCGCGCAACTGGAAGTCGCGCAGTTCCTCGGCCCCTCCCGTAGACAACTCGGCGTTGAGCTTGCCGAAGAACTCGCGCGTCTCCGGCATTTTGGCGACGGTGACGAAATATTCGGCCAGCTTGTCCGCGACTGCTTTCGGCGCTTTGGATGAGACCACGGCCGCGACCCACACACTGGGGGTATAGCCGGCCAAGCCAACTTCGCGCGTGGTCGGCACATCCGGCAGCCGAGCGAAGCGCTGCTCGGAGGAAATCGCCAGCGCCCGGACCTTGCCCGACAGCGCCAGCGCCAGGGAGCCGGTAATGTCGACCACACCAAAATCGATGCTGCCGCCGACGACGGCGGTGATGACTTCAGATGATCCCTTGTACGGCACGTTCGCGATGCGTGTTCCGGCGAGTTCGTTGAAACGCTCGGTGAACAGTTCGTAGGCCGGTGTGCCGGAACCGTAGTTGAGCTTGCCAGGCTGCTTCTTGGCACCGGCAATGAAGTCAGCCATGGACTTGTACGGTGAGTTGGCCGGCACGATCAGCAACATCGGCGCGCGCATCAAGATTGAGAGCGGCGTGAAATCCGCCACCGGATCATAGGACAGCTTCTTGTACAGCGCGGCGTTGGTGGCCAGCGGCGAGTTGGATCCGATCAGCACCGTGTAGCCATCGGGTTTGGCGTTGAGTACCGCCTGCACCGCCAGCAGACCGTTCGCACCCGGCTTGTTTTCGACCACCACGGGCACGCCGGCCAACTCGCCGATCTTGGCGGCGAAGTAGCGCGCTGATGTGTCGGAGCCGCTACCCGGCGGCAGCGGCACGACGAAATGGATCGCCCGCGACGGAAAGTCCTGCGCGCTCACGCCTGGCGCGTGCAGCAATGCCGCAAACAGACACAAGGCGGCCACGCCGCCGAAGACGAGCCGCGAAAGTCGCGGTCCGCATCCCAGCCTACGGCCGCAGAGCGGGGTCAAGATCAGGGTTGCATCAGTCATGAAAGTCTCCTGGTTATAGGTCAACCGACGGCATTGCTCGCGCGTCACTCAGCGGGTTTGCTCTTCGGTGCTTCGATCTCGATCTGCATCGTCTCTAGAAACCGGCAGATGCAGCTATAGAAACTTGCGACCATCGCGAGTTCGGTGATTTCGCGGTGGCTGAACATCGCGGCCACTTCGGCGAAGGTGGTGTCACTCACGCGGATGTCACGTGTCATCTCGGTGGCAAAGCGCAACACCGCCTGTTCTTTGGCCGGCAGCAATGAAAGTGGCTTACGGCCGGCCGCACAGTCCAGCTCCAAGTCACCCAGGCCTACGCGGCGCGCGAGCTTCTCATGCTGGAACAATTCATAGGGCGAAGCGCATAGATGGCCGACGCAGACGATGGCCAGTTGGCGCAAGCGCGCATCGAGCGTGAGGCTGGCGAAGAGTTCCTTGACAAAAGCAAACATCGGTGGCGCCAGGCCTTCAGCCCAGGCCATCATGCGGAACACGTTGATGTCGCGAATCTTCGCCAACTCCTCCAGCGTCACCGGCTGCAGGTCGGCGGCCGTCGGATAGGGAATGCGTGCCATGCGACTCAGCCCTGGAGCCGTGCGCGCGCTTGGCCAACGGCCACGCTGCCACCATGCTGGTTGATCGCGTAGGTGGAGATGACTGCGACGCCGCCCTTGCCATCGGCATCGGGAATCAGTTCCTCGACGCGGCCGCCCAGCGTCAACGTGTCGCCGGGCCGCGTCACGTCGACAAAGCGCGCCGACATGCGCTGCAGGTCAGGCGTGCCGAAGAAATCGGTAGCGACGCGGCCGAGATAGGCGAACACCGTCATGCCATGCGCGATGATGCCGCCGCTGCGCGCGGTCTTCGCAAAGGTTTCATCGTGGTGGATCGGGTTGAAGTCCCAGGAGGCGGCCGCGTATTTGACGATCTGCGTGCGCGTGACCGGCCCGTGATCAAAGGAGGCAATGTCCTGGCCCGGGCGCAATTCAGAGAAGCGGCGCGGCGTGCGTGGCCGGGGCTTGAACCAACCGGTCTCTCGATAGCCGAGCGGCTGCGTGCCGTCCTCGAGCCAGGTGTCGTAGTAGTACTCCTTGATCGTCGGCGCTTGTGTCGTGTCCTGTGTCATGGCTGTTCCTGGCTCAATGTTTGTGGACGAACGTCTGCCGGATCGTCTGCACGAGCTTGAGATCGAGGTCCGTGACGCGAGTCTCCATGACGACGATGTCCATCGGCCCACTGCGTTTGCCTGTCGCCTGGCGCACGTCGACGATGGCGATACGGTACTTCAACACGTCACCGGGTCTGAGCGGCCGCTCGTATTCGATCTCGTGTTCGCCATGCAGAAAGCGGGTTGCGTCCAGCCCGCAATCGCGCATCAAGAGCGCCATTTTTCCAGAGCGAAGCACATGCGAGAAGGTCGGCGGCGCAACGATGCCGCCGGGAACGTCGTCGTCCCAGAACGCGCTGTTGTCTTCACCTATCGCCGCAGCGAACTCCTTGATCTTGCCGGCTTCCACCGTGAGTGTGAACTCCGGTGAGGACTTTCCGATGATGGAACGATCCACGCTCATGTTTGTTGACTCCGTGAGAAATTTACTGAAGACGGTTTGAATAATCATGGCTACACACGCTCGGCAAACCCCTGCCACCAGGGTTCGCGCAACTCGCGCTTGAGCACCTTGCCGGCCGGACTGCGCGGCAACTCGTCGCAAAAATCGATTGATTTCGGCACCTTGTAGTCGGCCAGTTCTGCACGGCAGAACGCCATGAGTTCCGCAGCCGTCGCCTCCTTGCCCAAGCGAGGCACGACGACGGCATGCACGGCCTCGCCCCAACGCGCGTCGGGCACGCCGATCACAGCCACCTCCAACACCGTCGGGTGCAAGGCCAGCACCTCTTCAATTTCGGCCGGAAAGATGTTGACGCCGCCGCTCTTGATCACGTCCTTGGCGCGATCGACGATGTAAACATAACCCTCATCGTCCATTCGGCCCAGGTCACCCAAGGTGCACCAATCGCCGCAAAAAGCCTCGGCGGTTTTCTCTGGCGCCTGAAAGTAGCCATCGAACAGCGTCGGCCCGCGCATAAAGAGGCTACCGACCTCGCCAATCGGGGTCGGGCTGCCATCCTCACTCTGCACGCGCACTTCCATGTCGGGCAGCGGCCGGCCAACGCAGCGCGTCTTCAGCCGCTGCTCCTCGGGCCGCAGGCTGGTCACCACGCCGGCCTCGGTCGCGCCGTAGAACTCGTGCAAGCCGACACCAGGGTAGCGCGCGAGCAGCGCATTCTTCACCGCAGTCGGAAGTGCCGAGGCGGCCGAGATAAAGGTGCGCAGTTGCGCCGGCAACAGCGCCTGCGCTTGCTGCTCCGGCAGCGCGACCACGGCGTTGTACATATAGGGGACCATCAGCGTCCAGGTGACGCGGTGCTCTTTCATCATCTGCAGCGCCGCGGCCGCGTCGAACTTCTGCAAAATGACCGAACTGCCGCCCAATGTGAGTTGCGCCAATGTGAAGCCGAACTGCACCGAATGGTGCGAAGGGCCCGACTGGAAATACACATCGCCGCGGCCGAAGCCGTACTCCTGTGCCCAGTAATGGTAGGCCAGCGAGCGATTGCGGTGGGTGATCAATGCGCCCTTGGGCTTGCCGGTCGTGCCCGAGGTATAGCCAAGATAGAACATGTCCATCTCGTCGACGCGACAGTCCGGCTCGTGGGCGGGCGCAGCGTCCAGCAACTCGGCCAGCGCAAGGCAGCGCGATCGCGAGCCATCCACATCGGGATGCGCGTCAACGTTGATGCAATGCAGTTGCGTACCCGCCGGCAAACCGGCGCGCGCGGCATCGACTCGCTCGAACATCTCATCGGCGAAAAAAATCGCGCGTATACCCGCGTCATGCAATGGATAGAGGAGGTCACGCGGGCCGAAGCGACTGTTCAGCAGCACCATGACCAGGCCGGACTTGGCCGCCGCGTAGCAGATGGCGACATAGAGCACGCTGTTGGGCAGCATCACGCCGAAACGGTCGCCCTTGCGCAAACCCAGCGCGAGCAGCACATGGGCGATGCGGTTGCCCATTGCGCTGAGTTCGGAATGCGTCAGCGACTGACCATCGCAGGTCACGGCAAGTTGGCCGGGATTACGCTCCGCCGACAGGCGCAGCGAGCGGCCAACCGTCAGTTGGACCGGCATCGGCCTGTTCCATGATCGCGAGAGTCCATCCAGCCTCGTCCCATTGCATTTCGGTGACCCAACTATCGCACCGCCGAGCTGCGCTTGAACCCGTGGAATACCCTCAACATTCCGCAGCGAAGCGCAGCCTTGCAGGTAAACAGCCGTGAGGGCTGATGCAGAGCATCCTTAAGAATGGCTTAATTTGACGCCGTTAAGGTCAAGGCCTTTACGGAGTCGCAATGAAAACAATTCACCTATTCGTCATCGCTCTTTCGGCGCTGCTGAGCGCCTTGACCCCCCGGGTCTACGCCGGCACCGCCGCCGAGCAACTGGCCGCTTACATCTCCCTCGCAGGCGCCCCGGCCCAGGTGGCTCGCGGCCAACAACTGTTCACCAGCCGTCATGGCAAGGAATGGAGTTGTTCCACCTGCCACACCAGCGCCCCCAGCGTGGACGGCAAACACGCCAGCACCGGCAAGGTGATCGCCCCGCTGGCGCCCGCCTTCAACCCCGAACGATTCACAGACATGGCGAAAACCGAAAAATGGTTTCGACGCAACTGCAATGACGTCATGGGCCGGGAATGCAGCTCCAGCGAAAAGGCCGATGTATTGGCCTGGCTGCTCACATTCAAGCGCTAAGACCCACCAGTTTCACGAGGCACCCAATGACTCATTCAAATTTCAAAAAATTCAGCCTGGCGCTGACGCTCGCAGCCGGCTTGCTGGTCAATGCCCAGGCTGACTCGGTTGGCGCTCGCGTCACCGCGCTGCCGCAATACCAGCAAGAATGCGCGGCCTGCCATATGGCTTACCCCCCGGGCTTGCTGCCCGCCGCGTCATGGCAGCGCCTGATGGGTTCGCTGAACAAGCATTACGGCACCGATGCCTCGCTTAACGCGGCCAGCACAAGCAACATCAGCGGCTGGCTGAAGGCCAATGCCGGCACCTACAAACGGGTCAGCGAAGAACCGCCCCAGGACCGCATCACCAGGTCAGCCTGGTTTCTACGCAAGCACCGCGACGGCGAGGTTCCGGCCGGCGTCTGGAAGCGCGCTTCGGTCGGCAGCCCGGCAAATTGTGCGGCTTGCCACGCGCAGGCGGTACAGGGCAATTTCAACGAGCATGACGTCAAAATTCCAAAGTAAGCCATGAACCACTCACAATCGAAAATTCTGGTCTGGGACGCGCCGGTAAGGGTGTTCCACTGGTTGCTGGTGCTGAGTTTCTTTGGCGCCTACCTCAGCGCCGAGAGCGAACGCTGGCGACTGCTGCATGTGACATTGGGCTACACCTTGGGTGGTCTGATCGCTTTCCGGGTGCTCTGGGGTTTGTGGGGCACGCGTTACGCGCGCTTCAGCAGCTTTGTACGTGCGCCCCGTGAGGTGATGGGCTACCTGAGAACCTTGCTGAGCGGCAAGCCGGCGCACGCGGTCGGGCACAACCCGGCCGGCGCCGTGGCGATTGTGTTGTTGCTGCTGCTGGGGGTTGGCAGCGTGGCCAGCGGCTGGGCGATCTACAACGACCTGGGCGGCAAGCTGGTGGAAGAACTGCATGAAATCAGTGGCAACCTGATGCTGCTGGTGGTCGGCGTGCATGTGGCAGGCGTTTTGATTTCCAGTTGGCTGCACCGCGAAAATTTGATAAACGCCATGCTGAGTGGCAAAAAATCGGGTGAGCCAAGCGAAGGCATTCGCCAGGCTTGGTGGCCTTTGGCCCTGCTGATCCTGGCATCGGTGCTGCTGTTTTGGTGGGTCCAATACCAAAGCGCGCCCTGAGGTCGGCGCCGTCCAGACCAAATGCCCGATGATCGGTTGTGTCAACCCAAGGAATTTTCATGCGAATCTTGCTGGCTGAAGACGATGCCATGCTGGGTGACGGGCTGCGGGCCGGTTTGCAGCAGCAAGGCTTCTCGGTGGATTGGGTGCGCGACGGCTTGGCGGCGGAGCGCGAAATATTTGCAGGCGACTACGCGGCAGCGGTGCTTGATCTGGGCTTGCCAATGAAAGACGGCATCGAGGTCTTGACGTCGCTACGAGCTCGCAAAATCAGCACCCCCATTTTGGTGTTGACGGCGCGTGACGCCATACCCGACCGCATTCTGGGTCTGGATCTGGGGGCCGATGACTATGTCGTCAAACCCGTGGATCTGCATGAGCTCGGCGCACGACTGCGTTCCCTGGTACGCCGCTCTCATGGTCAGATGCAGGACATCCTGACCTGTGGCGAGATCGTGCTTGAGCCCTCCTCCCGGCGCGTCAGTCTGAAGGGCGAGCCGGTGCTGCTGTCGACGCGGGAATTTGATCTGCTGCATGTCTTGATGCTGAACGCCGACCGCGTGATGTCGCGCGAACAACTTGAGCAGCAGCTGTACAGCTGGGGCTATGAGGTCGACAGCAATGCCATCGAGGTTCACATTCACCATTTACGCCGCAAGCTCCACGCTGATGTGATTCAGACGGTACGCGGCGTCGGCTACACCATGCTGCGCAAGCAGACCCCGGCATGAAGCTGCGCCGCCTCCAATCGCTGCAGGCGCGCCTGCTGCTGCCGCTGCTGGGCCTGGTCACCGCGATCTGGCTCGGGGCTGCAACCCTGACCTGGGTGGATGCGCGCGATGAGCTCGACGACTTGCTGGATGGCCACCTTGCCCAAGCCGCCGCCATGCTGGTGGTGGTGCAGGCCCACGCCGATGACGATGGCGTGGCCGACCAACCGGCACGGCACAAGTACTCGGCCCCGGTGGCGTTTCAGGTGTTTCACGAAGGTCAACTGGTCATGCGTTCAGCCAATGCGGGCTTGCTGCCGATGTCCGGCAAAGCGCAAGGTTTCTCGACGGTGAGCCTGCCCGACGGCGAGCGCTGGCGCGTCTTTTCGACCCCGGGGATGGCGCGCGATGTGACTGTTTATGTGGGCGAAAAAATTGCTTCCCGCAACGAAATTCTCCGGGCTGTTTTGCACAGCCTGCTGACGCCGCTGTTATACGCTTTGCCGCTACTGGCGCTGGGCGGATGGTGGGCCGTTCGCCAGGGCTTGGCCCCCTTGCGTCAGCTCGGGCAGTTGCTGTCTCAGCGGCAAGCGGCGGCGCTCAAACAGGTAGAACTGCAGGATATGCCAGCCGAAATGAGACCGATGGTCGAGGCCTTGAATGATTTATTCGCACGCATCGAAAGCATGGTGCTGTCCGAACGGCGCTTCACCGCCGACGCTGCTCATGAACTGCGCACACCGATCGCCGGCATCCGGGCGCAGGCCCAGGTCGCAATGGGGGCGGGCGGCGACCATGCCCAACGCCAGCATGCGCTGCAAGCGACGCTGGCCGGCTGTGACCGTGCCACGCGTCTGGTCGATCAACTGTTGACGCTGGCGCGCCTGGAAGCGGCGCCACAACCGCTCGGGTCAGAGCCGGTCGACCTCAGCCCGGTAGCGCGCCGCGTCGCCGCCGATCTGGCCCCCGCCGCCTTGGCACGCCAGCAGACCTTGACCCTGGATGCGGCGGCCAATTGCCCGGTGGCGGGCAATGATTTGCTGATCAGCGTGCTGGTGCGCAATTTGCTCGACAACGCCCTGCGCTACAGCCCGCAGGGGGCTGAAATTGAACTGTCGGTGACCCATTCGCCCGGCCAATCGGTCTTGTCCGTGCAAGACAGCGGACCGGGCATGACCGGGCCAGAGATGGCGCGCCTGGGCGACCGCTTTTTCCGGGTGCTGGGCCAGGATCAGCCCGGCAGCGGCCTGGGCTGGTCGATCGTGCGGCGCATCACCAACGTCTTTGGCGCCCGGATTCAGGTCGGGCGGTCTGAGCGCCTTGGCGGTCTGGCGGTCACTGTGACCTGGCCGGCCCTGCTGAGGCCATGAGCGGCGCGGCTTTGGCGACGACATCGGCAGCAGATGCACCGGCAAAGTTTGCTGCCCGTGCGGTTGATTTCCACTGCGCCGCACCGGTCGCACGCAAGGTCGGCCCAGAGCTTTTGTGAATCGCCCCTGATACGGATTCAGGCGATGCTGGTGTCCGCTGGCTTGAGTTGATCGGCCGCCGGCATACGGCCCTCAAACCAAAGGCCTGCCGCCGCACGACCCATCGCGTTGCCATCGTGGCCCACCCCTGGCACGGTCACGATCGTCCAATGGCAGGGCAAGCCCAGGCGGGCGGCTTGGCGGTGACCCATCTCATGAAAGTAATGCGCCCGTGCAAAGCGCGTCGGTCCTTGAGCCAATGCCTCGGGATTGGACGGAAGGCTGGGGTCGGTAGTGTCCACGTCGCAGTCACCAGCCAGGATGGTCATGGGGTAAGCCAGCCAACGCGCCAGATCGGCAAGCTCCAGCCCCAGGCCGCCCAAGCCATGCGGGAAGGGCAGGTCCAGGGTGGGCAGCGTGTACCAACCCGGGTTCCCTGCCATCACCGCTTCATACAACCCATGTTCCTGCGTGCCCAGCAAGCGATGCGCGAACTGCCCGCCCGCCGAATGCCCGAACAGGCGAACCACTTGGCGCCGGGTCACACCGCCGGCGCGCAAGGCCTGCATCACCCGCGGCAAAATGGCATAGAACCACTCGTCGCGCGCGCGCACCGTCCCGTCAGGGGCCCGCAGTTGGCCGTTGTTGTAATTTTCGGCTTCGGGAAAATGGCTGGAGGCAAAGGTCGTCGCGACGATCAGCAGACGGTGCTTTTCGGCCGCATCAATCCAGAAGTCACGGTAGTCATCACCGTTGCGCTTCATGCCATGTTGCACCAGAACGACGGCATCGTCCGGGCCATAGGACGCCGGACGGTAGGTATGCACCGTCAAGGGTTTGTCGGGGTGCAAGGGATCGACGTAATGCAGGGCATCGCGCCCGACGGCGGGGTTGAGAACCAGAGTCATGGGAATTCCTCAGACAGGGTGGATGAGATGACAGGCGACCTCGCGGCCATTGGCGATCGGACGCAGCAAGGGCGCCTGCTCACGGCAACTCGGTTGCGCTGCAGGGCAACGGGGATGGAAGCTGCAGCCAGAAGGAGGGTTCAGCGGCGAAGGCAGTTCACCGCGGACCGGGACAAATCCGTGCGGACGGCCCGTCAGACGCGGTGCGGCATCGAGCAGCGCCCGCGTGTAAGGATGGGCGGGCTGATCGAAGATGACTTGCACCGGGCCACTTTCAACGATACGGCCCAGGTACATGATGGCCACCCGGTCGCTGATCAGCCGCACCAATGACAGGTTGTGGCTGACGAAGAGATAAGTCAGGCCATGCCGCTCGCGCAGTGCCATGAAAAGATTGATGACCTGGGCCTGGACAGACATGTCCAAGGCTGCCACCGGCTCGTCACACACCAGCACCCGCGGTCGCACCGCGAGCGCACGGGCGATGCCAATGCGCTGGCGCTGCCCGCCTGAGAACTGGTGGGGGTAGCGGTCGCGGTAAGCGGGGTCCAGCCCCACCTCGACCAGCGCCTGGTCAACCCATGCGTCCACCTGGTCGGCGGGCACAAGGCGATGCACGGCCAGTGCCTCGCCCACCAGACGGCGCACCGTCATACGCGGGTCCAGGCTGGCGTGCGGATCCTGGAAGATCATCTGAACCGCGAGCAGATAGTCCAACCTTTGCCGGCCCTTCAACGAGGCTGCGGCTACACCGTCAAAATGCACTTCACCCGCTGTGGGCGCAAGGATGCCAGTGGCCAGACGCGCCAGCGTGGACTTGCCACAGCCCGACTCCCCCACGAGGCCCAACACCTCGCCACGCGCGATCGACAGGTCCACGCCATCCACCGCTCGCACCACTGCGGGCGGCCGGGCCTGACCGATGGCCCCCACGAGGCGCTCGGCCAGCGTAGGGCGACGGGTGAATTGCTTGGCCACCCCGCGAAGTTCCAGGACTGCCGGAGTTCCGGTCATGGCGCCTCCCCCACCGGTAAAGTCGGCGCCGTCACCGGGTGATGGCACCTGAAACTGCGCGCCCCTTGTTCGGTAAGCGCTGGTTCTTCAATCCGGCAAATGGCAGTTGCCACTGCACAGCGGGTCGAAAAGGCGCAACCGGCCGGCCGCGCATCCAACCGGGGCGCCATGCCGTCGATCTGGGCCAGTCGTTGCCCTCGCAGCCCCGCGTCGGGCACCGCACCGAGCAGACCCTGGGTGTAGGGGTGGCGGGGGTCCTTCAGTACCTGCACCGCAATGCCGGTCTCCACGATGCGACCGGCATACATGACCGCAATGCGGTCGGCCAGTTCGGCCACGACCGCAAGGTCATGAGTGATCCACAACAAGGCGGCCCCGCTGTCCTGCACCAGACGCCTCATTTCGAACAGAATCTGGCCCTGGATGGTCACATCCAGGGCGGTGGTGGGTTCGTCCGCAATGATCAGGTCGGGTTGATTGATGAGCGCCGTAGCGATGGCCACCCGCTGTCGCATACCGCCTGAGAACTCGTGTGGAAACTGCTTCAGCCGTTCATAGGGCGAGGCAATGCCGACAAGGGTCAGGACCTTGGCGGCCAAGTCCCAGGCCTGTGCTCGGGTGGCAGCGCGATGTTCCTGCACCGCCTCGGCCATCTGCTCCCCGATGGTCAGTACCGGGTTGAGCGTCATTTGCGGATCCTGGAAGATCATGGCGATACGGTCGCCGCGCAGGCTGCGCAGCCGTTCGGGCGATGCTTGGCGCAAGTCCTCGCCGTTAAACAGCACCTCGCCCGCCAGCACCTCGCCCGGAGCATCCACCAAGCCCGTGATGGAAAAGCCCGTCACGCTCTTGCCCGAGCCGGACTCGCCGACCAGGCCCAGCACCTCGCCCCGGACGACTTGGAGGTCCACGCCATCTACCGCCGGCCAAGCCCCGCTGGCGAGGTGAAAAACCGTGCGCAGACCTCGCACCTGCAACAGGGGCGGGACCGCGGCGTCTGGCCTTGGCCGAATCACTGCACCCCCTTGAGCAGCGCATGCTGCTGGATATGCGCTGGGCAGCGACCTGACTGACTCATGCTCGATAGGCGTCGAAGCTGTGACGCAAACGCTCGCCCACCAGGTTCAACGATGTGATCAGGGCCAGCAATGCCAGGCCGGGAAAGAACGAGATCCAGTACTCGCCCGAGAGCAGAAATTCAAACCCGTTGGCAATCAGCAAGCCCAGGGACGGCTGAGTGATTGGCACCCCCACGCCCAGGAACGAGAGTGTGGCCTCCAGGGTGATGGCCCCGGCCACGCTGACCGTGGCCACCACCAGAACCGCACCGATGCTGTTGGGCAGCAAGTGAGCCCGCATGATGTAGCCTGCAGGCAGTCCGAGATTGACCGCCGCCTCGATATATTCCTTGCGGCGCTCCACCAGGGCAGCCGCCCGCATGATGCGTGCGTAATGGGCCCATTGCACGATGACGATGGCCAGGATGACCTTGTCGACCCCGCGCCCCATGGCAGCCAGCAGCACCAGCGCCACCAACAAAGACGGAAATCCGAGGATGAAGTCCACCAGACGCATCAGCGCCGCATCGATGAGGCCCCCGAACTGCGCCGCCGCCAAGCCCACTGCGACACCAATGGACAGCGCCACCACCGAAGCGGCCAGGCCCACGAACAAGCTGGTGCGAAGGCCGTAAACGATGGCACTCAGCATGTCGCGCCCCTGCGCGTCCGAGCCCAGCCAGAAGGTCAGGCCGGTCATCGACGAGGCGCCCGGTGGCTGGCGGTTGTCCATGACGTTGAGCGCGCTCAGGTCATAGGGGTTCTGCGGCACCAGGAATGGGCCCAGCAACGCCACGAGTACCAGCAATGCCAGCACCAGCAAGGCCGAACGCGCCGTCGGCTGGCGGCTCATGCGCTGCAGCAACTGGCGGCGCATCGGGGTGTCGGCATCCACCGGGGGCTGCAGGTTCACGCAGCATCCTCCACCAGCCGCACCCGGGGGTCCAGCGCGGCATACAGCAAGTCCACCAACAAGTTGACTGTCATGAAAAGCAGGGTTGCCATCAGGATATAGGCCACCACCACCGGTCGGTCGAGTTGGTAGATGCTGTCGATCAGCAGCTTGCCGATGCCAGGCCAGGCGAATATCGTCTCCGTGATGGTGGAAAACGCCACCAGGCTGCCAAACTCCATGCCCACCACAGTCACGACGGGAATCAGGATATTGCGCAGGATATGCCGACGCACGATACGCTGGGGCCGCACGCCCTTGGCCCGGGCGTACTTCACGTAATCCTGAGCATTTGCCTGGGTGGTTCCCACGGCCACCAACCGGATCATCAGGGCCATATTGGGAATGGCCAGATTCAATGCGGGCAGCACCAGGTGACTCAGTCCATCGCTGGTCAAAATCCCCAAGGGCACACCCAGCAGCAGCATGGTCTCGCCCCGCCCCGCCGTGGGCAGCCAGCCCAACAACACCGAGAAAACGAGGATCAGCATCATCCCTTTCCAGAAGTTGGGCAAGGAGTAGCCCAGCAAGGTGCCTGCCAGGATCAGTCGCGAACCGCGCGATTGCGGGTTCAGTCCCACCAGCAGCCCGAGCGGCAAGCCCAGAGACACCGACAAGGTCAGGGCAATGACGACCAGTTCCACCGTCGCCGGCAGCCGCGAAACGATGAGCTCGATCGCCGGGACACCGTGCACAAACGAACGCCCAAGTTCGCCTTGCAGCGCATGGCCCAGAAAAACGAAATACTGTTGCCACATCGGCAGATCCAGCCCCAAGCGGTGCACCAGGGCAGCACGCTCCATCGCGCTGGACTGCGGCGGCACCAGCAGTTCGATGGGATCACCGATGCCGTAGACCGCGACGAAGACCACCACCGAGGCCGCCAGCAGCACGCCTACGGCCTGGATCAACCGTTGCAATGCGTAGCTTGCCATGATGGATGTCGGGTCGCCAAGTCAGTCATTTGCCCGGCTTGGCCAAGGCTCCCTTGGCTGCGCCGGCGGGGGTCACCGACATGGCCAAGGTGTACTGGTCGTTGCGGCCCTTGACAGCCAGGTCCGCACGGTAGGCCCACAAGGTGTTCTCGAAATGCAAGGGGATGAAAGCATGGGTCTCCAGCAGGCGGCTCACGCCCTCGCGCAAGAGTTCGGCCCGTTTGTCGTCGTCCATGGTGACAATGGCCTTGCCGACCAGGGCATCGAGTTCCTTGTCGGCCAGGCCACCGTAATTGGAGCCCCCGCGAGTCTTCTTGTCGTCAGGCGAGACGGACCAGTAACGCAGGAAGGAACTGCCCTCGGCGGAGCCCCAGCCGCCCAGCGAGAAACTGAATTCCTTTTTGGCGCGGCGAGGGAAATACAAAGCCCGGGTCATGACGTCCACTTTGGTACGGATGCCGATCTGGCTGAAGTAGGCGGCCACCGCCTGGGTAATCTGGCCATCGTTGATGTAGCGGTCATTGGTGGCCGACAGCGTCAGCTCGAAGCCGTTCGGGTAACCCGCCTCGCGCAACAATTGCCGCGCCAACTTCGGGTCGTAGCGGACAACAGGAGGGGTGGGCAGCGTGCCGAACATGCCGGTGGGTAGAAACTGGTGGGCCGGCGCAACTGCCCCATCCATCAGGCGCTTGGCAATGGCATCGCGGTCGATGGCCAGGGACAGGGCTCGGCGCACGCGCAGGTCCTGCAGGGGATTGCCGCCCTTCTCCCCCTGATCATCGCGCACCAGGGGGCTTGGGTTGCGGCCCACATCCAACTGGAAGAAGATGACTCGAGACGAGGGGGTCGAGGTGACGGCGAAACGCTTGTCCTTGAGCAGACGCTCCAGGTCGCGCGCAGCGGGATTCTCTACGAGGTCATACTCCCCTGCCATCAAACCGGCCAGGCGAGGCCCGGCATTGGTCACAGTCACGAACTTCACGGCATCCCAGGTGGGTCTTGGCCCCCAATGACCTTCATGCCGCAGCAACTCGATCCCCGAGCCGCGCACATAGCTCTTGAGCTTGTAGGGACCGGTGCCAACGGCCACAGTGCCCTCGTTGAACTGGGTGACGGTGGGCCAAGGTCCGGTGACGCCACAACCGGCCTCAGGTGCGAAGCTGAGCTTGCCATGCGGCACGATCGACTGCGACAGGATACGCACCCCGGAGAGCAGGCGGGGCAGCAGCGGCTCGGGCTCCACCGTCGTGATCACCAGGGTGTGGGGATCGGGCGCCTCCACCGCGCTCATATTGTTGATGACATCCTTGCCCCCACCGGCAATATTGGTCTCGTTCTTGACGATGCGGCACAAGGTGAAGATGAAGTCATCGGCCGTGAAGGGAGCGCCATTGGAGAATTTCACGCCCTTGCGAAGGCTGAAAGTCCATTTGTTGGCCCCGTCGTTCTTCCAGGCTGCAGCCAACGACGGTCGCAGGCGCTGGTTCTCGTCGTTATCCACCAGCGCATCGAAGACATGGGCGGTCAAGGCGTTGTTGGGGGCCAGCTCATGGTAATGCGGATCCATCGCTGTGGGCTCGGAGGACAGCGCAATCCGCAGGCTCTGGGCCGCAGCAGGCAGACTGAGCAGATTTGCCAGGATGCACAGGCCCAAAATAGCAGCGATGCGCAAGGCGCGGAATTCAGTCGTCAAAGGGGCTCTCCTCATCGGCCGGTACAGACAGGGGTTTCACCCACGGGCCCAAGTATTGCATCTCGAAGCCGCCCCCGGACCGCTGAAATACCCTCGACAAAACCGCAGCAATACGCAGCCATGACGCGGCATTTCACCAAGTTTTTGTCCGCATCCCCGAACTGCGTTTGAACCACTGGAATACCCGCATCCCCCCGAAGCAAGGGCGCTACCTGGCGCCGCTGCAGCGGAGCTGTCGCCTGACCCATGCGAGACTCGGCATGCCAACCCGCAACGCAACCCAGCAAAGGCGGACAAAGTGAGCTCAGAGATCTTCCCATTTCGCATCCAGGTCAGCGATGCCGTGCTGGCTGACCTGCGCGCTCGCTTGCGCAACACCCGCTGGCCCGAGGCCGAACTGGTCGCTGACTGGAGCCAGGGCGCGCCGCTGGGCTGGATCCAGGACATCTGCCGTTACTGGGCCGAGGATTACGATTGGCGCACCCGCGAGCACAGACTCAACCGCTTTGACCAGTACATCACCGAGATCGACGGTCTTGACATCCATTTCATTCATGTTCGCTCGCCGCACCCGCAGGCGATGCCGCTGCTGATCACCCACGGCTGGCCCGGATCGGTGGTCGAGTTCCACAAGGTCATCGCCCCGCTGACCGACCCCACCGCCCATGGCGGCCATGCCGCCGACGCCTTCCACGTGGTCTGCCCATCGCTGCCGGGATTCGGCTTTTCGGGCAAGCCCAAGGCTACCGGCTGGGGCCTTGACCGGATCGCACAGGCCTGGGCCAGCCTGATGGACCGGCTGGGCTACGCGCGCTACGGCGCCCAAGGTGGCGACTGGGGCTCGGCGGTGACGAGCTCGCTCGGCGCCCAGGACCCAACACATTGCGCCGGCATCCACATCACGCTGGCAATGGGCAGCAAGCCCCAGGTCGTCGGCGAGCCCAGCCCGGAGGAGGCGCGGGCCTTGGCAGGGATCAAGCATTACGCCGACTGGGATTCGGGCTATTCCAAACAGCAGGCGACCCGGCCGCAGACTCTGGGTTACGGCCTGACCGATTCACCGGCAGGTCAGGCGGCCTGGATCCTGGAAAAGTTCTGGGCCTGGACCGACTGCGATGGCCACCCCGAGAACATCCTTGGCCGCGACGAGTTACTCGACAACCTGATGCTTTATTGGGTGACCGCCAGCGCCACCTCCTCCGCCCGGCTGTACTGGGAGAGTTTTGGCGGGCGCCGCACCAACCGGCAGGTCACGGTCCCGACCGGCGTGGCTGTGTTCCCCAGAGAAATCATTGCGCCGGTCAGATCCTGGATGAGCAAGGACTTCAGCGACATCCGCCATTGGACTGAGATGCCCAAGGGCGGACATTTCGCGGCCTTCGAGCAACCCGAGTTGTTTGTCGCCGATGTGCGGACCTTTTTCAGGACTTTGCGCGGATAGGTCGACGACCGAGGGCTTAAGGAATCGACGCCACCGTCGCCCTCTCTGATCTCAAGGCGCTGAGTTTGGCGCTGCTGCTTGAACTGACAAAGGCAACAAAAAGCCCAATGAAAATTGGGCTTTTTGCTTGCCAACAGACCTTAGCGGGCGAGCGGGTCAGGCCGGAACTGGATATGCACGGCACGCGGCTTCGAGCCTTTGCCACCCTCCATCAGCCAAGGCGTGCGGTCACCACTGGTACTCCACAAGCCACGGCCTTTCCAGCCAGCGTTGGGGTCATCGATGCGGCCATCCATTCCCTTGGCGAAAAATCCCAAGGGGTAAGGGATGCGCAGGTTGATCATCTTGCCGTCCTTGTAAGCAATAAATCCCCCGTTCAGGTTGCCGGTTGCGATCGGTACGTTCTCGCCCAAACCCAGCGTGTTGTGCTGGTCGACCCAGGTGTAATAACTAGCCTCGGCGCTATATTGTTCGAAGCCCTCATGGCCCGGGCCGGGGAAGCGATGGTAGGCAAAGCCTTCTGCACAATGGTTGCCGGTGGCGTTCGGCCCGTTCAGCGGTCCCTTGCATTTGCGCCGGTCGAAGCTGACGAAGCCGCCATTTGAGGCCGAGCCCCAGACCACGCCGTTCTTGTCAATGTCGCCACCGCGCAAACCCACATATTCCTTCGGCAAGGCATAGAACTCGGAAAGCTTGGTCTTCGGATCGAACCGCATAAAGCCCGGCGTGCCGGCGAAGGTATTGAACGTGTACCAGATCGTGCCGTCGGTCGGGTGCGGCATCACACCGTAAGGGCCGGAGCCAGCCACGCGCATGTCCTTGCCGGCCTCAGCCGGCTTGTCGGGTTCGGTGTAGGCATCGACCTGCCCGTTGCCGTTGGTATCGAGCACCCAAGGCGCCCAGCCCTGGGCCTTTACCGCGTCACCGGTCTCGTCATAGATGCGGGAATTGAACCAACCCGCCACAGGACCGGAGCCGGAGAACCAGACGGTGTTGTCTGCGTCATAGCCAAACTGCGGATGGTGGGTGCCGAAACAGGTGTCGATGAGGTTGTACTTCATCGTCTTGGGGTCCAGCATCGTGGCCTGGCGCTGCGAGAACTCCATCGGGAAGGCCTGGACTGACGGATGGTCCTTGTTCTTCATGCACCACTCGGGATTGACCTCGCCACGCACATTGGCGGCAAACCAAACGCGGCCCTTCTGGTCGAACATGCCATTGTGGTTGTTCGCCTTCTGCGACCAGATTTTTTCCTCGCCCCAATAGGGCGAAGGGGCGAACGGCAACGCCAAGGCCGTGGCGTGGAAGCGGCCCGCATAGGACTCCGGGACGCTCTCGCTCTGCACCGTCATCCTGAAGTTGGTCACCGAGTGCGTCTTCGGATCGAGGATCGGGATGTCGTCGCTTGAATACTCGGCCGAGCCATAAAGCGGTCCGTAAGGATTGACCCTGGGGTTGCGCCGGTCTGAAGAGATCAAGTCATGCAGGAAGGTCTTTTCGGTGCCCCATTCCCACTGCGTAATGACCATATTGCGCTCGACGCCCTGTGGCCGCACCGGCTTGGTCTTGGGCAACTCGCCCTTGGCGATGCGGTCGGTCCATTCGCCGAAATATTTGAATGGCGCGCCACCGAGTTGCACGGCCAACCGATCCATCATCCATTTGCCGCTGTGGCCAGAGGCGATGCGCCGCGCCCAGGCTTGCTCACCGGTCTCGAAGGTCCCCAAGGCAGCAGGGATGGTGCGCGTCGATTCCTGGCCGAGCGCATGGCAACCGACACAGTCGGTGTTGTTCATGCGCCGGCGCCAGATCTCTTGCGTGATGTCCTTGGGAATGCTGGTCGTACCGCCAAAGTCCTTGGCCGCTGGCATCTTCAGCATCGAGTACCAATACACCGCCGGGTAGTAATGGGCTGCGGCTGCAGGCGTGGGCGCGGGTACCGCGCTGTGGTTGAGGAGC
This sequence comes from uncultured Burkholderiales bacterium, assembly GCA_903820745.1. Taxonomy (GTDB): domain Bacteria; phylum Pseudomonadota; class Gammaproteobacteria; order Burkholderiales; family Burkholderiaceae_C; genus Paucibacter_A. The sequence goes on from CAIJIT010000296.1 coordinate 19,402, forward strand.
TGGCCCGGTTTGCCGCGCAGCTTGGGTGAATCGACGAGGTCATAGCCGCGCACCCAGACCTGGTAATTGACATTCGGCGGAAGGTCAGGAATGAGGTAGCGCCCTTTGTCGTCGGTCACGACGATGCGCGCGAATTTGGTCGGGAGCTCGTTGGTCTCGGCGATCACCCAGACCCCGGCTTCCGGTCCTTTCGGGCCGCGCACAACGCCGCCGATGTCCACGGCGCCGATCGATACCGCAGGCGCTGCTGCTGCGGCTGCAACTGCTGAAGTTGCGGCCATCAGCAGGGCCGCGACGAGCGCGCCAAGTCCCAGTTGGTCTCTGATTTTCATTCTCTTGTCTCCTCTTATTCTTGGCCCATCCACTCGAGCACCATCGGGTCGGTGGGCATCGGATGGGTATTTCAACCCCTCCAACTATCGCACCTCGGAGCCGTGGTCGAACTGCTGAATACCCTTGCTACCCCTGCAGGCATGGGTTGCCCAGGCGATGTCCATTGCGTGGCGCCAACCACAACTGATCCACAGCGGATATCAGCCGAGCGGTCGAGGGCGACTGCGACGTAAACCTCTGGTGACGCTTGACAAAGCCGATGGTCTTGCCATGTTGAGCAAGTGACTCTTGGCCGCGCGCATGCCGGCTGGGCGGAAGGCGTGCAGATGCATCCACGATCACCTGCGCAGCAAGTCTGCACGGCGAACAGCTCAGGCGGTCGCCGGAAGAACAGCGCCAGACCCGTCAGACGCGATCCGTGCGGCAGATGCGGCGCCGCTGGCACAGCCCAATCAATGCAAGACCGCCCAAGAGCATTGCATAAGTGGTTGGCTCGGGCACGGCTTGTACAGCGTTGAAGCCGGCGATCTGTTCGCCGACATAGTCGCCGACGAATTCGTTGAGCGTGTTGCCCACCGGGGTCTGCACGCTCGTGGGGTCGACCAGGCCCTCACCGTCGAAGCTCCCCTTGTACTTGTAGAACTCCAGCCGGATCACGACCGAGGGGTCGCCTTTCAGGTTCAAGTCCTTGGAAACCTCATCGACGAAACCGGGTTGCAGCACTTGCCACTCAATCTCGGTCTCGGGCTTATCGTGCAGACCGGCGACGCCCGGGTTCTCGAACGGGTGGTGGCCGCCCATCAACTCGTTCAGGTCGACGTTTTGAGGCAATGTGGTGCTCACCATCTTGACCCAGAAGGCATTTTTCTCGGGCACCACCGGGTCGACCTTCTGGGCCTGGAAGACGGCCACCACAGGCGCGGCCGGCTGCGCCGGCGGCGGCGGCGTGAAAGTCACCGACGGAATGGCCACATTGGCGCCGGTCAGCTGACCGGGCGACGACTCCAGCAACCAGCTATAGGTGGTGCGGGTGGGGGAGCCGATGGTGCTGACGCCGAAGTGATCGCAAGGCACGTTCGGGTAGCCTACATTGCCGAATTTCCAGCAGCTTTCGCCGGGCGTGTTGAAGACGCCCGACGCGGTACCTGTACTCCACACGCCATTCGTGTAGCTGGCCATATAGGTCACGCGGGCACCGATCACCTTGCCGGTGCCGTCCAGCAGGTCGCTCACCGTGGGCAGGCCGTAGCGTTCGACGTCGCCCGGCGAGGACGTACCGAAGTTGCGGTTGAGCCCGAAGACGTCGCTGATCTGCGCACGGCTGATGCCCTCGAGTTCGATCTCGAAACCGCGGGCGGTACTCCCGGTGTCGTTGACGACATCAAAATTAGCCAGCGACCCGAAGGTTACGGTGGCGTTGGACATCATGGGAACGACGGCAAGCAGAACACCGGCGGCTAGACAGCTGAGTTTGAACATGTTTATTTCCTTCAACGGGCATGGCTGGCCCTATGTGTTGCAAGCAATGGTGAAGTGCAAGGCATTCGCGGCGCTGCACCATGAACTTGGATCGGCTCCGATGCCCCATGCCCCGGAACCTGCCAAGCCAGAATTCATCCTGCATACGCTGCGGCGGTCGCCGATTGATGCTGCGCAGCCTCCTTGACAGATCGGCATTTCAACCAAAGGGGCCTATGTACCGGATCTCGGAGCCGCTCTGGTACCGCTGAAATACCCTTGCCACCCCTGCGGCGATGCACTGCCTGGGCGATTCACATGACGCTACAAAAACCACAGCTGATCCATAGCGTCTTACAAGCCTCGTTTGCACACAGGTGGATGTGGGGGCTTCATGGGACGAGGATCTTGGTGGCATCCATTTATTTCTTGACTAGAGAATAATATTCCCTAAAATTCAAGCCGTGGGCTCGTTTGACAAAACTGGGAAATTCACCGTAGGGGTCAATGGGTTTGAACATCCGCCGGTTCACGCTCATGTGACCCATACCGATGGTCGGGCCATGATTTATCTCAATGGCACGGTCAAAAATACAGGCATCCCTGAATCGGTCCTGAATGAGGCAATGGGCTGGATTGCTGCCAACACCCAGGCGGTCATCCTCGAATGGAACCGATGCAACCCGAAGGCGTGAGGATCTGATATGGCAACCCCTGACAAAATGAAAAGCGTTACGGTGCAAACCACCGACAGCTTGCTGATCGAGTTGGCAAGTGGCAAAAGCTACCTTGTCAGCTTGGCCGAGCCCATGGCGAGCGTGCCAGGATTTGATGCACTGCGCGACCCGGCGATGTTTGCCACGGCACAAGTGACCGACTGGGGCTGGGCGCTGCAGTGGGAATGCGGCCTCTCGATGGCCTCCGAGCGGCTGTACCAAATGGGCAAGGAGCAGTCGGGGGAGGCATACCCGGTGGCAGAGTTCCGTGCCTGGATGGAACGTAACTGTATGTCGCTGTCTACCTTATCCGCAGCGCTGGGATTGTCGCGCCGGGCGGTGAGCCAGTACAGCTCGGGCGCACGCCCGATTCCGCGCGTGGTTGGGCTGGCACTGCTCGGCTTGGAGCGAGCTCGCGGCTGAGGCCCTGCTTGATCGGCAGCGGACTGAAGTTGCGGATTGACCCAGGTCGATCAGACGTGGCAACACAGGCGGGTACTGCAGCGATCGCAGTACCGCAACCGAAGCGCTATGAAACCGCAACACTACGGGGCAATCGGGCTAAACCATCTCCGTTCTTTCAAGCTAATTTTACTCATGCACTCAGGGAGGTCACCCAATGAACGCCGTAGTACATGAGCTGATTGAACGAGCACAGGCTTTGCCCATCATTGAAAGGGCGAAGTTGATCGAATCGTTGATTGAGTCAATGTCTCATGCAGACAAGGAAATCGAGGCGCTTTGGGCCATTGAAGCAGAGGCACGCATTGACGCGCTTGAGCGTGGAGACATTGAGCTTGAAGGCGAGCCGAACTTGCTGACTGAATTTAGGGCGCGCCAAAAGTGAGTTTGCGCTGGGCCAAAGTGGCAAGGACAGAGCTGGAAGAGGCGGTGCAATGGTACGAAGCCCAGATGCCAGGGCTGGGGGACAAGTTAGTGGCGGAAATTCTCACTGCGTCTGCCCTGATCGAGCAGTTTCCGGCCGCCTGGCATCCGCTTTCAATACATGCACGAAGCCATCGCTTGAATCGCTTCCCGTTCTGCCTCATCTACACATACAAGGCAGAGGACGACATCCGGATCGTGGCCTTGGCTCATCAGCATCGACGTCCTTCTTACTGACAACACCGATTGAAGATGCAGCCATAACGCTGACTCATACTCGGACTTGAGGGAGGGTGTTGCGGCTCAACCGACTGCCCCGTGAATTCAAACCCCCAGATAGGCCGATAAAGCCGGGTCGGCGCTGAACGCATCTGCCCTGCCCTGCAGTACGACCTGGCCTTTTTGCAGCACCAGCGCCTGGTCTGAATGGGCCAGCACCTTGCGGTAATCGCGGTCGACGATCAAGGTGGCAATGCCGCTGGCGCGGATCTCGCCGATGACGCGCCAGATGTCGGCCACGATCAGCGGTGCCAGACCTTCGGTGGCCTCGTCTAGGACGATCAGCTCGGGGTGAGTCATCAGCGCGCGGCCGATCGAGAGCATCTGTTGCTCGCCGCCTGATAGCTGCGCGCCAAGGTTGTTGATGCGTTCCTGCAAGCGCGGAAAAGTCTCCAGCACGCGCTCGAGCGGCCAGTCATTGCGGCCATCGACGCCGCGCCTCGCCGCCATGCACAGGTTCTCACGCACCGACAGGTTCGGGAACACACCGCGCCCCTCGGGCACATAGGCCAGCCCCAGACGCGCGACCTGATGCGGCTTGAACTGCGAGGCATCTTGTCCGAACAGCTGGATCCGGCCTTGACGCTGCACCACATGGCCAAGCAGGGTGCGGATCAAGGTGCTCTTGCCCATGCCATTGCGGCCGAGCAGACCCACAGTGGCGCCGCGGGGGATCTGCAGGTCGATACCGTGCAGCACATGGCTGGAGCCGTACCAGGCGTGCAGGCCGCGGGCGTCGACGATCAAGTCCTCGCCCATCTCAATGCTCTCCCAGATAGGCGATGCGGACTGCAGCGCTGTTGCGCACTAAGTCCGGTGTGCCCGATGCGATCACCGCCCCGTTGACCATCACGGTGATGCAGTCGGCAATCCGGAACACCGCGTCCATATCATGTTCAACCAGCAAGATCGCATGGCCGGTTTTCAGCTCGGCCAGCAGGGCCAGCATGCGTTCAGTTTCTTCAGCGCCCATGCCGGCCAAAGGTTCGTCGAGCAAGAGTACCTGCGGCTCGATCGCCAGGCACATCGCGATCTCCAGCTGTCGCTTCTGGCCATGCGAAAGCAGGCCCGCAGGCCGGTCGAGCAAATCGTCAAGGCCAGCGCGAGTGGCCGCCAGCCTGGCTGCGGAACAACTGGCCTCGCAGCCCTGCGCATCGCGCCACCAGGCCCAGGGCTTCTGGGTCCGGGCCTGGGCCGCCAGGCGACAGTTTTCAAACACGCTGAAGTCAGGATAGATGGTGTTGCGCTGGTAGCTGCGCCCAAGCCCATGGCGGGCGCGGCGCGGCTGCGACCATGAGGTCACGTCCTGACCGAGCAATTCGACCTGCCCGCTGCTCGGTGCCAACTCACCGGAAAGGATGTTGATCAAGGTCGACTTGCCAGCACCATTGGTGCCGATCAAGGCATGCACAGCACCACGCTCGAGATCGACCGACACATCATCCAGCGCCAGCAGGCCGCCCCAGCGGCGCGTGATCCCCCGCCCGCGCAAGAGCAATTCGGAGTCAACCATGCTTCACCTCGGCGCCATCGGTACCGATCAGCCGCCCGCGCAACCTCAAGGCGAGCTGCTCGGGGATGCCAACCAGACCCCGCGGCAGCAGCGCCACGCTGGCGATGATGGTCAGGCCCAGGCCCAGATGCCAGTGCTTGGCAAACTCGCCGAAGATTGCTTCCGATTTGAAGAACTCCTGCAGCAAGGCAAAGGCAAAAGCACCCAGCAAGGCCCCGCGCAGATGGCCCAGCCCGCCCAGGATGATCATGATCAGCACCTCGCCAGACAGATGCCAGCTGATCAGTTCAGGGTTCACAAAGCCGTCCTTGACCGCAAACAAAAAGCCAGCAAGGCCGGCAATGCCGCCGGAGATCACGAAGGCGGCCAGCTTGTAGGGATAGGTCGAAAAACCAGTGGCGCGCATGCGTTGCTCGTTGATCCTGATGCCGGCCAGCGCCCGCCCGAAGCGCGAACGCAGCAAGAGCGCCAGGAAGGCAAAAACAGCCAGCAGGCAGACCAGCGTGAAGTGATAGAGCTGCAGCGGCTTGTCGAGGTCGAGCCAAGCACCCAGCAAGGGCTTGCTGTTCAGGTAGATGCCGTCGGTGCCACCGCCCAGCGAAGTGTCATGCACGACGTAATAAGCCATCTGCGCAAAGGCCAGCGTCACCATGATGAAGTAAACCCCTTTGGTACGCAGCGACAAGGCGCCGACGAACAGCGCATAAAGTGCTGCCGCCAAAACGCTGGCCGGCAGCAGCCAGAGCAGCGACGCTGATGAGCCATCCTGCGGCGACAGCAGCACCGCGGCATAAGCGCCGATGCCAAAGAATGCGGCCTGCCCGAAACACACCAGACCGGTGCTGCCGACCAGCAGCTCAAGGCTCAGCGCGAAGACGGCGAAGATCATGACCTTGGTGATCAGGTCGACCTCGTATTTACCGGCCAACTGCGGCAACAGGGCCAGCAGCGCGAAAACTGCGGCGACGACGATGACTTTGGATTTATTCACGAGTTCGGATTCAATTCAGCCGGCCTTGAACAGACCGTCGGGCTTCCACAGCAGGATCAAGGCCATCAACAGGTAGACCAGCACGCCCGAGGCCTGGGGCAGCAGCACCTTGCCGAAGGTGTCGACCAGGCCGATCAACAGCGATGCCGCCAGCGCGCCGCGGATCGAACCGATGCCGCCGATCACGACGACGACAAAGCACAGAATCAGCACGCTGTTGCCCATGCCCGGATAGACCGAAGAGACTGGTGCCGCGACCATGCCGGCCAGCACGGCAATCGCCACGCCGGCGGCAAACACCACCCGATAAAGAAACTTGATGTCGATGCCCAGCGACTGGACCATCTCGCGGTTGCTGCTGCCGGCGCGGATCATCATGCCCAGCCTTGTGCGGGTGAAGACGACGTACATCCCCAAGGCCAGCAACAGGCAAACCCCCGAAACGAAGAGCCGGTAGACCGGGTAGGTCATCAGCTCACCCAGCGGCAGCGAACCGGCCAGCAACTCGGGCATCGCCACGCCATGTACATCGTCGCCGACCAGCAGACTGCGCAGTTCCTCGAACACGAGGATCAGCCCATAGGTCATCAGCACTTGCTGCAGATGCTCGCGCTCATAGAGGAAGCTGAAGAACGCCCATTCCAGCAGATAGCCGAGCAGCACGGCCAGCAGGACGCCGACCAGCAAGGTGGCAAAGAAGCCGCCGCCAAAACTGCTGCCCACGATCGGCGCCAAGGCATAAGCCATGTAGGCACCCATCATGTAGAAGCTGCCATGGGCGAGGTTGATCACGCCCATGATGCCGAAGATCAGGCTCAGGCCCGATGCCACCAGAAACAGCAGCAGGCCGTATTGCAGCGAGTTCAGACATTGGATGAGAAAGGTCGTCAGATCCATCGCTGCAGTTCCGGCCTGGTTCGATCAGATCTTGCAGCCGCGCGCCGGGTCGGCGAGGGCTTTGCTGGCGATACCGACCAGCTTGTTTTCCTTGCCGACGACCTGACGCAGGTAGATGTCCTGCACCGGGTTATGCGCTTTGGAGATCGTGAACGCACCGCGCGGGCTGTCGACTTTCTCCTTCTCGACCGCGGCGGCAAACTCGGCCTTCTTGCTCAGGTCGCCCTTGACGGCCTTCAGCCCGATCGCCAGAACCTGCGCCGCGTCATAGCCTTGCACGGCATAGACATCGGGCTGCATCTTGAAGCTCTTGGCATAGGCCAGCCGGAAGGCATTGTCTCTGGCCGTGCCCAGGCTGTCGGCGTAATGCAGCGTCGTGTACATCCCTTCGGCGGCTTCGCCCTGCGCATCGAGCGTACCGTCGGTGATGAAGCCGGCGCCATAGAGCGGAATCGCTTTCTTCAAACCGGCTGCCGCATAGTCCTTGACAAACTTGACCGCGCCACCGCCGGCGAAGAAGGTATAGACGGCATCGGGCTTGGTCGCCGCAATTTCGGTCAAAAGCGCCTGGAATTCGACATTCGGGAACGGCAGGCTGAGCTCTTTGACGACGCTGCCGCCGCCCTTTTCGAAACCCTCCTTGAAGCCGCGCACCGACTCATCGCCTGCCGCATATTTCCAGGTGATCGTGACCACTTTCTTGAGCCCCTTGGCGGCCATCACATTGCCCATCGCATAGCCGGGCTGCCAATTGGAGAAGGAGGTGCGGAAAATATTCGGCGCGCACATCGGGCCGGTCACCGCATCGGCACCGGCATTGGGAACGATCAAGAGCGTGCCGTTGTCCTTGGCGACCTTGGCCATCGCCATTGCGACGCCGGAATGGACTGAACCGATCAGCACGTCGACGTTGTCGCGCTTGACCAACTTGTTGACGTTGTCGGTGGCTTTGGACGGATCCGATTCGTCATCGACCTTGAAGAACTCCACTTCGCGACCACTGAATTTATTGCCCTGCTCGGACAGATAGAGCTTGAAACCGTTCTCGATCGCGTTGCCCAAGGAGGCGTAGGTGCCGGTGTAAGGCAGCATCAGGCCAACCTTCAGCTTGGGCGCATTCTGGGCCAGCAGCGAGGTCGAAAACATCACGGCAGCAGCCGCGATCATTGGGGTACGGAATGTCATGGTTTGTCTCCTTGTCGTTGAAAAAATGAAACGGCCGCTTCGATCAGCCGGTCCTTCTGGTCCCGATGCGGCGAATGTCCGCAGTCCGGTAGTTCAAGCAGTTCGGATTGCCGCACCTGCCTGGCAATGCGCCGGACTTGTTCAAGTGTGCCGTATTTGTCGTCGATGCCCTGCACCAGCAGCAATGGGCAGGTCAGCGAAACCAAATGATCATCAATGCACCAAGAACGAAATCCGGGGTTCAACCAGATGTCGTTCCAGCCCCAGAAGGCCGAATCAGGGTCTGCATGGTACTTCGACAGGCGCTGGCGCAGATCGGTCTGTGCATAAGCGGTTCTGGCCGCGGCGATGTTCGCGATCGTGAGGTCTTCGACAAAGCAATGCGGCGCCAGCAGGATCGCTCCGGCCACCTGCGCCGGGAACATGGCGGCATAAAGCAAGGCGATCGACGCGCCATCGCTATGCCCGAACAGCCAGACCGGCTGCTCAACCTGCATTGCGCGTAACAGTGCGGGCAACAGTTGATCGGCCTGCCGGTGCATGAAGTCGGGCGTCCAGGCTTGCGCGGCTTGACGCGGCGTCGATTGACCATAGCCGGGACGCGAATAAACCAGTCCGCGGCAATCAAGGGCGGCGCAAAGCAAGGCCGGAAAATCCCGCCACATCGACAAGGATCCGAGCCCTTCGTGCAGAAAAATCATCAACGGCCGGTCGTCTGCATCAGCGTTCAGCCATTGGTATTCAATCCTGACCGGTCCTTGCGGCAGCAGCAGGTCGACAAATTCGCTGCCCACGCTCATCGATTCGCCGCTGTCGCATCGATCGCGCGCAGTTTGAAGCGCTGGATCTTGCCGGTTGCCGTCTTTGGCAATTCTTCGAGGAATTCGATGATTCGCGGGTATTTATAGGGCGCCAGCCGTTCCTTGACAAAGGCCTTCAGCTCGGCCTCGTCAGCCTGCTGGCCGGACTTCAGCACCACATAGGCCTTGGTCTTGGTCAAGCCCTGCTCGTCGGTCACGCCGACGACTGCAGCTTCCAGCACGCTGGGATGCTGGACCAGCGCGGCTTCCACTTCGAACGGCGAGACATAGATGCCGCTGACTTTGAGCATGTCGTCACTGCGTCCGGAGTAGGTATAGCTGCCGTCAGCATTGCAGACATATTTGTCACCGCTCTTGGTCCAGCCGCCCTGGAAGGTCTGGCGGGTTTTCTCGTTATTGCCCCAGTACATCATCGCGGCCGAGGGCCCGTGGATATAGAGCTCGCCGAGTTCACCCTCCGCCACCCGGCCACCTTCCTCGTCGCGCAACTCGATCCGATAGCCGGGCACCGGCCAGCCGGTGCTGCCATAGCGCACCTTGTCAGGCAGATTCGATAAAAAGATATGCAGCATTTCGGTCGAGCCGATGCCGTCGATGATGTCCACGCCGAAATGCTTCTTGAAGCGTTCACCCAGATCGGCCGGCAATGCTTCACCTGCGGAGGACACCAGGCGCAAGGCCACAGCAGCTGCCGCCGGCAGTTCGGGATGGGCCAGCATGCCGGCAAAACCGGTCGGCGCACCGTAGAAAACACTCGGTCGCAGCCCGCCGACGGCGCCGGTCAGCCGCTTGAAGGTGGCCGCTGGCGTCGGCCGCTCAGCCATCAGGATCGTCGTTGCGCCGACCGCCATCGGGAAGGTCAAGGCATTGCCCAGACCATAGGCAAAGAATAGTTTGGCTGCCGAGAAACAGACATCACTGTCACGCAAGGCCAGCACGCCCTTGCCATAGAGTTCGCAGGTCCAGTAGGGGTTGGCATGCGAGTGCACCGTACCCTTGGGTCGCCCGGTCGAGCCGGACGAATAAAGCCAGAAGGCCGGATCATCGGCACCGCTATTGGCGGCTTCTTGCAAGGGCTGTTGCGATTGCAAAAAGGCTTCGAAGTCGATCGCCCCTTCATGCAGGGGCGCGGCAGGTCGCGACACGATCACCACGCCGAGCTCATACCCGGACTTGCTCATCGCTGCCGTCAGCGCAGGCAGCAATGCACCCGACACCAGCGCGGCCTGAGCGCGCGAATTTTCCAGCATATAGGCATAGTCATCTGCGGTCAGCAGGGAATTGACCGCCACCGGCACCAGGCCGGCATAGATGGCGCCGAGAAAGCTCACCGGCCAATCATTGCAGTCCTGCATCAAGAGCAGCACCCGCTCTTCGCGCCGCAGGCCGGCCGCCAGCAGACCGGCAGCAACGCGGCGCACCCGCTCCTCGAGTTGCCCATAGCTCAGCGAACCCAGGTCATCGACAAAGGCGGTTTTTTGCGGCCTTGCTTGATTGACCGACAGCAGATGCCGGGCGAAGTTGAAGCGCTCGGGGGGCACTATCACGGCGGATGGATTGGACGTATCAGTCATCTGGAATTCCTTGCCCGACTGTGTGTCAGGGAGTCAATCGTTGCTCGAACCGAGCAGGCGCAACACCGCCATGCTCGCTTGCAATGCACTGCGGCGGTGATAGAAATTCAGCGCCCTGGCACCGCCAAGTTCTTCGCCGCCACCGGCACGCCCCGGGCCGCCATGCATGGACTGCGGCATCACATTGCCATGCCCGGTCTGGCTGGCGGCGACGTCGGGCGACACGATATGCACGCGGCCATTGCTGTCAGCCAACTCGAGCGCGGCGTCGGCCAAGGCAGCCGGGTTGCTGCCGTAGACCGAAGTGACCAGTGATCCCTGGCCGCGTCGGATCAAGGTCAGCGCATGGCTGATGTCGGCACTTTCGGGCTGGCTGCGGTAGGCAATCAAAGTGGCCACCGGGCCGAAGACTTCGGTGTCATGGACGCGGTCAGCCGCATCGCTGCCGGCCGGGCTGCCGGTGCCGAGCAAGGTCGGCCCGATGCAGCAACTGGTCAATGCATCAGCATCAACCAGCGCGGCCTCAGCACCGTCATGCAACACCGTTGTCTGGGCCATTAAATACGCCAGGCCTTCGCGTACCGCCTGCAACTGGGCCTGATTGACCAAGGCGCCCATGCGAACCGACTCATTGCGCGGGTTGCCGACGCTGACTTTGGCCAGACGGGCGGAGATGGCCTGGGCCGCCGCGGCATAGACCGGTTCGGGGACAAAGATGCGCCGGATCGCGGTGCATTTCTGGCCTGACTTGACTGTCATTTCGCGTGCTGCTTCCTTGACCAGCAGTTCGAACGCTTCGCTGCCCGGCGCTTCACCCGGCAAGAGCAAGGCCGAATTGACGCTGTCGGCTTCGATATTGATCCGCACCGATCGACTTGTCACTGCCGGGTGGGAACGGATCTGCGCCGCAGTTTCGGCCGAGCCGGTGAATGACATCACGTCAAAGGTCTGCAGTTGGTCCATCAACCCTGCCGGACTTCCGCAGATGAGCGAGATCGCCCCGGCCGGGAAGATGCCGGCATCGACGATATCCTTGACCATGCGTTGGGTCAGCCAGGCCGTCGCGGTGGCTGGCTTGACGATCACAGGCACGCCCGACAACAAGGCCGGCGCAGCTTTTTCCCACAATCCCCAGGCCGGGAAATTGAAGGCATTGATGAACAAGGCAATACCGTGGGTTGGCGTCAGCAGATGCTGGGACTGGAACAAGGGATCCTTGGCCAGGCGAGCTGGTTTGCCGTCCAGCATGAAGCGGCGCTCGCCCAGCGATTCGCCCAGCTTGGCATAGCTGCCCAGCGTGAAGATGGCGCCGTCGATGTCGACCGCCGAATCGTTCTTGACCGTGCCGCTATTGGCGGTGGCGATCTCGTCATAGGCCTCGCGCTGGCTTTGCAGGACCTTGACGGCCGCGCCGAGCATCGCGGCGCGCTGCGCATAGCTGAGCGCGCGCAGGCTGGCACCGCCTTGCTCGCGGGCAAAATTGAAACCCGCAGCCAGGTCCAGGCCGGTGGCATCGACCCGGACCAGTTCCTGCCCGGTCACCGGATCAGTCAAGGTGGTGCCGAAGCCTTTGCCAAATTGCCATTGGCCGGCGAGGTAGTTGGGAAGCAGATCAGTCATCGGAAGTCTCGGGGTGTCGTTGATGGCGTGAATTCAATGCGGCCCTGGGGCAGCAGGTAGAGCACCAGGGCCCGGCCACCGGTCACCGTCGGCCGATGGGCACTGCCTGGCGGGCAGACCAGCCAACCCTGCGGGCGGCCGTCAAACCTGGCCTCGATGTCGATAGGCAGGATCAAATCAATCTCGCCCAGCGGATGAACATGGTGCGGGCCAGCGACATTGTCCATATCGACCACATCGACCGAATAGCCCTGCAAGTCCTCGGCCGGTTTGAAGATCCGCCCATAGCGCAGACCGCCGCCTTCGCGGTCGCAGAGCCAGCCTTGTTCGACGCCTTCGATGCACGCGGCCTTCAGGGCGGCAAAGCTGGCTGAGCCGGGGCCATGCTCGGCATTCAGCCAGGCATCCAGACCTTGGTCGAGCGGGCGCCCGACCAAGGCTGAGGTCAGCGCCATCAACTGGGCTCTAAAACCGGCTTTTGCCGCGGCGCTATCTGACATAGATCACTCCACTCACAATTCGCACTTGCAAATCCATCCAGCATGAATTATTGTGCATCAGCGAACGATAATGCGAGAAGCCCGCCCTGTCAAGCAATATATTGCATATCGTGATTTACACTTGAACCATCATGCCCACTGAAGATCCGATCGTCGACAGCCCACCCGCGGCCCACCCTGCAGTTCACGCCGAAAAGAATGCCTTTCTCGTCGGCCTAGGCGAGCGGGCGCGTGGGTTGCGGGCTCGCCGCGGCATGACCCGCAAAGCGGTAGCCGCCAGCGCCGGGGTGTCAGAGCGCCATCTGGCCAACCTCGAATATGGCGAAGGCAATGCTTCGATCCTGGTTTTGCTGCAGGTGGCCGGCGCGCTGCAATGCAATTTGGCCGAGTTGATTGGCGACATCAGCACCTCGACCCCGGAATGGCTGCTGATCCGTGAATTGCTCGAACGCGCAGACGAAACCAACTTGCGCAAGGCGCGCATTGCGATCGGCCAGGCGCTGGGCACCGGAGGCAACAGCGCGACTGCCAATCCGCGCGTTGCGCTGGTCGGACTGCGCGGCGCAGGCAAATCTGCGCTGGGGCAGATGCTGGCCGACGACCTTGAGTTCCCCTTTGTCGAGTTGAGCCGGGAAATCGAGAAGTTTGCCGGTTGCAGCGTTGCCGAAATTCAGGCTCTCTACGGCATGAATGCCTATCGCCGCTATGAGCGCCGTGCGCTGGAAGAGGCGATCCAGATCTATCCCGAGGCCGTCATTGCGACCCCTGGCGGTCTGGTCTCGGACCCGGCGACCTTCAACCAGTTGCTCAGCCATTGCACGACGGTCTGGCTGCAGGCCGATCCCGAAGACCATATGAAGCGCGTCCAGGCGCAGGGCGATTTGCGCCCGATGGCGGCAAGCAAAGAGGCGATGGAAGACCTCAAGAGCATCCTGGCCGGGCGCGCCGCCTTCTATTCAAAGTCGCAGTTGAGCATTGACACCAGCGCCCAGCAACTCGATGCGACCTTCCAGTTGCTACGCAGCAAGGTACGGGAACTTCTACAACTGCCGGGATAAAAATCAAAAGATGCAAGAAATTGCTTGATCTTTGCCGATGACATGCATTATTATTCATGCACTGGATGCAAAATCTTGCATTTTCTTACTTCCAATGAAGGAATGACCCGATGTCGACTTCCACCCCTGCCCGCGTCGAGTACCAGACCGAGCCCGGCAGCTACAAGCATCTGCAGCTGAGTTTCAGTGGCCCGGTGGCGACGCTGGCGATCAACATCGACGAGAACGCCGGCCTGCGCGAAGGCTACAAGCTCAAGTTGAACAGCTATGACCTGGGGGTCGACATCGAGCTCAACGATGCGATCGGCCGCATCCGCTTCGAACATCCGGAAGTCCGCTGTGTCGTCATCACCAGCGCCAGGGACAAGGTCTTCTGCTCCGGCGCCAACATCTTCATGCTGGGCGTTTCGAGCCACTCCTGGAAAGTGAACTTCTGCAAGTTCACCAACGAAACCCGCAACGGTCTGGAAGACAGCTCGCGCTACAGCGGCCTGAAATTTCTGGCTGCCGTCAACGGCGCTTGTGCCGGCGGTGGCTATGAACTGGCCCTGGCCTGCGACGAGATCATCCTCGTCGACGACCGCAGCAGCGCGGTCAGCCTGCCCGAAGTACCATTGCTGGGCGTCCTGCCCGGCACTGGCGGCCTGACCCGCGTGACCGACAAGAAGCATGTGCGCCATGACCTGGCGGATATTTTTTGCACCAGCGTGGAAGGCGTGCGCGGCCAGAAAGCCAAGGACTGGCGCCTGGTCGACGACATCGCCAAGCCGGCTGAATTTGCCCGCAAAGTGCAGGCACGCGCGCTGGAACTGGCCGCTTTGAGCGACCGACCGGCAGAAGGTCGTGGCGTCAAGCTCGGAGCCCTGCAACGCAGCATCGAGGCCGATGCGCTGATCTATTCGCATGTGAGGGTGGAGATTGACCGCGCCAAGCGCAATGCGGCTTTCATCGTTTCAAGCCCGCGCGGCCCGCAGCCGACCGATCTGGCCGGCATCGAGGCGGCCGGTGACCAATGGTTCCCGCTGTTGATGGCGCGTGAGCTCGAAGACGCGATCCTGCAGATGCGCACCAGCGAGCTCGACATCGGCGTCTGGCTGATCAAGACCGAAGGCGATGCCGCCGCTGTGCTCGCCACTGATGCGGTCTTGATCGCGCATCAACGTCATTGGTTGGTGCGTGAAACCATTGGCTTGCTGCGCCGCACCTTTGCGCGACTCGATGTCACTTCGCGCAGCCTGTTTGCGCTGATCGATGCGGGCTCATGCTTTGCCGGCAGCTTTCTGGAACTGGCCCTGGCCTGCGACCGCAGCTACCACTTGGCTTTACCGGATGATGAAGCGGCAGCGCCGAAAATCAATTTGTCCGAATGCAATTTTGGCTTCTATCCGATGGTGACCGGGCAAAGCCGCTTGCAGCGGCGCTTCTACAACGCGCAGGCCGCGATCGCCCCCCTGAGAGATCATTGCGGCAGACCATTGGACGCCGACGCTGCCTTCGCCCTGGGCTTGGTCACCGCCAATCCCGACGACATCGACTGGACCGATGAAATCCGCATCGCCATCGAAGAGCGCGTGGCAATGTCGCCCGACGCATTGACCGGACTCGAGGCCAATCTGCGCTTCAACGGGCCGGAGAACATGTTCACCCGCATCTTCGGGCGCCTGACCGCCTGGCAGAACTGGATCTTCCAGCGCCCCAACGCTGTTGGCGAAAAAGGCGCGTTGAAGGTCTATGGCAAAGGCGACAAAGCCGTCTTTGACTGGAACCGCGTCTGAACCTGTCAGACCAGCGCCCGCAAAAAACCCATTATTCCGAGCAGCCCCAAAATTAATCCCAGGAGAATTCGATGTCCGGCATCAACTACAGCGAAAAAATTCCCAACAATGTCGATCTGTCGAGCGACCGCACCTTGCAGCGCGCGCTCGAACAATGGCAGCCCAACTTCATCAGCTGGTGGGATGACATGGGCCCTGAAGGCTCGACCGACATGGATGTCTATCTGCGTACGGCGGTCAGCGTCGATCCGCAAGGCTGGGCTCAGTTCGGCCATGTGAAGATGCGCGACTACCGCTGGGGCATTTTCATGAACCCGGGCGATGCTGACCGGACGATCCATTTCGGCGACCACAAGGGCGAAAAGGCCTGGCAGGATGTGCCGGGGGAGCATCGCGCCAATCTGCGTCGCATCATCGTCACGCAGGGCGACACCGAGCCGGCATCGGTCGAGCAGCAGCGCCAGCTCGGCTTGACTGCACCCAGCATGTACGACCTGCGCAACCTGTTCCAGATCAACGTCGAAGAAGGTCGCCACCTATGGGCGATGGTCTATCTGCTGCACAAGCATTTCGGCCGCGATGGCCGTGAAGAAGCCGAAGCGCTGTTGCAGCGCCGCAGCGGCCATGAAGACAACCCGCGCATCCTCGGGGCTTTCAACGAGCAGACACCCGATTGGCTGAGCTACTTCATGTTCACCTATTTCACCGACCGCGATGGCAAGTTCCAGCTCTGCGCGTTGGCCGAATCTGCCTTCGACCCGCTGGCGCGCACCACCAAATTCATGCTGACCGAGGAGGCTCACCATATGTTCGTCGGTGAGTCGGGCATCTCGCGCGTGATCACACGCACGGCGCAAGTGATGAATGAGCTCAAGACCGACGATGTCGGCCGCTTGCGCGCCGCTGGTGTGATCGATCTGCCAACGATTCAGCGCTATATCAACTTCCACTTCAGCGTCACCATCGATCTGTTCGGCGCTGACGAATCCAGCAATGCAGCGATCTTCTACAGCTCGGGCCTGAAAGGCCGCTTTGAAGAAGGCAAGCGCCCTGATGACCATGTGCTGAAGGGCCAGACCTACAAGGTGCTCGAGACCCGCAACGGCCAGTTGATGGAAAAGGAAATCCCGATGCTCAATGCCCTCAACGAGGTGCTGCGTGATGACTACATCAAGGACTCGGCCGCAGGTGTCGGGCGTTGGAACAAGGTACTGGAAAAAGCCGGTATTCCGACCCGTTTGAGCGTGCCGCACAAGGCCTTCCACCGCAATATCGGTTTGCTTGCCAAGGTGAAGATTTCGCCCGACGGTCGCGTCCTCAACGATGCAGAGTGGAACGCCAAAGTCAACGCCTGGTTGCCGAGCGCCGAAGACCGCGCTTTCGTGGCCAGCCTGATGGGCCGGGTGGTCGAGCCAGGCAAGTTTGCCAACTGGATCGCGCCGCCGGTCATGGGCATCAACCGGCAGCCGGTCGATTTCGAATATGTGCGCTTCAACTAAGCCGCACAATATTCGGAATTGGCACTAGGAGTCGCGGCAATATGGCATTGATACAGCAGCATTTGATCGACCCGGAGATCTGCATCCGGTGCAACACCTGCGAGGACATCTGCCCCGAAAAAGCGATCACGCATGATTCGCGCAACTATGTGGTGCGGGCCGATTTGTGCAATTTATGCATGGCCTGCATTTCGCCCTGCCCGACCGGGTCGATCGACAACTGGCGCAGCATGCCGCGGGTCATCGCCTATTCAATTGAAACGCAACTCGAGTGGGATGAACTACCGCCCGAGCTGAGCGCGGAGCAACTGGCCGAGCAAGGCGTGAGCGCGGTCGAACCGCCCACCCCGGTTGAAGCGCCGCCGGCGACGCCCCCGGCGCTCGACAACGCCTCCTATGGCGCGGTCTTGCCCCCCTGGTCGGCCGCCCATCCCTATACCAATTTGTACGGCCCGAAGGCGGCAGAAAAAACCATCGAAGCCCGCGTTGTCGGCAATGTGCGCGTGACCGAGGCAGGCGCCAGCGCCGGCAAGGACTACGACACCCACCATATCGTCCTCGATTTCAGCGGCCTGTCTTTCCCTGTGCTGGAAGGGCAAAGCATCGGCATCATTCCGCCCGGTGTCGACAACCAGGGCCGTGCTCACCATGCAAGGCAATACTCGATTGCCAGCCCGCGCAATGGCGAACGTCCTGGTTACAACAATCTGTCCTTGACGATCAAGCGCGTGCTGGAAGACCATCAAGGCCAGCCGGTGCGCGGCATCGGCTCCAACTACATGTGCGATCTTCAGATCGGCGACAAGGTGCAGGTGATCGGCCCCTTCGGCAGCAGCTTCCTGATGCCAAATCACCCGCGTTCGAACATCGTGATGATCTGCACCGGCACCGGTAGCGCACCGATGCGCGCGATGACCGAATGGCGGCGCCGTTTGCGTGCCAGCGGCAAATTCGAGGCCGGCAAGCTGATGCTGTTTTTCGGCGCGCGCACGCAGCAGGAATTGCCCTATTTCGGTCCCTTGCAGAATCTGCCCAAGGACTTCATCGACATCAACTTTGCATTTTCCAGAACACCGGGCCAACCCAAACGCTATGTGCAGGACCTGCTGCGCGAACGCGCTGCCGACCTCGCGCCGCTGCTGAATGACGCCGACACCTGCTTCTACGTCTGCGGCCTCAAGGGCATGGAAGAAGGCGTCTTGCTGGCAATGCGCGACATCGTGCAGAACGCCGGCCAGGACTGGGACCAAGTCGGTGCAGCGCTCAAGCGCGAAGGTCGACTGCATCTGGAAACCTATTGATGCTGCGCTTTCAAACGCTGCCCGCTCTGCCATCCAAAAACTGCTGATTCCCAGATGAAATTCAAGGACTTCCATGCCGGACAGGTCATCGCCGCCGGCCCCTATCTCGTGACTGAAGCCGAGGTGATCAAATTTGCCGATGCTTTCGATCCGCAGTGGTTTCACAACGATGTCGAGGCCGCCAGCCAAGGCCGCTTCGGCGGCCTGATCGCCAGTGGCTGGCACAGTTGCAGCATCGCAATGAGGCTACTCGCTGATGCCGCTCTGCAGGGTTCCGAGACCTTTGCCTCGCCGGGGCTGGCCTATGTCAAATGGCTGCACCCGGTGCGTCCGGGCGACGCCCTGAGCGTCAAAGCCACCGTGCTGGAGACGCGGATTTCAAGCAGCAAGCCCTCACTGGGTATATTGCGTTGGCGCTGGCAGCAATTCAACGCCGAAAACATCGAAGTGCTGGACCTCGAAGCGACCAGCCTGTTTGACCTATCCCGGAGTGATTCCCTATGAACCAAGCCTTTATCTGCGATGCGATCCGCACACCCTTCGGCCGCTACGGCGGATCACTCAGTTCGGTCCGCACCGACGACCTCGGCGCCCTGCCGATCAGGGCCTTGATGGCGAGAAATCCCGGGGTCGATTGGTCGCAGGTCACCGATGTGCTTTACGGCTGCGCCAATCAGGCGGGCGAGGACAACCGCAACGTCGCCCGCATGGCGGCCTTGCTGGCCGGCCTGCCAATGGACGTCCCAGGTGCGACGATCAACCGGCTTTGCGGTTCAGGCCTGGACGCAGTCGGCAGTGCGGCAAGGGCGATCCGAAGCGGCGAGGCCGGACTGATGATTGCCGGCGGTGTTGAGAGCATGAGCCGCGCGCCCTTTGTCATGCCCAAAGCCGAAACCGCCTTCAGCCGCAGCAACAACGTCTATGACACAACGATAGGCTGGCGTTTCGTCAACAAGCTGATGAAAGCGCAGTACGGTGTCGACGCGATGCCCGAAACCGCCGAAAACGTCGCCATGGATTTCGGCATCGAACGCGAAGCCCAGGACCGGATGGCCTTGCGCTCACAGGTCAATGCGCTGCGTGCCCAGCAGGACGGTTTCCTGGCAGCCGAGATCATCCCGGTCACGCTGCTGCAGAAAAAAGGCGATCCAATCGTTGTCAGCCAGGACGAACATCCGCGCGCCAGTTCGATGGAAATTCTGGCCCGACTCAAGGGCATTGTCCGCCCTGATGGCACGGTGACTGCCGGCAACGCTTCGGGCGTCAACGACGGTGCTTGCGCCCTGCTGCTGGCCAGCGAGGCCGAAGCCAAGCGCCATGGCTTGACGCCGCGCGCCCGCGTCGTCGGCATGGCGACTGCCGGCGTCGCACCCCGCATCATGGGTATCGGCCCCGCACCGGCCACCCGCAAGGTGCTGGCCTTGACCGGCTTGAGTCTGGCGCAGATCGACGTGATCGAGTTGAACGAAGCCTTTGCCGCCCAAGGTCTGGCCGTCCTGCGCGACCTCGGCCTGGCTGATGATGACGCAAGAGTCAACCCAAATGGCGGCGCCATCGCCCTGGGTCATCCGCTCGGCGCCAGCGGCGCCAGGTTGGTGACCACCGCGGTCAACCAATTGCACCGCTCGGGCGGTCGTTACGCCCTGTGCACGATGTGCATCGGCGTCGGCCAGGGCATTGCGCTGATTATCGAGCGCGTCTGACCACAGTCGATGTTCCGAGCGGCGTACCCCATTCGCCTGGAACAACGGACTTGCGTCTCGGACTGGCTGTTTGCCATCCATCGCTCAAAATCGCAATCGTTGCGGACAAAGTAGCGGGCGAGTGGTGCAGCGAAGTCAAGGAGGAGGATCGTGCAAGGCACGATCCGGGGTCCGAAGCCGCTCGCCCGCTGCCGTGGACATCGCTGCCTGTCGTTCGAAAGAGCCTGATCCGAAAAAGCCTAGGTGATGTGCAACAACGTTGAGTTCTTGACTTCTTCCATCACCGCATAAGTGCGGGTTTCGCGCACGCCGGGCAACTGCCACAGCACCGCGCCAGCGAAATCGCGGTAGGCGTTCATGTCGGCAACGCGGGTCTTGAGCAGGTAGTCAAAGCCGCCGGCCACCATATGGCATTCCATGATTTCGGGCCGCGCCTGTACCGCGGCCTTGAACTGATCGAATACATGGGGCGTCGTCCGGTCGAGCAGGATTTCGACAAAAACCAGCATGCCGGCACCCAGTTTCAACGGGTCGAGCCGCGCCTCATAGCCAAGGATATAGCCCTCGCGCGTCAACCGCTGCACGCGTGCCAGCACCGCCGTCGGCGACAAGGCCACCGAATCGGCGAGCTTGAGGTTGCTGATCCGGCCATCGCGTTGCAGCAGGTCGAGGATACGCAAGTCAATGCGGTCGAGATCACTCATCGGGCCCCTTGATCGAGATGGAAAAAAGTTTTGGAACGCTGTGTAAACCAAGTGTCACATCAGCCAAATCCGAGAATTATCTGCACGTCCTCGAGATCCCCTCAAATTGCCTGAATTTCAGACCTGTGGTGGAGACCTGTGGTCGCGTCCCCGACAACACCCGCTGGCAGGCGGGCAAGGCATCTCAATAGACATGCGGCCTCCGAAGCGCTTGGGAGCGGTCAACTCTCTGCACATGGCAAAAGCGAACAGCAGCCATGCACAGACGCGCCGCAATCGGGCTTAGCGCTCCACAACCTATCCAGTTCGGCACCAAGCCCCCGAGGTCGGTTCTGGTGCCGGACACCCGACGAAAATCAGATAAACAGGACTATTGTTATTCATTTGAATAGCATTTCTGTGATTTCACCTTAAGGGTTTAACACTACCAAAAAATTCATTATCCTTGATAATAATCAAGGCTAATGAATTCTTTTTTGAAAAATACAAATGCTGCTAGCCATTCATCGTCAGCACTGCGCTCGAAGTCAAGCCGCTTGGCGTGAGCACGTCGCGCCTGTCGAGACGAGCAGCATTACGCCTGGCAGCGGCCTTGTCACCGCAAAGCGCAAATCGTGCAAGTCCGTCGACCGCCAACTGCGAGGGGCCCGTACCCGATGCGCAAACGGGCGGTGCCTGGACGCCTGGGTCTGTCTGGAATCCCCGATGCTGAAGCAGGCTTCAACTGGGTTGATTCAGATGTCAAAGGCAGGTTTGGGGCAGAGCGGCGCAGCCTTGAACCGCGTTCATCTCGCCAGCAGACAGGCAAGAAAAGTTCGACAGATTTGGTCCTAACCGCAGCGTACCAAACGAAGGCCAAGCGCCTTCGTAGAGATCCCGTTTCATATTGAACAGGGTATTCAATCCTGATCGATAGTTGATTGCATCATGATTTAGGGCGGCCTCAGAAAAATTGTAAGTTGGAGTAATTGCTGATATGACTATTGCAATCGTTTTAATTTTCCTGGTTATTGGCTCCCTGCTATTTCATTACCTGAGTCCCTGGTATTTCACCCAGATCGCCTCCAACTGGGGGGCAATTGACGACACCATCCAGTTGACCTTCTGGATCACCGGCTTCGTTTTTGTGGCCATCAACTTGTTCGTGGCGTACTGCGTGATCAGGTTCCGTGTCCGCCCGGGTCAGCGCGCCGCCTACCATCCAGAGAACAAGAAACTGGAATGGTGGTTGATCGGCATCACCACCGCCGGTATCGCCTCGATGCTTGCGCCTGGCCTGATCATCTGGGCGAACTTCGTCACCGTTCCGGCGGAAGCGACTGTCGTCGAAGCATTGGCCCAGCAGTGGAACTGGCGCTTTCGCCTGCCGGGCAAGGACGGCAAATTGGGCACCGTAGATGCCAAGAATATCAGCGACGACAACCCCTTCGGCATGAACCAGAAAGACCTGAACGGTCAGGACGATATTCTGGTCGCCAGCCAGGAATTGCACCTGCCCGTGGGCAAGCCGGTCAAGATATTGCTGCGTTCGATCGATGTCCTGCACGACTTTGCAGTTCCCCAGTTTCGCGCCAAGATGGACATGGTGCCAGGGACTATTTCCTATATCTGGCTGACACCGACCCGCGTCGGTACGTTCGACCTGCTCTGCAACGAGCTATGTGGCGTTGGCCATTTCGCGATGCGCGGGAAGATAGTCATCGAGGACGATGCCGCTTATCAGGCATGGATAGGCAAACAGCAGACCAATGCGCAGAAAATGGCAAAGGCCACCAGTGACCTGGCGCAGGGTCAGCAACTCTATGCCACTTGCGCCGCCTGCCACGGTGCCCAGGCCGAAGGCAATGCGCTGCTGCACGCCCCGAAATTGACCGGCCAAGGGGACTGGTATCTGCAACGACAGCTGTCCAATTTCAAACAGGGTGTCAGGGGCAACAACGCGAAAGACACATCGGGTCAGATGATGGCGTCGATGGCAGCGACGCTTGGCAACGAGGCAGCGATCGCCAACGTCAGCGCTTACATCAGTTCCTTGCCGGACCACGCCGCGGTAGCCACCGTGAGCGGCAATCCCGAAAAGGGCAAATTGCTTTTTGATTCCACCTGTGCAGTCTGCCATGGCCAGAATGGCCAGGGCATAGCACTGATGCAGGCCCCGCGGCTCAAAGGCATGAGCGACTGGTACCTGGCCACGCAGATTGAAAACTTCAAGCTGGGTTACCGCGGCGTCCATGCCAAGGACGATTACGGGCCGCAGATGAAATTGATGGCGTCGACCATGATCGATGCAAAGGCGGTCACTGACATGGTGGCATATATCAATGTACTGCCCTGAACGGACCGTGGCAGCGCGGACGGGTCAAGCAATTATCGGGAGATATTAATGGAGTATGTGGCACACGACGAGACCGCTTATGTCGGACCGGCAGAAATCCCGGAGATGGAGCTCTATCACGCCAAGACATTTCTTGGAAAATACATCTGGAGCCAGGACGCAAAAGTCATAGCAATCCAGTATGCGGTCACCGCGATCGGCATCGGCTTGGTGGCTCTGGTGCTGTCATGGATGATGCGACTGCAACTGGCCTTCCCCCATACTTTTTCATTCATCGACCCCAGCAACTACCTTCAGGCTGTGACCATGCACGGCATGATCATGGTGGTCTATCTGCTGACAGCCTTGTTTCTCGGCGGCTTCGGAAACTACCTGATTCCCCTGATGGTTGGGGCCAGGGATATGGTCTTTCCATATCTGAATATGCTGAGCTTCTGGATTTACCTGTTGGCCGTGTTGCTGCTGGTGGTGAGTTTCTTCGTGCCTGGCGGGCCGACCGGCGCCGGATGGACGCTATATCCGCCACAGGCCATCCTAAAAGGTACTCCGGGTGCCACCTGGGGAATCATCTTGATGCTGGTGTCGCTGGCGATGTTCATCATCGGCTTCACCATGGGCGGCTTGAATTACGTCGTGACGATTCTCCAAGCTCGCACCCGCGGGATGACTTTGATGCGCCTGCCCTTGACGATCTGGGGCATTTTCACTGCCACCATCCTGGCGCTGCTGGCTTTCCCCGCGCTCTTTGTCAGCGCCATCATGATGCTGCTCGATTTGCTGCTGGGCACCAGTTTCTTCATGCCAGCGCTGGTCTCGATGGGCAAGCAGGCAAGCTACACGGGCGGTAATCCACTGTTGTTCCAGCATCTGTTCTGGTTCTTCGGTCACCCCGAGGTCTATATCGTTGCCTTGCCGGCATTCGGCATCGTCTCGGATCTGCTCAGCGTCCACGCCCGCAAGAACATCTTCGGCTACCGGATGATGGTCTGGGCGATCGTCGGGATTGGCGCCTTGAGCTTCTTCGTCTGGGCCCATCACATGTATGTGAGCGGGATGAATCCATATTTCGGCTTCTTCTTTGCAACAACGACATTGATCATCGCCATCCCGACCGCCATCAAGGTCTACAACTGGATCCTGACACTCTGGCAGGGCAATATTCACCTGACAGTGCCGATGCTGTTCGCCATCGGCTTCATCTTCGCATTCCTGCACGGTGGACTGACCGGCTTGTTCCTGGGCAATGTCAGCGTCAGCGTGCCACTGTCCGACACGATGTTTGTGGTGGCGCATTTCCACATGGTGATGGCGGTTGCACCTGTCATGGTGGTATTCGGTGCCATCTACCACTGGTACCCGAAGATCACCGGCCGAATGCTTGACGACCGGATGGGAAAAATCCACTTCTGGAGCACATTCCTCGGGACTTATGCCATCTACCTCCCGATGCATTACCTCGGTTTCCTTGGTGTGCCAAGGCGCTTCTTTTCAATCGAAGGCACTTCATTCATTCCTGAATCTGCGCATCAACTGAATATAGCGATTACCTTTGCCGCTTTGTTTGTCGGGATGCTGCAACTGCTCTTCCTCTACAACATTGTCTGGAGTTACTTCAAAGGCAAGCTTGCTGGCCCCAATCCATGGAACGCCACGACACTCGAGTGGCAGACAGCAGAAACCCCGCCGCATCATGGCAACTTCGGCGATGAGTTGCCGCTGGTCTACCGTTGGGCCTACGATTACAGCGTGCCCGGAGTCGCGGCGGATTTCATCCCGCAAAACATGGCGCCGCATGAAGTCGTGCGCAGCTGACTCGATCGCAATTGAACGCCATGAATATATTCAACCAACTGACCGTGAAGCCCTGGGAAATTACCGGGCTGCCGGACCGTAAAACTCAAGCATCAGATAAAAGGCCGCAATCGCCCCAGCGAGTAGCACTGAAGTTTTTCCTCGGTGTCGTCGCGGTTCTATTCCTTCTGCTGATCTTTGCCTATGCAGGGAGAATGGGCTACGAAGATTGGCGGCCGGTTCCCCAGATAAAGCTGATGTGGGCGAATTCCCTGGTGCTGTTACTGGCCTGCATGGCCTTTGAGGTTGCCCGTTTTGCGGCCCGGCATGGGCGCCAGAAAATGTTGCGCACCGGGCTGTTGGCAGCGGGTTTGTTCACTCTGTCATTCTTTTATGGCCAGTTCCTGGCCTGGCAGCAAATGGCATCGCTGTCTTACTTCCAGATAACCAATCCGGCGATCGCCTTTTTCTACCTGATTACCGGTTTACATGGCCTCCACTTGATCGGCGGTTTGACCGTCTGGGGAAAGACTTGCGTCAAGGTATGGGGGGCATTCGATCCAGCCAAGGTATTGCAGAGTATCGAACTCTGTACCCTTTACTGGCATTGCTTGTTCTTGGTTTGGCTGGTTCTATTTGGTTTGCTCTTTACAGGCGATAACCTGGACATCTTGCTGACCATCTGTGGAATTAGGTAACGGGACCTGAAAATGACACATATTGCTGCGACAACTCCCATTCACTCCCGAGTGCTTGAGGAGGGAACAAAAGGCTTCGTCTCTGACTGGTCCTCCGACCAGCTGTCGTTCAAGAAGGTGCCATGGGGCAAGGTGATGATGTGGATTTTCCTCGTCAGTGACACCTTCATCTTCAGCATTTTCTTGATTTCCTACATGACGGCCAGGATGTCGACAACGGAGCCCTGGCCCAATCCAAGCGAAGTCTTCGCCTTGACGGTATGGGGCAAGAAAGTGCCGTTGATACTGATTGCGCTGATGACCTTCATCCTCATCACCAGCAGCGGAACGATGGCCATGGCAGTCAATTTCGGCTATCGAAAAGACCGCAAGACAACCTTCATCCTGTTGTTGATCACGGCCTTGCTGGGGGCTTCATTCGTCGGCATGCAGGCGTTCGAATGGAGCAAATTGATTCTCGAGGAAGGCGTCAGGCCTTGGTCCAACCCGATGGGTGCCGCGCAGTTCGGATCGGTATTTTTCATGATTACCGGCTTCCATGGAACCCATGTGACGATCGGTGTAATTTTCCTGTTTATCGTCGCATTCAAGGTTCTCCGTGGAGATCTTGATCATGAGAGACCGGGGTTCCTGACAGGCCGGAAAGGCAATTATGAAATAGTCGAAATAATTGGCCTGTATTGGCACTTCGTTGACCTTGTCTGGGTATTTATTTTCGCATTCTTCTATCTTTGGTAGGATCAAACATGAGTCAAACTGATAATCAGCAACACTCGATAGGCATCTATCTCAAGATCTGGCTGTTGCTGTTCGTACTCAGTACAGCCTCCTATATGGTGGACTACCTCCATCTCCATGGCTATTTGCGCTGGTCCTTGATCATCATCTTCATGCTGCTGAAAGCCGGCTTGATCGTCGGCGTCTTCATGCACATGATGTGGGAGCGCCTCGCCTTGATTTACGCCATCTTGTTGCCACCGTTGCTATTGCTCTCGTTCATCGGTATCGGGGCACTTGAAGCAGATTATGCATTTTTCTCAAGAAGTATCTTCTTCCTAAAGTAGATAATACATAAAGCCAGCAGTTTTGCTGTATGCGTCCGTGCTTGTCAACGCTCTGTAGAATGAGATATGGTCATGCTCCGAAATAAATATATCGTTCATTTTTCCGTTATCTTTGGAAGTTTTCTGGCAATTTCCATCTTCAGTTTTCTGCTTGTCGATCACCATTTGACAAATCCGGATCGCATCAATCGAGCCCGCGCCAACTTGCTCGGCAATGGGCAAAGCGTATCGGACCGGATCAAGCCCGTCGGGAATGTGAGTATGGAGGAAGCCGCGCCGCAACTCGCGTCCAATACCCCCTCGGTCGAGGCACCGTCAGCAGCGCGTGATGCAGCACAAATCTATAGCCAGAGTTGCGGGGCCTGCCATGCCGCGGGTATCGCCGGGGCCCCGAAAGTCGGCGATCAAGCGCAATGGAAGCCGAGAATTTCCAAGGGTATCAAAATTTTGTATACGAGCGCCTTGAACGGCATTCAGGGCGCGGGCGGGGTGATGCCCGCGAAAGGCGGAAATGCGGCCCTGCCTGACGCCGAGATCAAGGCCGTAGTCGATTATATGGTGGCTCAAGCTAAGTAAATAGGCAGCGATATTTCGTTCACGACGGAAATTTAGGCAAAGGAAATCATCCAATGATGATGCAGCGGCAATATTTCATTTGCAATAGCTTGAACGAGTTGGAAAAATTTGAGGAACAACTCGAGTCGGGTGGAATTTCAGTGCCGCAACTTCATGTCTTGAGCGCTGATGATGGCGAAGTGGCAAAACATCAGCATCTGCATGAAGTTCAATCGATCATGAAGGTCGATCTGGTACACGCCAGTTTGCAGGGCGCCGCGGTGGGCGTTGCACTCTCAGTCACGGTGGTACTCGTGGCCCATCTGTTCGATTTGACCAATTCAGCCGCCGGATGGACGCCATTCGCCTTTCTGATGATGATCTTGATGGGTTTTTGCACCTGGGAAGGTGGCTTCATAGGGATTCAAAGGAAGAATTATAAATTCGCCCGATTCGAGGAATTTCTGGCAGCCGGTCAGCATGTTTTCTTTGTTGATCTGGAGCCGGGCCAGAAAACCATTCTCGAGGAAGTACTGAAGATCCATCCAAATATTCTTCCGGCAGGTTCGGAGCCCTATTCCCAGCATTGGCTGATCATCCTGCAACGAAAATTTGGTGTGATTCGGCACTCGTGACGGCGCTTGAGGCGCATTGCCCAGATGGCCAGAAGCCGAATGCCGGCGCTATTCCTGTCACGTCCAAACCAAGATTTGGATATAGAGGCACCAACAACCGCAACGGGGGTCGCTGCATGAACGCCATCTTCAGGCCAACACAATCCGTTTTTTTGCAGCAGCTTTATGCGCTGACGAAACCGCGGGTGGTGCAGCTGATTGTCTTTTGCGCATTGATCGGGATGGTTCTGGCGGTTCCAGGTTGGCCCTCAGGGGAAGAGATACAACGCGGACTGCTGGCCTGCCTGGGCATCTGGCTGGCCGCAGCGGCAGCGGCGGTTTTCAACTGCCTGGTCGAAAAAGGTATCGACGCGAAGATGAAACGCACGGCTTGGCGGGCGACCGCCAAGGGTGATTTGCACAATGGTCTGGTGCTGCTGTTTTCCATCCTTCTCTGCACCATTGGTTCAGCCTTGTTGTACGTCTGGGTGAACCCGTTGACGATGTGGCTGACTCTCGCGACATTTGTCGGCTACGCGGTGATTTACACGGTCATTCTCAAGCCCTTGACACCCTTGAATATTGTCATCGGCGGCGCTTCGGGCGCGATGCCGCCGGTGCTCGGATGGACCGCCATGACCGGTCAGATCGGCCCGGAAGCGCTGCTGCTATTTCTGATAATTTTCCTCTGGACTCCGCCGCATTTCTGGGCCCTTGCGCTCTACCGGGTGGAGGAATACAGAAAATCCGGCCTGCCCATGCTGCCGGTGACACATGGCAGCCAGTTCACTCGACTACAGATTTTGCTTTACACCATTGTCCTGTTCGCGGCCTGCCTGATGCCATTTGTATACGGCATGAGTTCATGGCTGTATCTGGCAGCGGCCGCCCTTCTCAGCATCGGATTTTGCTGGTACGGATTCAGGCTCTGGTGCTCCTATTCAGATGAACTGGCACGCAGTACTTTCAGGTTTTCCTTGCTTCACCTGAGCCTGCTCTTTACGGCCCTTCTGCTGGATCATTACCTCTGCTGAGGACTCGACAAATCGGGCTTGAAGTGATCGACGTGGTTGATATCGGATCAGCCTGAATGGGTAGAACGACGTCCGGCTTCAATCGGTCAAACCTCAAACTGAATGCCCAGACTCAGTCCCTCGCGATTGACCGACCCCATACGCGAGCGTTCGAACAACCGGTGGCGGCTCGAGTTCGCTAATCCGGGCGTCGTCTTCCGACGTGTTGCAGCCTGGCTAGCTCATTGCTAAACCGATTTAAATTTTTATATTTCCATAAAAAACAGAATTTTATTCGTGGAAATATCGATCATTATCTGCCTGCTCTCCAAAAATAGTCAAACAAGCTGATTGCAGGCATACCATGACGACATCGCTTCAAGCTGCTGCACCGAAGGCTGCCGACCCGCTGGACGGCCCCTTGCAACGTTCGCCGCTGCGCGAGGCGATCAATGCAAGCTGGCGCAAGCCGGAAACCGACTTGCTGCCGGATCTGCTGGACCTGGCCCGCATCAGCCCGACCCTGCAGGAAAAAATCCAGCGTCTGGCGGGCGAGCTGGCAAGCCGGTTGCGCTTGCGCAAGCCCGCCACCGGTCGTGCCGGACTGGTGCAGGGCCTGCTGCAGGAATATGCGCTGTCCTCGCAGGAAGGCGTGGCGCTGATGTGCTTGGCCGAGGCACTGCTGCGGATTCCCGACGCCGAAACACGTAACGCGCTGATTCGCGACAAGATCAGCCAGGGCGAATGGATCAGCCACCTCGGCCGCAGCCCGTCGCTGTTTGTCAATGCAGCGACCTGGGGGCTGCTGCTGACCGGCAAGCTGGTCAGTACACACAACGAAGCAGGACTGAACAGCAAGCTCGGCAACCTGATCCGCCAGGGCGGCGAACCGTTGATCCGCAAGGGCGTTGACCTAGCCATGAAGATGATGGGCGAGCAGTTCGTCAGCGGCGAAACCATCGCGCTGGCGCTGCAGCAGGCCCGCAAGCTTGAAGCGCAAGGGTTCAGCTATTCCTACGACATGCTGGGCGAGGCGGCGCTGACTGCCGAGGATGCAGCCGGCTATCTAGCGGCCTACGAGACCGGCATCCATGCAATCGGGGCTGCCGCCCAAGGCCGGGGCTTGTACGACAGCGCCGGCATTTCAATCAAGCTGTCGGCCCTGCATCCACGTTACAGTCGCGCTCAGTACCAGCGCGTGATGAGCGAGCTGTATCCGGTGCTGCTGAGGTTGACCTTGCTGGCCAGGCATTACGGCATCGGCCTGAACATCGATGCCGAAGAGTCCGATCGGCTTGATCTGTCGCTGGACCTGCTCGAGCGGCTTTGCCTGGCGCCCGAGTTGCAGGGTTTCGATGGCATCGGCTTCGTCATTCAGGCCTATCAGAAACGCTGCGTCCCGGTGGTCGACTTCCTGATCGAGCTGGCCCGCCGCAGCCGGCATCGCTTGATGATCAGGCTGGTCAAAGGGGCCTACTGGGACAGCGAAATCAAGCGCGCCCAGCAAGACGGCATGACCGACTTTCCGGTCTACACGCGCAAGGTCTATACCGATCTGTCCTACCTGGCTTGCGCGCGCAAGTTGCTGGCTGCCCCCGAGGAAATTTACCCACAGTTCGCGACCCACAACGCCCAGACGCTGGCGGCTGTTTATCAACTGGCCAACCCGGATCGCTACCGTGACGGTCAGTATGAGTTTCAATGCCTGCATGGCATGGGTGAGGCGCTTTACGAACAAGTGGTGGGGCCGACAAGCCAGGGCAAGCTGGGCCGCATTTGCCGCATCTATGCGCCGGTGGGCAACCATCAGACCCTGCTCGCCTATCTGGTGCGGCGCCTGCTTGAAAACGGCGCCAACAGCAGTTTCGTGAACCAGGCCGCCGACCCATCGGTCGCGATCGAGAAGCTGGTGGAAGACCCGCTCGAGACGGTCAACAAGATCGCCGCAGCTGAAGGCAGGATCGGTCTGCCACATCCGGCGATTGCGCTGCCGCCGCAGCTCTACGGCAGCTTACGCACCAACTCGCTGGGCTTTGATCTGGCCGACGAATCCTGTCTGGCTCAACTCTCAAGTTTGCAGCAAATCGCGGCAAATGATCATTCGGCCGGCCCGATGCTGGCAAAACCGACCGCGCGCTCGGGCAGCCCTCATCCGGTCTTCAACCCGGCTGATCGCAGCGAGCAACTCGGGCTGGTGCAGGACGCCGATGCGGCCGATGTCGATTCCGCTTTGGCAGCCGCAGCATTGTTCGCACCCGAATGGGCGGCCATGCCAGCGGGCGAGCGCGCAGCCATCCTGCAGCGCGCGGCCGATTCAATGCAGGCCGAGCTGCTGCCGCTGATGATGCTGCTGATGCGTGAGGCCGGCAAGACAGCGGCCAACGCGGTCGGCGAGGTGCGCGAAGCGATCGATTTTCTGCGCTATTACGCCGCCCAAATTCGCGATTGTTTTGACAACCGGACCCATCATCCGCTGGGCCCGGTGCTCTGCATCAGCCCCTGGAACTTCCCGCTGGCGATCTTCACTGGTCAGGTGGCAGCCGCCTTGGCTGCAGGCAACACGGTGCT
The DNA here is from genome assembly GCA_903820745.1 of uncultured Burkholderiales bacterium. Taxonomy (GTDB): domain Bacteria; phylum Pseudomonadota; class Gammaproteobacteria; order Burkholderiales; family Burkholderiaceae_C; genus Paucibacter_A. The sequence continues at coordinate 50,852 of CAIJIT010000296.1, forward strand.
GGCCAAGCCGGCCGAACAAACACCGCTGGTCGCGGCGCAAGCTGTGCGTTTGCTCTGGCGCGCCGGCGTGCCGCAAGCAGCGCTGCAATTGCTGCCCGGTCAGGGCGAAACCGTCGGCGCGCAACTGGCCGGCGATCGACGCATTCAAGGCCTGATCTTCACCGGATCGACTGCGGTCGCGCGGACCTTGCAGCGCAATCTGGCTGACCGCTTGGGGCGGACCGGTCAGCCCTTGCCCTTGATCGCTGAAACCGGCGGCCAGAACGCGATGATCGTCGACTCTTCGGCCTTGACTGAGCAGGTGGTCAACGATGTGATCGTTTCTGCCTTTGACAGCGCCGGTCAGCGCTGCTCGGCGCTGCGCCTGCTCTGCCTGCAAGAAGATTGTGCCGACCGCGTCATCACCATGCTCAAAGGCGCCATGGCCGAGCAGCGGATCGGCAATCCAGCCCTCCTGGCCGTTGACATCGGCCCGGTAATCGACGCGGCCGCGCAGGACAACATCCTGACCCACATCGAGGCGATGCGCGCCAAAGGCCATGAAGTCTTCCAGCAGGGACGCCTTGCTGCAGCTGACCTCGACCAAGGCAGCTACATCTTGCCGACGCTGATCGAGATCAATGCCATCAGCGAACTGGGCGGTGAAGTGTTCGGCCCGGTGCTACATCTGCTGCGCTACCGTCGCCGCGATCTGGGCCTGCTGATCGAGCAGATCAATGCCACCGGCTATGGCCTGACCCTGGGCTTGCACACAAGGATCGACGAGACGATTGCCCAGGTCGTCAGCCACTCGCATGCCGGCAACCAATATGTGAACCGCAATATGGTCGGCGCGGTGGTCGGGGTACAGCCCTTCGGCGGCGAAGGGTTGTCTGGCACGGGGCCCAAGGCCGGCGGTCCGCTCTACCAATACCGCCTGCTTTCCAGCCGACCGGCCGATGCGATGCGGCGCGCGCTTGAATGGACCGATCGGCAACAGGACCCGCGCAATCAACCGCAACTGATGGCTGGCGCCTTGCTGGACTTGCATGCCTGGGCAAATTCGCAAGGCCGGGCCGAACTGGCCCAAGCCTGCCAGGATCATGCCGCCACTGCCTGCAGCCAGGCAAACGTGCAGCTGCCCGGCGCTACGGGCGAGGACAACCGCTATTCGCTGCAACCGCGCGCGCAGGTGCTTTGCCTGGCTTCAAACGACGATGACTTGCTGCTGCAACTGGCGGCCTTGCTGGCCGTCGGCAGCCGCGCCGTCTGGCCGGACAGCAACTCGGCAATGCAGCGGTTGCTGCCGGCCAGCGTGGCCGCCCGAATCGATGTGGTCGAAGACTGGCGCTCGGGCCAAGCCAGCTACCAGTTGGTCATGCACCAGGGCGACGATCAATTGCTGCTCAAGGTCTGCAAAGCCATGACCGAGCGCGGAGGTGAGATCGTCAGCGTCCAGACCAGCGTCAATGGCAACTGGCCGCTGGAACGCCTGGTCTTTGAGCGCTCGCTGAGCATCAACACCGCCGCTGCCGGTGGCAATGCCAGCCTGATGACCTTGGGATGCTCTGCATAGCTCAACGCGAGCGGGTGCGGTGCGGAACGGGATGGGATGCAAGGCGCATTTTGCAGCCAATAGCGCGTGCTATTGGCAATAAATGCAACGCCGCATACCGCCCGAGGCCGCGCCAGCACCAGCCGTGAGGGGTTATGCAGGGCATCCCTTGGGCTAAAGGAGGCTTCAGCTTCCCGCGTAAGCGAACAAGGCATCGCCGCTGGGCGAGCGGATCTGTGCGTTGAACGAAACGATGATGCGGTCGCGCAAGCCGGCATAAGGCATCGCCTTGTGCGGCAGGAATGCCGGAAACAGCAGCAGTTCGCCCTCTTGCGGCGTAATGTCCAGCGTCGCATGCTGCATCCAGGCATTGCCCATGTCGTTGTAGGCGCCGCCGAGCAGCGGGAAGAGCGGGCTATAAAAGCGCGTGACGCCGTTCAGCACACCGAATTGCGCCTGCTTGGCGCGTTCGTCGGGCGGATCGATCTGCACGTAATAGACGCCCGACCAGGAGCAGTTGCCGTGGGTATGGATGTCATGAAATGCCGCGCCGTTCTGGATCTGGAACCAGACGCCAATCAGTTCCAGTTGCAAGCCATGCTTGCCAGCCGGCCAGACGCCGGCATTGGCCTGCTGCGCGGTGGTCTGCAAAGCGGCCGCGAAGAATTGCAGCAACTCCGCGAATTCAGGCAAATCCACCCTGGCCAGCAGGTCGTCGGCGCTGGCGTAGAAAGCTGCCCCTGCGTCTTGTTTCGGGTCGGTGGCCCGCAGCGCCTGGAAGACCCGCGCCAGCAGTGGATTGATTTCGTTGGCACGCGCAAATTGGTGGCTTGCCATCGGCACCGGCCAATGCCTTTGCAGGGTTTGGGCAACCGGTTTTTCACTCATGCGGTGGCCGGCAGTTCGAGCTTCCAGCCAGTCCGTTCGGCCAGGCGCTGCAGGTCTTCCAGCGTGTCGAGGTCGGTGACGAAGCGCTGGTTGCTGCTGGCATGGACATGGACCAGTTCGGGCTGGTTCTCGATCAAGTGACGGCAGCCGAGATTGACGCCGCTGGCCAGGATGTCGGCCTTGGCGATGTCGTCGAGCAAGATCGGGTTGCCGCGCTGGCCGTCGATCACCGGCACCAGCAGATGGCCGGCTGGGCGCTTCTTGAAGGCCGCGATCAACTCGGTCAGATCGGCCGCGCCGATCAGCGGCTGGTCGGCCAGCATGATGAAGACCGCGTCGAAATGCCCGCGCAGCGCCGCCAACCCGACCCGCACCGAGCTTTGCTGGCCCAGCGAATAGTCGGCGTTGTGCGCCAGCGAAACCGGGAAACTCTGCACCTGCGCTTCGACCGCGTCGCGCTGATGGCCGGTGACGACGACAACTTCATCGACCCCTGCACCGCTCAACGCGATCAACTGCCGGCTGATCAGCGGTACGCCTTGCAGGCGGATCAATGACTTGGCCACGCCGCCCATGCGCTTGCCTTCACCGGCTGCCAGCAGCACCGCGCCGATGCGCAGGCGGGCATAAAGACCACCGCCCTGTTTGAGCAGACAACCCATGTCAAATCCTCCTGAAATTAAAATTCATGCAAGCAAGTCCGGCAATCGCGACAGGCTGGCCAGATTGTGGACCGGCATGAAGCGATTGACATGAGGTGCCGCGAGCAACATCGCCGCCGACTGCGGCGCGATGACGGTCGGATGGAGCCAGCAGATGCGGGCACCGCGGGCACGGATCTGCGCCAGCACCAGCGCCAGTTCCTGAGGTTCGTCGGTATCGAATCCGTCGCTGAAGACGATGAACAGATCGCCGCGCCTCAGATCGCGCCCCAGATGCTGATGCAAAGCCTCGTGAAGGCAACTGGCAATGCGCGTGCCGCCGCCAAAACCGAAACTGACCGCGTTGACCTTGTCCTGGATCTTTTCGCTGCGGCGTTTCATCAGCGGCGTGACTTCGGCCAGCCTTGTGTGGAAAACAAAAGCGCGCGCGTTCATCACCTCGACAAAGGCACGGCTAAGCCGCAAGAAGAACTGCGCATGCATTTCCATCGAGCGGCTGACATCAACCAACACGACGACACGCGGCAGGCGGCGCTTGCGGCGTACATGGTGCAGCTTCAGCAACTCGCCACCGGTCGACAGCGCAGCGCGCAGGCTGCGACGCAGGTGGATCGCTCCGCTCTCCCGGTGTTGCTGCCAGCGTCTGAGCAACTGGGTTCGCAAACGCCGCTTCAGCGCTTCGACCAGCGGTTCGAAGCGCTCCATGTCGGCCGCAGTCCAGTCGCCGAAATCGCGCTCTTCCAAGGCGTCGGTGCGGCTCGCACCGCCCTGGGCGCGCGGCGGCGAGCTGTCGTTCTTGCCATCGCCTTGGCCCTCCTGCCCGGCCATGCCCTCGATCGGACGCGCCGCGCCGGGCGGCTGCTCACCAGGCTGGTCGGCCATCTCGCTGTGCATCTGCTCGACCAACTCAGGCAGCGTGCGCGCGCGCTTTTGCGCGCCTGAACTGCGAGTCTGTCCGCGCACCTTGTGCGGGAACCAGAAAGCCTGATGCAACTGCGGGTATTTCAGCCATTGCTTCCGGCTGCCGCAGGCAATGCCTCGCCAGAGCGCTTCAATGCGTGGCCATTGCGCCAGCGGCAAGGCCGAGGCGGCAAGAACCATCAGCTCGACCTCGGCATAGCCGAGCACCAAGCCATGCTCGCGCAGGTAATGGGCGAATTCACCGATGCGTTCGCGCGCGTCGGTGGCGACCAGACCGGTCTTCATCGGACCTACTTCATCGCGCCGGCCACGCCGACATCCTGCGCGATGCGCGGCCCGTCGATCAGTTTGCCGATGCGCTCGGCAGTCACCTGCCAGCGGTCATTGCGCGTCTTCAGCAGCGCCGCCAGCGTCGGCAGCAGTTGCTGCGGATCCTCCGGCAGCTCACCCAGCCCCAGATGGAACAGCACACGCACCCAGTCGAGCGTTTCCGCCACGCCGGGGATCTTCTGCAGATCGTCGCGGCGCAAGCGCTGCACAAAGGCGACCGCCTGCTCGACCAGCCGCGAATTGGCTTCGGGCACCAGCGTCCGCACGATCTGAATCTCGCGCGCCAGGGTCGGAAAATCAACAAAATGGAACAGGCAACGACGGCGCAGCGCATCGGATAAATCGCGGGTGCCGTTGCTGGTCAGGATCACCAGCGGCTTGCTGCGCGCAGTCAAGGTGCCGATTTCGGGCACGGTGACCTGGAACTCGGACAGCATCTCGAGCAGGAAAGCCTCGAAGGCTTCATCGGCGCGATCGATCTCGTCGATCAGCAGCACGCAGGGTTCAGGCGAGCGGATCGCCTGCAGCAAGGGCCGCTCGAGCAAGAAGGCTTCCGAAAAGAGGTTGTCGCGCAGCGCCGCGCGATCGCCCTGCCCGGCTTCGGCCAGGCGAATCTCGAGCAATTGACGGCTGTAATTCCATTCATAGACGGCCTGGCTCAGGTCCAGCCCTTCATAGCATTGCAATCTCAGCAGCGGCCGACCGAGCGCGCGTGCGCAGGCGCCGGCAATGGCGGTCTTGCCGACTCCGGCCGCGCCTTCGAGCAGCAAGGGGCGCTCGAGCTTGAGCCCCATCCAGACCAGGCTGGCCAGGTCTTCGTCAGCGATATAACCAGCCTTGAAGAGGCGCTCGCGCAAGCCTTCTGGTGTCACCAGCGCATCATTCAGTGACATCACAGCCCCTTATTTTCCGCCGAACAGCCCGCTGAAGAAATTACGAATCAGCGCCCACAAGATCGCCAGCCCGTTCAATTCCTTGGCAACCACAGGCGCAGCGGGTATCGGTGCTGACGCTGCGATTTCCCCGGCTTGAACCGCAGTTGCCGCTTGCAAAGCTGCGGCCTTTTGCGAAAAAGTGACGGCAAACTGTCCCAGGATCATGTCCGACACAGAACTCATCATGCGGCCACCGAATTGCGCGAACTTGCCGTTGACGATCACATCAGCCTTGCCCTGCAAAATGCAATGCCCGCCCTCACCGGCGATCAGCGTCGCGGTCAACTCCATCGATGCCGAACTGCCGCCCTTGTCAGCGCCTTTACCGAGCATTTTCAGCAGGCGTGTGGTCGGGTCGATGGCCAGCAACTCGATCGTGCCGGCAAATGCGGCCACCGCCGGACCGACCTTGACCCTGACGCTGCCCTTGTAATGAGTCGGATCGATGACTTCGGTGATCTGCGCGCCTGGCATGCAGGTTGCCAGTTCGTTGACATTGGACAGAATCGCCCAAGCGGCGTCGAGCCCGGCCGCGACCGGGTATTGCTTGTCGATGGTGACTTCCATGGATGCTCTCTAAAAAATGAAACGGGCGCGACCGAGCGCGCCCGCTTGGTTTTGCGAATGGCTCAGCTTGCCAGACCTGCCTGCTTCAACTGCTGCCAGACCCGATAGGCCGAATGCGGCATATTGAAATGCGTCACGTCCAGATGCGCGAAGGCATCGACCATGGCGCTGGTGAAGGTCGGAATGCTGCCGACATGCGGCGATTCAGCCACGCCCTTGGCACCCAGCGGATGATGCGGCGAGGGCGTGACGGTGAAGTCGGTTTCCCAGATCGGCGTTTCGACCGCTGTCGGCAGGAAGTAATCCATCAGCGAGTTGCCCTGGATATTGCCCTGCTTGTCAAAGGACAGCAACTGCCCCATCGCGACTGCAAAGCCTTCGGTCAGCCCGCCGTGGATCTGCCCTTCGATGATCATCGGATTGATGCGGGTGCCGCAATCGTCGAGCGCATAGAAACGGCGGATCTTGGTTTCGCCCGTGCCCTTGTCGATGTCGACCACGCAAAGATAAATCCCGAATGGGAAGGTGAAGTTCGGTGGGTCGTAGTAATGCACCGCTTCGAGTCCGGGCTCCAAGCCGGCCGGCGGCTGGTTGTAGGCCGCCCAGGCGATGTCCTTCATCGTCTTGAACTTGGCATCGTCGCCGTGAACCTTGAAACGATCGACTTCCCATTCGAGGTCGGCTTCGCTGACTTCAAGCAGATGAGCGGCAATCTTCTTCGCCTTGGCGTGGATCTTGCGCGCCGCCATTGCGATCGCTGCACCGGCCACCGGGGTCGAACGCGAGCCATAAGTGCCCAGACCATAGGGTGCGGTATGGGTATCGCCTTCTTCGACCTGAATCACTTCGGACGGCAGTCCGAGCTCGGTGGCGATGATCTGCGCATAGGTGGTCTGGTGACCCTGACCTTGCGAGATCGTTCCCATCCTGGCGATCGCGCTGCCGGTCGGATGGACGCGGATTTCGCAGGAATCGAACATGCCGACGCCCAAAATATCGCAAATCTTGCTCGGGCCGGCGCCGACCACTTCGGTGAAACTGACCAGGCCGATGCCCATCAATGTCGGGCAGTCCGGATCGGCGCGTTTGAGCGCCTGTTCGGCACGCAGGCCCTTGTAGTCAACTGCGGCCAGCACCTTGTCGAGCGCTGGCTGGTAGTTGCCCGAGTCATAGTCGAAGCCCAGCGCCGAGCGGTAAGGGAACTGCTCGGGCTTGATGAAGTTCTTCGAGCGGATTTCGGCCTTGTCCATGCCAAGCTTTTGCGCCAGCACATCGACCATCCGTTCGATCAGATAAACCGCTTCAGTGACCCGAAACGAACAGCGATAGGCCACGCCACCCGGCGCCTTGTTGGTGTAGACACCGTCGACCTTGCAATAGGCGTTGGCGATGTCATAGCTGCCGGTGCAGATATGGAACATGCCGGCTGGGAACTTGGTCGGATCAGCGCAGGCGTCGAAAGCGCCATGGTCGGCGATCACATTGGCGCGCAAGCCGAGGATCTTGCCGTCGGCGGTCGCGGCCAGTTCGCCGGTCATGTGATAGTCGCGGGCAAAGCCGGTGCTCGACAAATTCTCGATCCGGTCCTCGATCCATTTGACCGGGCGGCCGAGCACGATCGACGCGACGATCGCGCAGACATAGCCGGGATAGATCGGCACCTTGTTGCCGAAACCGCCGCCGATGTCAGGCGAGATGATGCGCACCTTGGACTCAGGAATACCCGACAGCATCGACACCACCGTGCGCACGATATGCGGGGCCTGACTGGTCAGCCAGGTCGTCAGCTCACCGCGGATCGGGTCAAACGAAGCGACCGCACCGCAAGTCTCGAGCGGGCAGGGATGGACGCGCGGGTACAGCATGTCTTGCTTGACAGTCACCGGCGCGCTGGCAAAGACGGCATCGGTGGCGTCCTTGTCGCCTGCATCCCAGCTGAAGATATGGTTGTGGTGATAGCGTTTGCCATGTGCACCCTCGGTTTTGCCGGCGAGGTCTTCGCGCAGCACCGGGGCACCTTCCTTCAGCGCTTCGAACGGGTCAACGACAGCATCGAGTTCCTCATATTCGACTTCGACCGCTTCCACCCCGTCGGCCGCAGCGTAGCGGTCGGTAGCGATCACAACGGCCACTTCCTGCATCTGGAAGTGGACCTTTTCGTCAGCCAGCACGGCTTGCACATCGCCGGCCAGCGTCGGCATCCAGTGCAGCTTCAAGGGCTTCAGGTCGGCTGCCGTCAGCACCGCGATCACGCCGGGTATCTTGAGCGCTTCTTCCTTGTTGATGCGCTTGATGCGCGCATGGGCAAGCGGCGAGCGAACGATGTCCATGAAAACCATGTCCGGCAGCTTGATGTCATCGACATAATTGCCCTTGCCCTGGATGAATCTTGCGTCTTCTTTGCGAAGGCGCGATTCGCCCATGCCCATCAGGGCTTTTTCACGCTCACTAGCTGGTGCGTTCATCTGATTCTCCTTGGCTTCAAGCAGCAACTGGGGCTTGTTGCAGGGCCTTGGCCGCATGCAAGACAGCCTTGACGATGTTCTGGTAACCGGTGCAGCGGCATAGATTGCCCGACATGCCGACGCGTACTTCCTCTGCGCTCGGATTCGGGTTGTCCTGCAGGAACCGATACGCCCGCATCATCATGCCCGGCGTACAGAAGCCGCATTGCAAGCCATGCTCTTTGTAGAAACCTTCCTGCACTGCGTGCAGCAGTCCGGCATTGGCCAGGCCCTCGACAGTTTTGACATCGCTGCCGTCGCATTGCACCGCCAGATGAGTGCAGGACTTGACCGACTGCCCGTCAAGGTCAACAGTGCAAGCGCCGCAATGGCTGGTCTCGCAGCCGATATGGGCGCCGGTCAAGTTCATTTTTTCACGCAGAAAATGGATCAGCAGCGTGCGCGGTTCGACCGCCTCTTCGACCTGACGGCCATTCACTGTCATCGAAACTATTTTTTTGCTCATGCCTGAAATCTCCGTTTTTTGTTCGTTCAATGGCAACGCGAAGCAGCGATGAGGATGGCGCGCCGCGTCATCTCGCCGGCCATCGCGGTCTTGTACTCGGCGTCACCGCGAAGGTCTTCAGCCGGATCGCAGATCGTGCGTACCGCAGCCACCACCGCATCAAGGGTGGCCGGGGTCAACGCCTGCCCGACCAGCAGCGCTTCGGCAGCGCTGGCGCGCAAAGCCGTGGGCGCCACATTGGTCAAGCCGATGCTGGCATGGGTGACGACGCCGCCCGCCATGCGCAGCACGACAGCTGCGCCCGCAGTGGCCCAGTCGCCGGTCTTGCGCTTGAGTTTCTTGTAGCTGGAACCTGTGCCGGCGGCAAAAGGCGTCACCAGGATGGCGGTGAGCAATTCGTTCTCGGCCAGCTCGGTCATATAAGTGCCGTGGAAGAAATCGACGGCCTGGACCTGTCGCTCGCCGTTGGGCCCCTGCAGCACAAAGGTGGCGTCAAGCGCCATCGCGATGGCCGGATGGTCATTGCCAGGGTCACCATGGGCGATGTCGCCGCCAATCGTGCCGCGGTTGCGCACCTGGGGGTCCGCGATGAGCAAGGCCGCCTCGGCCAGCAAAGGCAAATGTTCGCTCAGCAAACTGGAGGCGATCAGCTCGGTTTCGGTCGTCATCGCACCGATGCGGATCCGGCCAGCGACTTCAGAAATGCCGCGCAGCTCGGGAATACGGTTGATATCAATCAGCGCGCCGGGCTGGGCAAAGCGCAGCTTCATCATCGGCAGCAGGCTATGCCCACCAGCCAGCAGCTTGGCATCATCGCCGAGACTGGCCAGCAGCGAAATCGCTTCGCTGATCGAGCGCGGCGCGTGGTATTCGAATGAGGGTGGAATCACTTCGTCTCCTTTTTTGTCGGCCTGAACGGCCTCTTGAACGATGGCTGGGCGCCGCTTCGGACCTGAGCTGAGAGGCTCAGGGCTCGAATGAATCAAATCATATACATCTTAAACACGGTTGTTTGATACCGCGCAAGAACAAAAAAAATTTGTTATCGTCGAAGCAACACATGTTGATATGAAGCCTCCGGCGACGCCACAGGGTTTGCCCGCGTGTCAACATACGACATCAAAAAAACAGACAGAGACAGGCGCCATGATCGTGAAACCCCAGGCCCATTGGCTGGCCAGAGGCATAGGCTCCGCGACAACGGCGCCACTGCTGCTGCTGGCCGTCGTCGGCGTGACGCTGTGGTTGCTTGAGCGCAGCACGCAGCAAGTCAAGCAGCCCGCTTTGCTGATCCTGGCAGCCCTGCTGGTTGTCGCAGCAGGTTGCGCGGCCTTGGCTTGGGTCCGCCCGGAGCGGGCCGGACTTTCACCGCCGCATGTGATGCTGTCGCTGGGTTTCGGTGGCATGCTGCTCGGACTTCTTTACGATTTTTTGCAGAATGGCCCGGACCGTCTGGGGACTTTGTGTGCCCAATCGGGCACTCTTGATTTCATCGACAGCCTGCGCCTGCACGCCGAATTCCTGCCCGGTATGCATGTCGGCATGCTGGCCGGCGGCTTGCTGGCGATACCGAGCCTGCGCTTACTGCGGCCGCATTGCGGGCGCGTGCTGTGTTCGCTATTTGCGCAAAATCTGCTCTGTTCGGCCTGGATGCTGGTTGGCATGACGGCCGGCGCCCTGTGGCTTTCACGCTGGCAAATCGGCAACGGCGACAGCACAATCGCAGGCATGCTCGGTGGTATGTTCTGCGGCATGACCTGGGGCATGGTCATCAGCGTGGCGCTCTACCGGGCTTATTTTTCATGGCGCGAGCGCGCCATATTGCGAATTCAAGGGTAAGTCGATGGAAAGTCTAGATCTGCAAGTTCTCAACGATGCCTTGGCTTGGCGCCGCAGCGGCCATGCGGTCAGCCTGGTCACCGTTGTGCAAACCTGGGGCAGCGCCCCGCGTCCGCCGGGGGCATTGCTGGCCGTGCGTGACGACGGGATGGTCAGCGGTTCGGTCTCCGGCGGCTGTGTCGAGGACGACCTGATTGCTCGCACCAAGGCCTTGCTGGCCAGCCCGGACGCTCAATCTGCGCCGTCCCTGCCGACCTTGATCACTTACGGCGTCAGCAAAGAGGAGGCCACTCGTTTCGGCCTGCCCTGCGGCGGCACTTTGGAGTTGGTGCAGGAGCCGCTACTGAACTTCGACTGGATCGAGCAGTTGCTGGCGCGGACTGCAGCACATCAACTGGTTGCACGCCAATTGACATTGGCAACCGGTGCGGTTTCGCTGTCCGACGCGCAGCGAGGCCAGGCGCTGCAATTCGACGGCAAGACCTTGACCACCATGTTCGGGCCGAAATGGCGGCTGCTGCTGATCGGCTCAGGCCAGCTGTCTATGGCGGTCGCGCAAATCGCGACGATGCTCGACTTCGAAGTGCTGATCTGCGATCCGCGCGAAGAATATGCCGCCACGCTGGATGAGGGCATGGTCGGCGTGCGCCGGGTTGCGGGCATGCCCGACGACGCGGTCGACCTGCTGGTTCCCGATGCCCATATGGCGGTGGTGGCGCTGACCCATGACCCCAAGCTCGACGACATGGCCTTGATTGCAGCCTTGCAATCGAATGCCTTTTATGTCGGCGCGCTGGGCTCCAAGCGCAATCAGGCGACGCGCAAGCAGCGCCTGGCCGAGCATTTTGATTTAAGCCAGGAGCAGCTCGCACGCTTGCATGGTCCGGTCGGGCTGGCGCTGGGCGCCAAGACACCGGCGGAGATCGCGGTCTCGATCGCGGCCGAACTGGTGCTGGCGAAAAATTTGCCGACAAGCGGCAGTTCCAGCCGCTGATTGTGACAAAGCCTGTCACCAAGGCCTGATAATGCCGCGCCAAGCATGGTGCGACCAGGACCCCAGATGATTGCAAGCAAGAACCGTATGAACCGGCATGCTGCCGCTCAAGGGCAAGCATGAGCAACGCCAACTTGTTCTGCGCGTTGCGCAAAGCTTTTCCTGCCGATCTCGATGCCACCGCGATCGATTGTGCCGATGGCTTGTGCCTGAGCTACAGCTGGCGCGACCTCGACATGGCTTCGGCCCGGATGGCCAATCTGCTGGCCTCGCTGGATCTTCCCGCCGGCAGCCGAGTCGCCGTGCAAACCGAAAAAAGCGTCGAAGCGCTGTTGCTTTATCTGGCCGTGCTGCGCGCCGGTTATGTTTATCTACCGCTGAACAATGCCTACCAGGCCAGCGAGATCGAATATTTCGTCGGCAACGCCGAGCCGGCGGTCGTGGTTTGTGCCGACAAGAACTTCAACTGGGTCTCGAAGATCGCCTTCAAGGCCGGTACGCAATATGTCTTCACGCTGAACGAAGACCGCAGCGGCAGTCTGCTCGACCGCGCCGCAGCGATGAGCGACAGCCATGAGCCAGCCGTCAAGCAGACCGATGAGATGGCTGCCATCCTCTACACCAGCGGCACGACCGGTGCGGCCAAGGGTGCGATGCTCAGCCATGGCAATTTGCTCAGCAATGCGCAGATGCTGAAGACTTACTGGGATTGGAAAAAAGACGATGTATTGATCCACGCGCTGCCGATCTTCCATGTGCATGGCTTGTTTGTCGCCTCGCATGGTGCGCTGCTGAACGGCAGCAAGATGATCTGGTTCAGCAAGTTCGATCCGCGCGCGCTGATCGCCCGCTTTGCCGATGCCACGCTGTTGATGGGTGTGCCGACGCTGTATGTGCGGATGCTGGCCGAAGCTTCGCTGACACCTGCAGCCTGCAGCAAGATGCGGCTCTTCATCAGCGGTTCGGCGCCGCTGCTGATCGAAACCTTCCGCGACTGGCAGCAGCGCAGCGGCCAGACGATTCTGGAACGCTATGGCATGAGCGAAACGCTGATGCTGACCTCGAATCCCTGCAAGCCTGAAGACGGCGAGCGCATTGGCGGCACCGTCGGCCGGGCCTTGCCAGGCGTCGAAGTCCGTGTCACAGACGACGCCGGCAAACTTTGCGCTGCGCAGGAGATCGGCAATCTCGAGGTGCGCGGGCCGAATGTCTTCAGCGGCTATTGGCGCATGCCGGAAAAGACGCGCGCCGAATTCAGCGCCGACGGCTGGTTCAAGACTGGCGACCTCGGCCAGTTCGACGCCAAAAGCTATTTCACCATCGTCGGCCGCAGCAAGGATCTGATCATCACCGGGGGCTACAACGTCTATCCAGCCGAGGTTGAAGGCTATCTGAATGAAATACCCGGCGTCTCCGAATCGGCCGTGATCGGTGTGCCCCATGCCGATTTCGGCGAAGCCGTCGTTGCAGTGTTGATCGCCAAGCCGGGTGCCACGCTTGATGCCACAGCCATCGGGGCCGCCCTGAAGGCCCGGATTGCGAACTTCAAGGTACCCAAACACATCTTCATCGCCAGCGAGTTGCCGCGCAACACGATGGGCAAGGTGCAAAAAAACCTGCTGCGCGAGCAGCATAAAGCGCTGTTTTCATGAGCACAGGCGGGCCGCAATGCCCGCGTTGCGGCGAGGCTTTTTTGTGCGGCGCAGCCAGCGGTACCTGCGCCTGTTTCGGCGTGGCGTTGAATGATTCATTGCGCAAGCAAGTCGCTGCCAGCTTCAGCGACTGCCTATGCGTCGCCTGTCTGAAACAACTGTCCGCTGCCGACCAGCGCTTGGCTGCGCAGCCAAATCCGTTGCAAAAATAATCGCTTCACCGGCATGCGGCCGTGACATAACACCGTCTTTGCCGCTCGCCTGACCGCCCGCCAAACAACAGGGCAGTTTTCCGAGGAATTGGCATTTATAAACGCAGCTTCCGAGCTTCGTTTGATCGATAAATGTCAGTTCTCCAGGCAGAACATTCCGCCTTGCCAGCCGGTTCAGGGCCGCGACAAACCGCCGCAGTCATTGCCGCAAGCGCCGCTTTGCTGCTGGCCTTGCCAGCGCCTACCGACGCAGCGCTGCTGGCCAGCTTGCTGCTGGCCGCGCCCGTGACCGAAGAATTGGTGTTCCGGGCCGGCCTGCAGGAACAACTATTGCGCCGCCACTGGGGCCGGTGGCCAGCGATCCTGAGCACCGCCGTCATCTTCTCTTTGCTGCACGGCATCACCCGCGGCAGCGTCATCGGCCTGGCGGTATTTGCGCCTGCTTGCCTGCTTGGCTGGATCTACCAGCTCAAGCGCCAGGTTCTCCGCTGCATTGCAGTCCATTCGGCGCTGAACCTGGCCTGGTGGCTGATCAGCGGTTCGAGCCTTTTCTTCCTCCTGCATCCATGAACAACAAACTCACGCGCGGCCTGCGCCTGGCCATCGCCATCGTCGCCGGTCTGGCTGCGAACCTTCCAGCCGCGGCACAAAACGCCACCAACGGCAAGCTGCTCTACAGCACCAACTTCGGCACTCAAAACCAGGGCTGCGCCAATGGCGCCTGCCATGGCATCCAGTTCAGCACGCTGAAGAACACCAACAAGATTGCCAACGGCGTCAACAACCCGACCGTGATCCAGAACGCGATCAACGGAACAGTCAGCAGCATGCTGTTTCTGAAGCCCTTCCTGAGCGCCAGCGATCTGACTGACATCGCCGCCTATCTGGGCAATCCAGGCTTGACCGGCCTGTCGAGCGCGGTCGCTGCGTTGGCACCGACCAGCCTGGCTTTCGCCACGACCAATGTCGGCAGCAGCAGCGCAGCGCAAACGATCTCGCTGTCCAATAGCGGCAGCACAGCATTGACCGTCAGCAGCCTGAGCGCCAGCAGCGGCTTCAACCTTTCAGGCGGGACTTGCGCAGCGGGCAGCTCGCTTGCTGCAGGCGCCAGTTGCACGGTGAATTTGACTTTCAGCCCGGCCAATGCGGGCACGGTGAACGGCAGCTTGAGCATCGTCCACAGCGCCGGCAGCTCGACTGCAGCGCTTTCAGGTAGCGGCGTCGCCCTCAGCCCGAATGCGCTGGTCTCGCCTGCCAGCCTCAGCTTCACCCAGGTGGTGGCCAGCAAGTCGACTGCACAGACGGTCACGCTCAGCAACACCGGCACAGCCACCTTGAGCATTGCAAGTCTGAGCCTGAGCGGGACCGATGCGGGCGACTTTTTGATTGCCAGCGGCGGTACCTGCGCTGCAGGCGGCTCGGTCGCGATCGGTGCCAGTTGCACCGTCATGCTGCAATTTGCACCGATCCTGGCGGGGACCAAGACCGCCCTGCTGAACCTGGCCAGCAATGCCAGCCCAGCGACGGTCAGCTTGGCCGGTACGGCCACCGCTTCGCCGCAAGCTTTGCTGTCGCTGAATGCCAGCAGCCTGAGCTTTGGCGCGCAAACGCTGTCAAGCACTAGCGCCAGCCAGACGCTGACTTTGAGCAATAGCGGCAGCGCCACCATGTTGCTGTCAAGTCTGACTCTGTCCGGCAGCAACCCCGGCGACTTCGCCATTGCCGGAACCTGCGCCGCCAACGCCAGCATTGCCGCTGGTGCAAGTTGCACGCTGATCACCAGCTTCACGCCTCAATTGCTCGGCAACCGCAGCGCCAGCCTGACCATCGCGAGCAATGCCAGCAATGGCAGCGCGGTGATCACGCTCGGCGGCAGCGGTGCAGCAACGCCGGCAGCCGCAGTCAGTCTGAGCCCGGCGAGCACTGATTTCGGAGCAGTCACCATCGGAGCGACAGGCAGCCGCAGCGTGACGCTCTTGAACAGCGGCAATGCCACGTTGAACCTGAGTGCCATCAGCGTCAGCGGCAACGGCTTCAGCGGCAGTAACAACTGCGGCGCTACGCTCGCCGCTGGCAATTCATGCAATTTGAGCCTGGCCTTTGCACCAAGCTCTGCGGCAGCCTACAGCGGCACTGCCAGCATCAGCAGCAATGCCACCGGTTCACCCCATCTGGTGGCATTGAGCGGAAGCGGCAGCCTGGCGCCGTTGCCGGTCTTGGCCTGGCAAGGCGCAGCCCCGAACAACTTTGGCGGCATCGCCGTCGGCTTCCGTTCGGCAACGCAGGCCTTCACGCTGATCAACCAGGGACCTGGTGCAGTAACGCTGAACGGCGTCTCGACCCAGGGCGGCAATGCCGGCGAGTTCGTGCTGGGCGGCAGCTGTGTTGCCAACCAGACGCTGGCGGTCAATGCCAACTGCACGGTCACTGTGCTGTTCGCGCCGGCAGCGGCCGGCAGCCGAAGCACCAGCCTGAACATTCAATCCAGTGGCAGCAACCCGACCGCCTTGGCCCTGGCCGGCACAGGATCAGCCAACGCCCAGGCCGCTCTGAGCTGGTCAGCAACAACCCTGGCCCTGCCCGCAGTAAACCTGGGTGGCAGCGCCGGTTTCCTGCCCTTGATCTTGACCAATTCCGGCAATACCACGGTCAGCTTGAACGCCATCAATCTGAGCAATGGCCAGTTCAGCGCCCAGGCCCAATGCGGTTTGTTGCCGCTTGATCTGGCACCCGGGCAAAGCTGCGAGATCGACCTGTCGGTGAACTTGAAATCGATCACATCAGCAGGGGCGTTGGCCGCGAGCTTGAGCTTGAACAGCAGTCTCGGCAGCCCGCTGCCCGATGTGACCGTCAGCGGCCTTGTCAATGCCGCGACAGCCAAGACCGCCGAGAGCAGCGGGGAAGAAAAGAGCGCTGGTGCCAGCGGTGGCGGCGGTTGCTCGCTGGCACAACCGGGCGCTGTGACTGACCCGGTCCTCTGGCTGATGTGCTTGCTGTCGGCTGCTGTGCTGTGGCTGCGCCGCAAACCCTGAGCATGAACCCAACCTTCTGGAGCCCTGAATGAAATTTGCAAAAAACCTCTGCGCATCCCTGGTCGCTTGCCTGGCGTTATCGACTACGCCAACCCAAGCCCTCGACCTGGGTCAAATAATCCCCGACATCGAATTGCCCGGTGCCAATGTGCCGCGAATTTCCAACCTGCTGGGCAAAGTGGTCTACCTCGACTTCTGGGCTTCCTGGTGCGGCCCCTGCAAACAATCGTTCCCCTGGATGAACGACATGCAGAAGAAATACGAAGCCAAGGGTTTGCAGGTACTGGCCATCAACCTCGACGCCAAACGCGGCGACGCAGATGCTTTTCTGGCTGCCAACCCGGCGCTGTTTGCGCTGGCCTATGACGCCAAGGGCGACAGCGCCAAACGCCTGGGCGTCAAGGGCATGCCGACTTCGGTGCTGATCGGCGCTGATGGCAAGGTCCTCTACGTGCATCAAGGTTTCAACAACGAAGAACGCAACGAACTCGAATCCCGCCTGACCGCGGCCATCGCCCAAACCAATCTGGCCAGCCGAAAGAACTGAGATGAAACCCATGCCTTCGATCGCAATGAAACAAGTCCTGTCAATCGGCTGGCTGGCCCTGCTGCTGGGCGGATGTTCGAGCTTCAACCCGCCGCAGGCCTGGGAAAAAGGCCTGCTGGCCAAGCCGGAAATGACGATGGGTGGCGACAGCCTCGAACTGCGCTTTGACGAACACAGCTACGCCAGCAAGGAAGCCGCTGCAGGCGGCAGCGGCGTCGGTGGCGGCGGCTGCGGCTGCAATTGAGAGGACCCATGATGAAAGACTTTGAATCTGTGAACAAGACAAACCCCGCAATCAGCCTGGTGGTGCTGGCGGCGATCGCAATGCCCGGGGTGTGGCAGCAAGCCCATGCGGAAGCAGCGCCAGAAACGGGCCTGATGGCGGTCAAATACCTGCACTACGAGGACTCTCAACCGGGACTGAAGCGGATCAAGGTCGATTCGCCCTCGGCCTATCTGCTGCTGCCGCTGTCGTCGCAATGGGCGGTCGAAGGATCGGCAGTTTTCGACTCGGTATCGGGCGCATCGCCGCGCTATCACACCGCAGTCTCCAGCGCTTCGGTGATGCACGATGAGCGCAAGGCCGGCGATGTCAAGCTGACCCGCTATGGCCAGCGCAACGCTGTATCGGTCGGGCTCAGCCGCTCCAACGAACATGACTACGCCTCGAATGCAGCCTCGGTCGACGCGCGGATTTCCAGTGACGACAACAACCGGACCTGGAACATCGGTTTTGGCCTTTCCAGCGACAAGATCAACCCGGTCAACCAACTGGTGGTGAACCAGCGTAAACGCACCCGCGAGTTGATCTTCGGCGTCACCCAAGCCTGGACGGCGCGGGACCTGTTGCAGCTGAACCTGAGTTTGAGCCGCGGCAAGGGCTATTACGACGACCCGTATAAAGTGCTCGACACTAGGCCCGGTTTCCGCAATCAAACCACCTTGCTGGGCCGCTGGAACCATCATTTCGCCGAAGATGGCTCGACCTTGCGCAGCAGCTACCGCCTCTACCATGACAGCAATGGCATCAATGCGCACAATCTTCAGCTGGAATGGGTCAAACCGGTCAACGCCCGCCTGACGCTCACGCCGGTGCTGCGCTACTACACGCAGAGCGCCGCCCGCTTCTACTTTGACCCGGTCTACAACCCAAGTTACGGCGAGCCTTACCCCAAGGGTTATGACCCGGCCAATCAGGCCAGTTTTATCTCGCTGGACCAAAGACTGTCGGCCTTCGGCGCGTTGACGCTGGGACTGAAGGCCGAGTACAGCTTGGACGATCTCTGGTCGATCGATGCCAAGCTGGAGTCCTACCAACAACGCGGCAACTGGCGCATCGGCGGCGGCTCACCAGGGCTGGCAGCCTTCAACGCGACCTCGGTGATGTTCGGTGCAAACCGCAAGTTTTGAGCCTCGGACGGCGCCAAATGCGCGCTTCAACCCGCATGAGGCCAAACCGGCGGCCTTCGAGGACCTGGGCTTCGGTTTCGCTGCGATGGCCTGCACCTGCGAGATCCGCATCGCCGGCCTGGCGCTGGACCAGGCCAGGCTGCTGGCCGACAGCGCGATTGCCGAAGTGCGGCGCATCGAAGCCAAGTACTCGCGTTACCGCAAGGACAGCCTGCTGTCGCGCATCAATGCGGCCGCAGGCCAGGGCGAGCCGCTGGCGGTGGACGGCGAGACCGGGGAGCTGCTGAACTTTGCCGCCCAACTGCATGGCGCCAGCGACGGACTGTTCGACCTCACTTCGGGCGTGTTGCGCCATGCCTGGGACTTCAAAGCAGCGCGTCTGCCCGAAGCAGGCCGGCTCGAAGCCCTGCTGCCGCTGGTCGGCTGGTCCAAGGTGCAGTGGCAGGACGGGCAGATCCTCTTGCCGCTGGCCGGCATGGAAATCGATTTCGGCGGCATCGGCAAGGAATATGCCGCTGACCGCGCCGCCACCATATTGCAAAGCCGGGGCGTCGAATCAGGCATGGTCAACCTCGGCGGCGACATCCGCTTGGTCGGCGCCTTGCCCGACGGCAAGCCCTGGGCCATGGGCATCGTCGATCCACGCCGCCCCGGGAAGATGCTCGCGACGCTGAGCCTGCACGCCGGCGCGCTGGCCACCAGCGGCGACTACGAACGCTTTTTCGAGCTCGATGGCCGACGCTACAGCCATCTGCTCGATCCACGCAGTGGCTGGCCAGTTGAAGGCTGGCAATCGATCAGCGTTGTAGCACCGGTTTGCCTGGCTGCAGGTGCGCTCAGCAGCATCGCAATGCTCAAAGGTGACGCCGCCCTGGAATTTCTCGATAATCAAG
>CAIJIT010000297.1 GCA_903820745.1 uncultured Burkholderiales bacterium
CGACCGCCAATGCCTGCAGATGGATGAAATTTATCCTGCCTATGGATTCGCCAAGCACAAGGGCTATCCGACCGCCCAGCACCTGGCCGCCTTGCGTGAGCATGGCGTCACACCCTGGCACCGCCGTACTTTTGGTCCGGTGCAAGAAATCCTGGCGCGCGGATGAGTCCGATCAGCTATATCACCTCGCGCGACAACCCGCTGCTGCAGCGGCTGCGCAAGCTCAGCCAGGATGGCAATGCCTATCGCAAGCTGGGTTCGATCTGGCTGGAAGGCGACCATCTGGTGCGCGCCTGCCTGCAGCGCGGCCATGCAGTGACGCTGGCGGTGTTGACCGAGGAAGCTTGTGCCGATCCGGTCCTGCGCGAACTGGGTCGGGCAGCGCCGCGCCAGTTGGTGGTCCCGGCCGCTTTGTTCAAGTCGATCAGCGGTCTGGAGTCGCCGGCACAAATCGGCTTCGAGCTGCCTTATCAAGCCTCGCTTGAACTCAGCCCGGGGCAGGACTCGGTCGTGCTCGACCGATTGCAGGACGCCGGCAATGTCGGCACCATCCTGCGCAGCGCCGCCGCGATGGGTTTCCATCAGGTGCTGGCCTTGAAGGGCACGGCGGCGCTGTGGAGCCCGAAAGTCCTGCGCGCCGGCATGGGCGCCCATTTCGCCTTGCGGCTGGTCGAGGGCCTGCAGCCTTCCGACCTTGATCGCCTGCAATTGCCGCTGCTAGCGACCAGCTCCTACGCCAAGGCGCAATTGCATCAAGTCCGCCTGCCCAGCCCCTGTGCCTGGGTCATGGGTCATGAAGGGCAGGGCGTGCAAGCAGAATTGCTGCAACGCTGCGCCTTGACCGTCGGCATCCCGCAGCCGGGCGGTGAGGAATCGCTGAACGTCGGCAGCGCCGCAGCGATCTGCCTGTACGAGTCGGCCAGGCAAAAGCTGAGCTGACAGGCACCTAGCAAGCCGGCCTTGAAGCAGGTCGGGCCATGGGCTTTCAGTAAACGAGCCGGTCCGGCCGGATGTCGCGCAGGATGGTGGTGGCGATTTCTTCGATCGACTTGTTCGTGGAGGAGAGCCAGGCGATGCCATCGCGCTTCATCATCGATTCGGCTTCATTGACTTCATAGCGGCAGTTCGCGAGGTCGGCATATTTGCTGCCCGGACGCCGCTCGTTGCGGATCTGTCGCAAGCGCTCGGGATCGATGGTTAGGCCGAAGCATTTGCGCTTGTGCGGCAGCAGCATTGAAGGCAGCTTGCCGCGCTCGAAATCCTCAGGGATCAGCGGGTAGTTGGCTGCCTTGACGCCATGCTGCATCGCCAGATAGAGCGAAGTCGGGGTCTTGCCGCTGCGCGACACGCCGACCAGGATGACATCGGCCATGTCGAGATTTTTGGCCGACTGGCCATCGTCATGGACCAGGGAAAAATTGATGGCCTCGATCCGGTCATGGTATTCCTGGCTACGCGCCACATCGGAAAAACGCCCGACGCGGTGGTTGGATTTGACGTCGAATTCTTCTTCGAGTGGCTCGATGAAGGTGCCGAACATGTCGAGCACACGGCCCTGGCAATGATCACGGACGATTTTCAGGACATCGCGGTCGACCAAGGTGGCAAAGACGACCACGCGCTTGCCGTCGCGTTCTCCGACCTCGTTGATTTCGCGGACGACTGCATAGGCTTTTTCGGCGGTATCGACAAAGGGGCGACGCACATGCCGTGGCTTGTTCGGAAATTGGGCCAGGATCGAATTGCCGAAGGTTTCGGCGGTGATTCCGGTGCCGTCCGAAATGAAGAAAACTGTGCGTTGCATGGTGGCCTGATCGCTTTGGAGTCCGGATTCATCATAAACGGGCTTGGTCGTAGAATTGGCAGCAGCTTTCCTCCACATGCCATGCGCTCCTCCTCCACAAAACAAGAATCCAGAATGGACGGCGTCGTAGCGCGCGGCAACTTGATGGGCGGAAATCCGGCCTCGATGGCGGATGCAATGAATTTTCAACATCACGGAGCTTTTCCATGTCTTCAACGATTGACCCGACCGCCCTGGTCGTTCCCTTTGAGAATCTGAGGATGACTGACGTCGAGGTGGTCGGCGGCAAGAACGCCAGCCTCGGCGAAATGATCTCGCAACTGACCGCCTCTGGCGTTCGTGTGCCCGGTGGTTTCGCCACCACGGCCCATGCTTTCCGCGAGTTCTTGAAACATGAAGGGCTGGCCAAACGCATCGAAGAGAAACTGGCCACGCTGAACACCGATGATGTGATTGCGCTTGCCCAAGCTGGTGCGGAAATCCGCGCTTGGCTGGAGGCGCAGCCGTTTCCGGCCGCACTTGAAGCGCAGATGCGGGCTTCTTTTGCTGCGCTGACGGCCGATCACCCGGAAGCCTCATTTGCAGTTCGATC
>CAIJIT010000298.1 GCA_903820745.1 uncultured Burkholderiales bacterium
CAGCGAGCCGACAAGTTAAGCCTGATGACCATAGCGAGGTGGTCCCACTCCTTCCCATCCCGAACAGGAAAGTGAAATGCCTCTGCGCCGATGATAGTGCGGGTTCCCGTGTGAAAGTAGGTCATCGTCAGGCTATTATCCAAGAGCCCCCAGGTCTCACGATCTGGGGGTTTCTTCGTTCTGAAACGCCAAATAGTCAGGCGGGCACTGCGATGCTGCAGCGACGATCAGGCGAAACTATGTGCGTCCGCTAGCAAGGGTGCCTTGGCATCCTTCTCCGCGAGCATCGGCGCGACGCCGGTAGCGGGCCAGTTGATACCGACAGTTGGATCATCCCAGCGCAGGCAGCCTTCAGCTTTTGGGGCGTAATAGTCGGTCGTCTTGTAGAGAAAATCTGCTGTTTCTGAAAGCACCAGGAAACCATGGGAAAAACCAGGTGGCACCCAGAGTTGGCGGTGATTCTCTGCACTCAGCTCAATGCCGTCCCAGCGGCCGAAGTTGGGGCTTGAGCGGCGTAGATCGACGGCCACATCAAATACTGCCCCACTGACCACCCTCACCAATTTCCCTTGGGTATGCGGGGGCAACTGAAAATGCATGCCGCGCAGGACGCCGCGTACTGAACGTGAATGGTTGTCCTGCACAAACCGAACGGCATGGCCCACAGCCTGGTCGAAGGCTTGCTCGTTCCAACTCTCGGTGAAAAACCCGCGCGCATCACCGAACACCCTGGGTTCGATGATCAAAACTTCGGGCAGGCTGGTCGGGGTAATTTTCATTAGAACGCCTTTTCAGCCAGCAGGCGCTGCAGATATTGCCCATAGCCGTTCTTTGCCAATGGCTTTGCCAAAGCAGCCAACTGGTCGGCCGAGATCCATCCTGAACGATAGGCAATTTCTTCGGGACAGGCTACTTTCAGCCCTTGACGCTTCTCCAATGTCGCGATGAATTGGCTGGCTTCGAGCAGACTGTCATGCGTGCCGGTATCGAGCCAGGCATAACCGCGGCCCATGATTTCTACCTGGAGTTGCTGCTGGCGCAAGTACTGGGCGTTGACATCAGTGATTTCCAACTCTCCGCGCGGGCTCGGTTTGATTGCACCGGCAATCTCGCAGACCTGTTCGTCGTAGAAGTACAAACCGGTCAGGGCGTAATTGCTTTTTGGCGCTTGCGGCTTTTCTTCAATCGACAAGGCTCTCTGTTTCGCGTCAAATTCGACAACGCCGTAGCGCTCCGGATCGGTGACATGGTAGGCGAACACCGTCGCACCGTTGTTCGAATTGCCGGCATTGCCAAGCAGCCCTTGGAAATCATGTCCGTAAAAAATGTTGTCCCCGAGCACCAAAGCGCTTGGCCCACCATCTATGAAATCCTTACCGAGGATGAAGGCTTGCGCCAGGCCATCCGGGCTTGGCTGTACGCAGTAGCTGATGTCCAGACCCCAGCGTTTTCCATCACCCAGCAGCGCTTCAAAGCGAGGAATATCGTGGGGCGTACTGATCAGCAAAATTTCGCGAATACCCGCCAGCATCAAGGTACTCAATGGGTAATAGACCATCGGCTTGTCATAGACCGGAAGCAGTTGCTTGCTGATGGCCAAGGTGGCTGGATGCAAGCGACTGCCGGAGCCGCCTGCGAGGATGATGCCTTTGCGTTTTTTTTGCACTTCAGAATCCTTCAAAGAATTTCGGTCAACATGCGTTCGACCCCTTGGCGCCACTGAGGCATGTAAAGGCCGAAGTTCTGCTGCAGCTTCGCGCTGGAAAGGCGCGAGTTCAGTGGGCGTTGCGCTGGCGTTGGATATGCACTGGTCGGAATCGGCAAGAGCTGTTCAGGTCGAACCCGGATCGGCCGGCCCTGCGTGCGTGCATGCTCAATCACGAATGCTGCGTAGTCGAACCAACTGGTTTCACCTGCGGCCGTTGCGTGATAGATGCCGCCCAGTGCCGGATCGTCGAGCGTTGCCACCAACATATGGGCGCTCAGGTCCGCCAGCAGTTCGGCACCGGTTGGCGCTCCGATCTGATCGGCGATGACCTTCAATTGCTCGCGCTCTGCGGCCAAGCGCAGCATGGTCTTGGCAAAATTGCCGCCTCGCGCCGCATAGACCCAGCTGGTACGCAATATCAGGTGCAGGCAACCGCTGGACTGGATTGCCTCTTCGCCTGCCAGCTTGGTTTTGCCATAAACGCTCAAGGGTGCGGGCGCAGCCTCTTCGCTGCGGGCCTGGCCGCCGCTACCGTCGAACACATAGTCGGTGCTGTAGTGCAACAGCATGGCACCCAAGGCGAGGGCTTCGCGAGCCAGCATGGCCGGTGCATGGCAATTGATCTGCATCGCCAACTCAGCTTCGCTCTCCGCTTTGTCGACGGCGGTGTAAGCCGCCGCATTAACGATGACCTGTGGCGCGATGCTGCGCACATTGGCCTGCAAAGAATCGCTATCAGCGAGGTCGCCACCGTTTTCCCGGCCCAATGCAATGACCTCGCCAAGAGGTGCCAACGCGCGCTGTAATTCCCAGCCTACTTGGCCGTTCTTGCCGAGCAGCAGGATCTTCATGCGCTGGCTGGTTCGCTGTATTGCTGCTCGACCCATTCACGGTAGGCACCGCTTTGCACCCTGGCCACCCAGTCGGGATGCGCCAGATACCATTGCACGGTCTTGCGGATACCCGATGCAAACGTCTCAGCCGGCCGCCATCCGAGCTCGCGCTCGATCTTGCGTGCGTCGATCGCATAGCGCCTGTCGTGGCCGGGTCGGTCTTTCACATAGGTAATCAGGCGCTTGTAGGATCCGCCGATGTCGGGCCTTAGCTCGTCGAGCAAGTCACAGACTTTGTGCACGATGTCCAGGTTGGTCATCTCGTTCCAGCCGCCGATGTTGTAGGTTTCGCCCAGCCGACCGCCTGCCAACACCGCGCGGATCGCTGACGCATGGTCAGTGACATAAAGCCAGTCGCGCACGTTTTGACCGTCGCCGTAGATCGGCAAGGCTTTGCCGGCCAGTGCATTCACGATCATCAGCGGGATCAATTTTTCGGGGAAATGGAAAGGCCCGTAATTGTTGCTGCAGTTGGTTGTCAACACCGGCAGACCATAGGTGTGATGCCAGGCTCGCACCAGATGATCACTGGCAGCTTTGCTGGCCGAGTAGGGGCTGTTCGGTTCATAGGTCTTGGTTTCGGCAAACGGCGGATCGTCTGCCCTCAGTGATCCATAGACTTCGTCGGTGGAAACATGGTGAAACCGAAATGCGGATTTTTCTGCTTCGCCCAATACACCCCAGTAAGCGCGGGTAGCCTCCAGCAGGCTGTAGGTTCCGTCAATATTGGTTCGCATGAATGCGCCGGGGCCGCTGATCGAGCGGTCGACATGGCTTTCGGCTGCGAAATGCAGCAAAGCGCGCGGGCGGTGTGTTGCGAGCAGCAGGTCGACCAGCGCTCGGTCGCAGATGTCGCCCTTGATGAACTGGTGCCTTGCATCGCCGTCAAGTGCAGCCAGGTTTTCCAGATTGCCTGCATAGGTGAGCGCGTCGAGCGTGACAACCGGTTCATCTGACTGAGCCAGCCAGTCGAGGACGAAATTGCTGCCGATGAACCCGGCCCCGCCGGTGACAAGAATGGTCATGGATTACTGCGTCCGTAATTGTCTTCAAAGCGGACGATGTCGTCCTCGCCCAAGTAAGCGCCTGACTGTACTTCGATAATTTCCAGCGGCACCCGGCCAGGGTTGGCCAGCCGGTGGGTCTGGCCCAGCGGGATGTAGGTGCTTTGGTTCTCGCTCAGCAGGATCACCTTGTCGCCATTGGTCACCTCGGCCGTGCCAGAAACGACGATCCAATGTTCAGCGCGATGGTGGTGCATTTGCAGACTCAAGGTCGCACCGGGCTTGACCATGATGCGTTTGACCTGAAAACGTTCGCCCGAGTCAATGCTGTCATACCAGCCCCAGGGACGATGGACCTTGCGATGCACGGTATGTTCGTCGCGCTTTTCGGCATCAAGGCGAGCGACGATCTGTTTGACTTCCTGGCTGCGTGAGCGGTCGCTGACCAGCACGGCATCTGCCGTTTCAACCACCACCACATCGCTCAAACCGACCACGCTGACCAAGCGGCTGGTGGCGTGGACCAGCGTGTTTTTGCTGTCACTGAAGATCGCATCGCCAGTCGCCGCGTTGCCATCGGCGTCTTTTTCGGCCACTTGCCAGACAGCATCCCAGGCGCCGAGATCGTTCCAGCCGGCGTCAAGCGCAAGCATACGCAGCGGAAAGTCGCTACCAGGGCAACGTTCCATCACCGCATAGTCGACCGATTCGGACGGCACGGCAGCGAATGCGGCCTTGTCCGGACGAACGAATTTCGCATCAACTTTCCGTTTGTCCCAGGCCGCCCTGGTGGCGGAGGCAATATCGGGGCGGAAGGTTTGCAGCGCTTTCATCCAGACGCTGGCGCGTAGCACGAAGATGCCGCTGTTCCAGAAATAGTTGCCCTCGGTAAGGTAGCGCTGCGCCGTTGTGGCATCAGGTTTTTCGACGAATTGCATCACCGCCATGCCGACCGGATCGGCTTGGGCGCGGATATAACCGAAACCGGTTTCGGCACGATCGGGCGTGATACCCAGGATCACGATCGCGCCCGATGCCGCTTGGCGAATCGCATCTTGCAACGACTTGGTAAAGGCCGCCGGGTGAGTGACCGTCTGATCGGCCGGCGTCACGACCAACACGGGATCGTGACCATTTTCAAGTGCATGCAGCGCCGCTAGGGTCAGCGCCGGGGCTGTATTCCGCCCTGTGGGTTCGAGCAGCAGGCCGCTGGGCTCCAGGCCGGTTTCACGCAGTTGGTCGAGAACCAGAAACCGATGCTCTTCGTTGCCGACGATCGCCGGGCCATGCAAAACGAGGTCTTTGTCGGCCAGCGCCGCCAACCTGCTTGCCGCTTGCTGGAACAAACTGGTATTGCCGGACAAGACCAGGAATTGTTTGGGGTAGCCAGCGCGTGACAGCGGCCACAGACGCGTGCCGCTTCCGCCAGCCATGATGACGGGTTGAACCTGGATGCTAGTCATAGGCAATTGGGTAATTAGTTTGAAAATTTGGCAGCTGGATTGCTGATGCCAAACCCGGTCGGATTCATCTGCTGCCAGCGCCAACTGTCCTCGCACATGCGGCGCAAATCATGCCGGGCCTGCCACCCGAGACGCGCTTTGGCCAGAGAGGGGTCAGCATAGCAGGCCGCAATATCGCCAAATCGGCGCGGCACGATGGTGTAGGGAATAGGCCGACCGCTGGCCGCCTCATAGGCTTTGACGAGCTCAAGCACGCTGTAGCCCAGGCCCGTTCCGAGGTTGACTGTGATCGAATCGACGCCCGTAAAAAGAAACCGTACGGCTGCCACATGACCGTCGGCAAGGTCCAGGACATGAATGTAATCGCGCACACCAGTACCGTCAGCGGTGTCGTAATCATTGCCAAAAACCTGCAAGCGATCGCGCCGTCCGACCGCAACCTGGGCGATATAAGGCATCAGATTGTTCGGAATGCCTTGCGGGTCCTCTCCGATCAAGCCGCTCTCATGGGCGCCGACCGGGTTGAAATAACGCAAAGCAGCAGTTTGCCAACTGCTTTCGGCGGCGCCGAGGTCGCGCAAGATGGTCTCGCTCATCAGCTTGGTCGTACCGTAGGGGTTGACCGCTGAAAGTGGTGCGTCCTCGCGAAGGGGCAGAGTCTCGGGAACACCATAGACGGTGGCACTTGAGCTGAAGACGATGCGCTTGCAGTCATGCCGTAGCATCGCACCGCAGGTGTTGATCAAGCCACCCAGGTTGTTGCGGTAATAGTCCAGCGGCTTGGCGGTGGACTCGCCGACCGCTTTGTAAGCTGCAAAGTGGACCACTGCTTGGGGACGATGGTGCTCGAAAATCCGGTTCATCGCGAACTCGTCACAGACATCCGCGCGCTCGAAAACCGGTATGCTGCCGCTCAGTTGGGCTAGACGGTTCAGGACCTCGGGGCTGCTGTTGGAGAAATCATCGACACCGACGACGGAATAGCCAGCCTCCTGCAATGCCAGCCAGGTATGGGAGGCGATGTAGCCGGTCGCACCGGTGAGTAAAACTGTCTCGGACATGGTTTGTGTTCAGTAGAGAAGGCCTTGCGCATAGCAGCCAAGGCTGCCGGCGCTGTAGCCGTATTGTGGCGTGCTGTTGCTGCGTGAGTTGTGTTTGCCCTGGCAGCCGAAGGTCATCCCACGCGAATAGACCCAGCGAGCACCCAGATTGACGCTGGTTACATTGTCAAAATTTAAAGTATTAATGTTTGGATAAGTGTAATCGCCGTGGCTGATATTTGCCCCGGCATTGAGCATGACCTTGCCGGTCAGGTCGTAGTTGGCAGTGACTTGCAGGGCCGAAACGATGCGGTTCTGGTTCACGCCTGCCACCAGTATTTCCTGCCCGGTGTCATGCAACAGTTGGGTCGAAAGATTCAATTTTGCGCTTGGCTGCCAGGTCCAATTGATTACACCGGTGATTCCCGAAAAGTTGCGTTCGTAAGACAGGCTGTGGCTGGATTTTCCACGACTGAGTCTTGCGGCGACTTTGCTGGCGCCACTGGCCGTCAGCTCTGTCGTCAGGTCGATGTCGTCGCGCTGGTATTTGTCTTCCGCGCTGCCAACCAGAATGCCGGCAAAGAGCAAGGGGTAGTTCGGAAAGACTCCTGAAGTGTGACGCGCTGCCACGCCCAAAGCCAGAGCAGCGCTGGGCTTGTAGCTCAGCCCCAGCGATGCTGAATCTTGCCTAGACTCGAGCTGAGCGTATTCAGCCGCCGAAAAGTTGCGTTCGCGTCGCATCAGATTGGCCTCGAGCGAATAACGTGTCACCAAGCCGAGGCGAAAAAGTCCATGGTATTGCCTATTTCGCTCGATGTTCCGCTTGAAGATCGGGATCAGGTTGCTGCCGACGTTGTAGTCAGCCAGCGCGTTGCTGGCGTTGACATCGACTGCACCTGACAGGCGCTCCAATGTGGCCCAATCCAGCCCGGCCTTGAGCGAATAGCCCTGATTGTTCAAGGCGGTGTTGCTGCGATAACGGTTGCTTTGCAATGAGCCATCGACGAAAAGTCTCTGGCGCCCGATCTTCTGATCTAGCCCCGCCAGCAGGCTGGTGGATGCCAAGGTGTCGTTGCTGGGAGCGAAAGCCTGGCGAAAGACGTTGGAGATCTGGTTGAATGCCTGGGCGCCGCCGAAATAATATGGGTTGGTCTCTGCCGAGGCAGGGGTTGCAACTACCAGCAGGGCAAGGCAGGCTGCGCAGGATTTTTTAAATGATAAGTTAATCATGTCGAGTCTCGTTGTTGGAATGCTTCCAGGCGCACGAGCATGTCGGCGATGATCGGCGGAGGTGAAATCTCAAAAGGCGTGGCGATCGAAAATCACCAGGCCTGCCGTGCGGACAATGATTTGTAGATCCAGGGCCAGAGACCAGTTGCGCAAATATTCGAGGTCATATTCGACCCGCGCTTTCATCTTTTCGATGGTGTCGGTCTCTCCACGCAGGCCATTGATCTGGGCCCAACCGGTGATGCCGGGCTTGACCTTGTGCCTGACCATATAGGCCTTGATCAGTTGGCGGTACTCCTCGTTGTGGGCTACCGCATGCGGGCGCGGTCCGACGATGCTCATGCGCCCTTGCAACACATTGATGAATTGCGGCAGTTCATCCAGTGAACTGCGCCGGATGAAGGCACCAAACCGGGTCACCCGCAGATCATCTTTGGTCGCTTGTTTGATGTCCTTGCCATCTTCCTCGGCACGCATCGAACGGAACTTGTAGACAATGATTTCTTCGCCGTCCAGACCGTTGCGGCGTTGTCTGAAAATAATGGCCCCTGGACTGCTGACTTTTACGCCGATGGCAACGGCCAACATCACGGGGGCAATCAGCAAAAGGATCAGGCAGGACAGGACAACGTCGCTGACCCGCTTGGCCAACCCATTGGTGCCAGTGAAAGGCGTTTCGCAGATTCCCACCACGGGCACACCGTTGATATCCTGCAAGCGACCCTGGATGATGCTGATACCAAAAACATCGGGTACGAAGTACAGCGACGCCGTCGTTCCCTGGATCTGCTCAAGCAGTTCAACGATGCGAGGTTGCGAGCCAAGCGGCAAAGTGATGTAGATCTCCCGCACGTTGTGAGCGCGCACGAAGTCACTCAAACGGGTCAAGTTTCCCAAAAGCTTCCTGTTCGCCGCAGGATCTTGACGGTCATTAAATCGGTCGTCGAAAAATCCCAGGAAATCTTTTCCTTTGGCATTACCTTCATGCAGCGCGCGTTCGACTTTGGCTCCCAGGGTGCCGGCACCTACGATGACGGCAGTTCTCCGGACCTTGGCGGCATAGGAGTTGCTGATACGCCGGCCGGTTTCAATCGCAATTGATTGGCATAAGGGCGTGAAACCGGCCCACCAGAGCAGTACCTTGGTCTCAAAATAGCGCAGGCTATTGGTCGCGTAAGCGCAAAGCGCCAGAATCAGCAGCAGAATCAACCAGGACCCCAGCATGTCCAATCCTGCGCTGATTGGATGTTCGCCAAAACGACTGCGGCCCGGAAATGTCAAGGCGAAGACAAGCAGACACAGCGTCAATGTCGAACGCAGAACCGGCTCGCCGGAATATGAGTTCACCGCCAGCAAACACAGCACGATGATGCTCGGTTCCATGAAAGCGGCGATCAATGATTCGATCGATTGCGGTGCGCTGTAAAACCTTCGTTTGTAGTCTCTGTCCTGGAGCATTGAGGCCTTGCTTCCTGCTTATCCGATTGCGCTTGAATTTCCGCGCCTACCTCGGGGGCGGGAATTCCGTAGTTTTCTTGCGGCTGGAATTCTTCAAAATAATTTTTGACCTGTTCGTCTTGACTGCCTTTGATTTCAGCGCTCATGGTCGTTGTTGACAACACCAAAAGCACTGACTTGAGCACCCTGAATCAGGGTTGACCATGCACCTTCCGGGTGGCAAGGGGGCCATTGCCTACAATCTCTCTATGTTGCGTCACGAAGCAAAGGTAAGACTGAACCCGCCAGGGGGAAGGCGAGCCGCTGCATGCTGCGTCAGTCCAACGGGTGAGCGTCCCGTCCCGGTAGGCGTCGGAGCGCCGGGTAGCAGACCCCAGGTATTGGAGGGAGACCTCTGTGCCCGAGCGGGGTGTCAAAAGCCCGTGAGGCGGCGAGAGCCGCGCAGCGGGGAGCAAGCACGCGGGCTGCAACATGAAGTGAAGCCTGCAGCCTCGACAGATTTACAACCCGCAGGCCGAGCCGCGCATATCACGGCGAAGGCAACATCAGCTGAGCGAGATCCGAAGCGCGAGGGGGACTGCGGCGGGGTAGGGGGAGTAGCACGCGTGCAAGGACGGGAGCGGCTCAGGCAACTGGGCAACCAAGGCGCCAACCACGTGCTGGATGCCGACATCGAGAACTACTTCGGCAGCATCGAGCGTGACAAGCTGCTTGTTTTGGTGAGTCAGCGGGTCAGCGACAGGCGCATGCTCAAGGTGGTGAGGCAGTGGCTGCAGGCCGGTGTGGTGGAGGACGGGGTGGTGAGCCATCCGGTGGCGGGTGCGCCGCAGGGTGGGGTGATCTCGCCGCTGTTGTCCAACATTTACTTGCATGTGCTGGACCGGGTGTGGGCCAAACATGGCCAACATCTGGGAACATTGGTGCGGTATGCGGACGATTTCGTGGTGATGTGCCGCACGGCGCAGGGCCGCGAGGAAAGTCAACGCCGCATCGAGCATGTGCTGGGCCGACTGGGACTGAAGTTGCATCCACAAAAGACGCGACGCGTGGAGCTTACGGGCGGCCGGGAGGGGTTTGACTTCCTGGGCTGTCATAGGCACAAACGCATGAGCGGGCGACTGTGGCAGCCAAAGGGTCTCCGACGGTACGACCTGCAACGCTGGCCGGGCCCCAAGGCGATGAACCGAGTGCGAGAGCGGGTGCGGGAGCGTGTGCGGGAGCTGACGCCGAGGAAGCGGTGCCATCAGGATTTGCGAAGCGTGATTGCCGAGCTCAACCCGGTGCTGCGCGGTTGGGGGCAGTACTTCCAGACGGGCAATGCAGCCAACCACTTCATCGACGTAGACGCCTACGTCGAGCGGCGGCTGCAACGCCTGCGCATCATGCGTGCGGGACGTCACTTGAAGGCGGGCCAAGTCGTGCGCTGGGGCCGTGATGACTTCGAAAGCCTAGGATTACATCGCCTGCGCGGAACGATCCGCTACCCGGGCAAGCCTCCTGGCAACGGGAGGTCCGCATAATGCTGCGAGCCGACAGACCACTGGTAAGCCGTGTGCGGGAAATCCGCATGCACGGTTTGAACGGGGGCGTTGGCTCTGAACCCGGCCTTCGGGTCGATCAGGAACCAACGTCTACCAATGCTTGAAGATTGCTTAGCCCTAATTGCCCCCGCCGCACAGGATCGGATGATCCTGTTGCTGAACCACATCGTTGGGCGAGAGGCTCAGGCGACGGCACGTTTGGCGCCCTACGCCGGGTGCAGCCTGGTCTTGCATCTGCAGTCTTGGCCGGTGCAACTCCCGGCGGTTCCCGACTTACTGCTGGCGGTCACGCCCGCGGGTTTGTTTGAACTTGCTGAACTTGGCGGCGACAAAAAGGAAATGTTGCGAATCGAACTGGATGCCTCCAATCCGGCCATGCAGTTCCTTTCTTTGTTGCTCGGAGATCGCCCTCGCGTCAATGTTCAGGGGGATGCGGGTTTCGCCGGCGAGATCCATTGGTTGTTGGACAACCTGCGCTGGGACGCCACCGATGATCTGGCCCGCCTGATCGGGGCGGCACCAGCGCATCAAGTGGCGCGCTGGGGTCGAGCAGTGGCAGAAGGCTTGGCCGGACTTGCCGGTACTGCTGCGGCGATAAAGTCGCGTGCTGCCAGCGGGCGCGAGACCGCATGAGGTACTTGTCCCGCCTGTTTGTCATTGTTCTGACCATTTTTAGATTCGGACTCGACGAGTTGTTGCTGTCGGGCTTGCGCCGGCGCCGCTTTCGTCTGATCCGGCGAGCGGTATTGCTGGGTCGCAGTTGGGACCAAGAACGGGGTGTTCGTCTGCGCCTGGCGCTCGAACATCTGGGTCCGATCTTTGTCAAATTCGGGCAGGTGCTGTCGACCCGCCGGGATCTGGTCCCGCTCGATATTGTTGAGGAGTTGGCAAAGCTGCAGGACCAGGTTCCGCCGTTTCCAGCCGATCAATCGCGCGCGCTGATTGAAAAGGCCTTTGGCAAATCAGTCGAGGAGCTATTTGCAAGTTTTGAGGCCGAACCCGTCGCCAGCGCTTCGATCGCGCAGGTGCATTTCGCAGTGTTGAAAGATGGCCGTGAGGTGGCTGTCAAGGTGCTGCGCCCCGGCATGCTCGAGACAATCGACGACGATTTGGCCTTGCTCCGCACATTGGCGGCCTGGGTCGAACGGTTTTCTGCCGATGGCCGCAGGCTCAAGCCGCGCGAGGTGGTGGCCGAGTTCAATACCTATCTGCACGACGAACTGGATCTGGTTCGCGAGGCCGCCAACGCGGCGCAACTCCGGCGCAATATGAAAGGCCTGAATCTGGTCATGGTGCCGGAGATGATGTGGGACATGTGCAGTTCCGAAGTGATCGTGATGGAGCGCATGATTGGCGTGCCGATCTCGCAGTTGCAGCGATTGCAGGAGGCTGGCATCGATATCCCGAAGCTGGCACGCGATGGCGTGACGATCTTTTTCACCCAGGTCTTTCGCGATGGGTTTTTCCATGCGGACATGCATCCGGGCAACATCCAGGTCAGCTTGGCTCCGGCAACCTTTGGCCGCTACATCGCCCTCGACTTCGGCATCATCGGCACGCTCACTTCGGTCGACAAGGAATACCTGGCGCAAAACTTCATCGCTTTTTTCCAGCGTGATTTCAAACGCGTGGCCGAGTTGCACATCGCTTCGGGCTGGGTCCCTGCAGATACCCGCGTGGATGAACTCGAAAGTGCTGTCCGTACGGTCTGTGAGCCGCATTTCGACCGGCCTTTGAAGGATATATCGCTGGGCCAGGTGCTGATCCGTCTGTTCCAGTTGTCGCGCCGGTTCAATGTTGAAATCCAACCGCAACTGGTGTTGCTGCAAAAAACCTTGCTCAATGTCGAAGGCTTGGGTCGGCAACTCGACCCGGAGCTCGATCTGTGGGCTACCGCCAAGCCTTTTCTCGAGCGTTGGTTGAATGAGCAGGTCGGCTGGCGTGCGCTGGTCAATCAGGTCAAGAAAGAGGCTCCCCGCTATGCCCAGATTTTTCCTGAACTGCCGCGCTTGCTTCATGAAGCGCTGAAGCGCCACGCCGCTCCGCAGGACGCGCTGGCATTGAATGCCTTGGTCCGCGAGCAGAGGCGAACGAACCGGCTGTTGCAGGCAATCCTGTACGGAGCGGTCGGATTCACCATGGGACTGTTGCTGGCGAATTTGCTGATCCACCTGCATTGGGACTGAGCGGCGGGTTGCTCCGTTCAATCTATAATTGACGGTTTTATCAACGGTCCAGACCATGCCTATCTACGCCTACCGCTGCGCCGCCTGCGGTCATGCCAAAGATGTGCTGCAAAAGCTTTCCGACGCGCAGCTGACGACCTGCCCGGCCTGCGGCGCAGAGACATTCACCAAACAAGTTACAGCGGCAGGATTTCAGCTCAAGGGATCGGGTTGGTATGCCACTGATTTCAAAGGCGGTCCTGCCACGCCAGAAGCGCCGAGCGATGCCCCTGCGGCAGCCGACGCAGGCACTGCAGTTGCAAATCCGGCTGCTACAAGCCCGACGGCGACTGCCGAGACAACTGCGGCAAAGCCCGCTAGCAATTCGCCGGTTAGCGCGGCGTGAAAAAATACCTGATCACCGGCCTGCTGGTCTGGCTGCCGCTGACCATCACGGTCTGGGTTCTGCTATGGGTGATGGGCATCATCGATAGCGTCTTTACTTCGCTGTTGAGTGCCTCGGAAGCGGTATTGCCCGCGTCGATGTCTGAAAGCATCGAAGCCCTGCGCCATATTCCCGGGCTGGGGCTGCTGATTCTCGTTGGCGGCATGCTGTTGACGGGTGTTTTCGTCGCCAACATTTTTGGCCAATGGATGTTGAAGCAGTGGGACCGTCTGATGACGAGCATTCCCATCGTCAAGAACATCTATAGCTCGGTCAAACAGGTGTCCGACACCTTGTTTTCCAGCAGTGGCAATGCGTTTCGTGAAGCTGTGCTGGTCGAATATCCCCATGCCGATAGCTGGACGATCGCTTTTGTGACCGGCAAGCCAGGCGGAGAAGTGGCGGAAGCTTTGGGCTCGGAGATGGTCAGCCTGTATGTGCCGACGACGCCTAACCCGACTTCTGGGTTCCTGCTGATGGTGCCCAGAAGTGCGGTGCGCCCTTTGAAGATGAGCGTCGATACAGCGCTCAAGCACATTATTTCCATGGGAGTGGTGGCGCCAGAAGAACTGCTTCCTGAGCCAGCGGAAAAGAAAGATCTTGCGGTTTGATTGTCAATTCTTTGGCGAAAAGCTGGAGGTCCGCAGTCTTGCTCACCGTCCCTACAACAGCATCCGTGCCCAGTCAACAATCGACTGTCGGCATCGGTCCCCAGAATCAGCGGAGTAAGTAAATGAGAACATGCTATGCAGGCCAGGTCAGCGAAAAGCTGGAAGGGCAGACAGTGACCTTGATGGGTTGGGCGCATCGACGCCGTGACCATGGTGGAGTGATCTTCATCGACCTGCGCGACCGTGAAGGTCTGGTCCAGATCGTCTGCGATCCGGATCGCGCTGACATGTTCAAGGTGGCCGAGGATGTGCGCAATGAGTTCTGCCTGAAGATCATCGGTCTGGTGCGGGCGCGCCCGGCCGGGACCGAGAATGCAACGCTGGCCAGTGGCAAGATTGAAGTGCTCTGCCACAGTCTGGAAGTGCTCAATGCCAGCGTGACGCCACCGTTCCAACTGGATGACGAGAACCTCTCGGAAACGACACGCTTGACGCATCGCGTGCTGGATCTGCGCCGTCCCTATATGCAAAAGAACCTGATGCTGCGCTACCGCGTCGCCATGGAAGTGCGCAAGTTCCTGGATGAATTGGGATTTGTCGACATTGAGACGCCGATGCTGACCAAGAGCACGCCTGAGGGCGCGCGGGACTATTTGGTGCCGAGTCGCGTCAACGATGGCATGTTCTTTGCCCTGCCGCAGAGTCCGCAATTGTTCAAGCAGTTGCTGATGGTGGCTGGTTACGATCGCTATTACCAGATTACAAAATGCTTCCGCGACGAGGACTTGCGCGCCGACCGTCAGCCTGAATTCACGCAGATCGACATCGAGACATCCTTTCTTGGTGAAGAGGAAATCCGCGCAATGTTCGAGGGCATGATCCGGCATGTTTTCCGCAAGTCGCTGAATGTCGAACTTGGCGACTACCCGGTGATGAAATATGCGGAAACGATGTTCCGGTTCGGATCAGACAAGCCTGACCTGCGCGTCAAGCTTGAATTCACCGAACTGACCGATGCGATGACCGATGTCGACTTCAAGGTGTTCTCGGTACCAGCCACAAGCAAGGGCGGCCGGGTTGTCGCCTTGCGGATTCCGGGCGGAGCGGCGATGTCGCGTGGCGAAATCGACAGCTATACCGAATTCGTCAAGATCTATGGTGCCAAGGGTCTGGCCTGGATCAAGGTCAACGAGGTGGCAAAAGGGCGCGAGGGGCTGCAGTCGCCGATCGTGAAGAATTTGCACGACAGGGCCGTGGCCGAAATTCTGGCGCGCACTGGCGCTGTTGACGGCGATCTGTTGTTCTTCGGGGCTGACCGGGCCAAGGTCGTCAACGATGCGATTGGTGCGCTGCGTCTGAAGGTAGGGCATAGCGAGTTCGGCAAGAGCCGTGGCCTGTTTGATGACGTCTGGGCACCGCTCTGGGTCACGGACTTCCCGATGTTCGAACAGGACGAGGAGGGCGCCCGCTGGAATGCCGTGCATCACCCGTTCACTGCGCCGAAGGACGGCCATGAAGACCTGATGGTGACTGACCCTGGTGCTTGCATTTCCAAGGCCTACGACATGGTGCTCAACGGTTGGGAGCTCGGCGGCGGCTCGGTGCGTATCCACAAGGCCGATGTGCAAAGCAAGGTGTTCAGCGCGCTGAATATCGGGCCTGAAGAAGCGCAGGAGAAGTTCGGTTTTCTGCTCGATGCGCTGCAATATGGCGCACCACCGCATGGCGGTCTGGCCTTTGGCCTGGACCGCATCGTCACGATGATGACCAAGGCAGAGTCGATCCGCGATGTCATCGCCTTCCCCAAGACACAGCGCGCGCAATGTCTGTTGACTGGCGCACCATCAGCCGTGGACGACAAGCAGTTGCGTGAATTGCATATCCGGTTGCGCAACGCCGCTGCAACGGCTGGCTGAGCCCCCACCATTGAAGTGCGCCTTGGAGGCGCATTTGTCCTTTCCGGCCCACTGCAGGCTTGGCTCCGCTATGCTTTGAGGATGACAGCAAGCAGCTACCCCGTTGAGAAAGCCCACAAAATTCCGGAATCAGTGCTGGTGGTGATTCACACGCCTGATCTTCAGGTACTCATGCTGGAGCGTGCTGACCGGCCGGGCTTCTGGCAAAGCGTCACCGGCTCGAAAGACCATGCCGATGAGGCCTTGACGGTTACCGCTGCCCGCGAGGTGCTCGAAGAAACAGGGCTGGACTCTGGCGTCTTGCGCGATTGGCATCTTGCCAACCATTACGAGATCTATCCGGTCTGGCGTCATCGCTATGCACCGGGTGTGACTCACAATACCGAGCATGTCTTCGGTCTGACCTTGCCAGCCACGATGCCGGTCAGGCTGGCGCTGCGTGAGCACCTGCAATATCGCTGGTTGCCTTGGCAGGAAGCGGCTGATTTGTGCTTCTCGCCCTCGAACGCCGAGGCCGTACTGCTGCTCCCCCGATTCTTGGAGTCGACGTGAAAACTGCCGGCATCAGGCTCGCTTCCATCGCTAAAGAACGCAAGCATCTTCGCGTGGCGACCTACAACATCCACAAGGGGGTGCGTGGGCTTGGGGCACAAAAGCGTCTGGAAATCCACAACCTGGGGCATGGCGTCGAGGCGCTCGACGCCGATCTGGTGTTTTTGCAGGAGGTAAGGCATTTCCATCACCGCGAGGCACTGCGCTTCAAACGTGCTTCTCTAGGTTGGCCGGAATCGGGGCAGGCCGAATTCCTGGCGCCGGATGGCTACGAGGTCGCCTACCGCACCAATGCCATTACGCGGCATGGCGAGCATGGCAATGCCTTGTTGTCGCGCTGGCCGCTCGGCGATGTCGGCCATCACGATGTTTCTGACCATCCGTTCGAACAGCGCGGCTTGCTGCATGTTCCGCTGCGTTGGCAAGGGCTTGAACTGCATACGGTGGTTGCGCATCTCGGCTTGTTGCATGGCAGCAGGGTGCGTCAGGTGCAGCGCCTTGCAGATTTCATAGCCGGTGAGGTGCCGCCAGACGCCTTGCTGGTCGTTGCGGGTGATTTCAATGACTGGGGTGAGCGGCTCGATGCACCGATGCGATGCCATGGATTGATCCGGGCCAAACCTCCGCAAGGCCCGCAGCGCAATGCGACTTTCCCATCCCGTTTGCCCTTTTTCTCAATGGATCGGATCTACATACGGGGCCTGCGTTGCTTGTCCATGCAGGTCCCGAAAGGCCCCAACTGGGTCAGGATGTCGGACCATCTGCCGCTTGTGGCGGAATTGGACCTGGCGTGATGACCTTGCCGGATCCGGATCCAATCCTGACCTGGCATACCTTGCCAAAGCCCGCTTTCAGCGGCGGCAACCAATTGCGACTGCTGCGTGGCGGCGATGAATTGTTTCCGGCCCAGGAACAGGCGATTGGAGCAGCAAGCCACGAAGTCTGGATCGCCACGTATATCTTCCATCACGATGCCGCCGGCGCTGTCATGGTGAAAAGCCTGCGGGCCGCAGCAGCAAGAGGCGTGCGAGTCAGGGTTGTGGTCGATGGCTTTGGCTCCAAGGCGAGCCTGGCTTGGCTGCGTGAAGCGCTGCGGGACTCGGGAGTGGCGCTGGCTGTGTTTCGTCCGATAGACCGCTGGTGGCGCTGGTTGCAACCAGGGCAATTGCGCCGCTTGCATCAGAAACTTTGTGTGGTCGATGGTGACCATGCTTTCGTCGGTGGCATCAACATCATCGGCGACTTCCTCGACCTGAATCATGGTCCGACGGAGAGAGCGCGGCTCGATTTTGCCGTCGGATTGCGCGGGCCGGTCGTTCAGCAGGTGGCGCAGGCGGCGCGCGCTGTCTGGAGCCGTGCCTGGCTGGGACGCGACTTTGGCGAGGAATTGCTGGCGTTGGTGCGAAGTCCGGAGCCTTTCTCTAGGTTGCGTCGAATCACGCAGAGCTTGCGCATGCCGCGAGTTCCAAGAAATCCTGGTGAACCTCAGAATCTCGCCCCGGTCTGCGCGGCCTTGATGCTGCGCGACAACTTGCGTCAGCGACGCACAATCGAGCATGCCTATATCGATGCAATCCACAAATCACGGCAGCGGGTTGAACTGATCACGCCCTATTTCTATCCCGGCCATGCCTTCCGGCGGGCGCTACGCGATGCGGCTCGGCGCGGCGTTCAGGTGCGCTTGCTGTTGCAAGGCAAGGTCGACTACCGGATTGCCAGCATGGCGGCGCATGCGCTTTATGCCGAGTTGCTCGGCCATGGCGTGCAGATTTTCGAGTACCAGGCGGCGTATCTGCATGCGAAAGTGGGCGTTGTCGATGAGGCCTGGGCGACGGTCGGCAGTTCGAACATCGACCCTTTGTCCTTGCTGCTGAACCTGGAAGCGAATGTGATGGTTCGGGATGTTGGTTTCGCGCGCGCTGTGGCGGTGGAATTCGAGACGGCGCTGCAGTCTTCGACCCAGGTCACGATGGCTCAGTTGGGGGGCGCCGGTTTGCGCGGTATGCTGCAGCGCGGTCTGGTGGCCTGGATTGCCTATGTCTACCTGCGGGTGGCAGGTGCAACCGGCCACTATTGAACTGCAACGGTGATGTTGCCAGGGTAGATGTGCAAACAGCCCGCAAGCGGGCTGTTTTTTAACAGACGAGGAAGTATCGGTCAGGGCTTAGAAGCGGCGCTTTCCGGCGCTGCCACTGCTTCGCTGGCTGCCGCACTGGCAGCAACGGGCGCTGCCATGACAGCCACCGGCTCGACAGCCTTCTGGCTGGAAGCGCTGATCGGAAGCAAGGGCACGATCAGCAAGGCCACGATGTTGATGATCTTGATCAGCGGGTTGATCGCAGGACCTGCCGTGTCCTTGTAGGGGTCGCCAACGGTGTCACCTGAGACGGCGGCCTTGTGAGCTTCGCTGCCTTTGCCGCCGTGATGGCCATCTTCAATGTATTTTTTCGCGTTATCCCAGGCGCCGCCGCCAGTACACATCGAGATGGCGACGAACAAGCCAGTGACGATTGTCCCCATCAGCAAACCACCCAGAGCCGCAGGGCCAAGCAGCAAGCCGACCAAGACCGGCACGATCACCGGCAGCAGCGACGGAATGATCATTTCCTTGATTGCGGCAGTGGTCAGCATGTCGACGGCGGTGCCGTATTCCGGCTTGGCCGTACCTTCCATGATGCCCTTGATGTCGCGGAACTGGCGTCGCACTTCGACGACCACCGCACCCGCTGCGCGGCCGACCGCTTCCATCGCCATCGCGCCGAAGAGGTAAGGGATCAAGCCACCGATGAAGAGACCGACGATCACTTTAGGGTCGCTGAGGTCGAAACTGACGCTCAGGCCGCGGCCTTCAAGTGAATGGGTGTAATCGGCAAACAGCACCAGCGCAGCCAGACCTGCCGAGCCAATCGCGTAGCCCTTGGTCACCGCTTTGGTCGTATTGCCCACAGCATCGAGGGGGTCGGTAACGGCGCGCACGCTGGCAGGCAGATCCGCCATTTCGGCAATACCGCCAGCGTTGTCTGTGATCGGACCGTACGCGTCCAATGCGACGACGATGCCGGCCATGCTCAACATCGAGGTCGCTGCGATCGCAATGCCGTAGAGCCCGCCGAGGTGGAAAGCCGACAGGATGGCAGCGCAGACGAACAATACTGGCCATGCAGTCGATCGCATCGACACGCCCAGACCGGCAATGATGTTGGTGCCGTGCCCTGTCGTCGAGGCCTGGGCGATATGTTGAACCGGTGAATATTGGGTGCCGGTGTAGAACTCGGTGATCCAGACCAGCGCCGCAGTCAGGGTCAGGCCGACCGCACAAGCGCCGAACAAGGCCATGGCCGAGACGGTGGCTCCGCCCGCCAGCGTCAGCGCGGTCGGGAACATCGTCGTGGTGACGAAGTAGAACGCGATCAGCGACAAGCCGCCTGCGACAGCCAGGCCCTGGTAGAGGGCCGGCATCACGTTCTTCATGCCAGGCGAAGCCTTGACGAAGCCGCAACCGATGATCGAGGCGATGATCGAAACGCCGCCCAGCAGCAGGGGGTAAATGACGGCAGACATCGGCATGCTGGTCACGACCAA
Source organism: uncultured Burkholderiales bacterium (assembly GCA_903820745.1). GTDB lineage: Bacteria > Pseudomonadota > Gammaproteobacteria > Burkholderiales > Burkholderiaceae_C > Paucibacter_A. The sequence goes on from CAIJIT010000298.1 coordinate 19,609, forward strand.
CGCGCCTAGCGTCATCGTTGCGATCAGGGTGACCGCATAGGTCTCGAACAGGTCAGCCGCCATGCCGGCGCAATCACCGACGTTGTCGCCGACGTTGTCGGCAATCACGGCTGGATTGCGTGGATCGTCCTCGGGGATGCCGGCTTCGACTTTGCCCACCAGGTCAGCGCCGACGTCGGCACCCTTGGTGAAGATGCCGCCACCAAGGCGAGCAAAGATCGAAATCAATGAGGAACCGAAGGCGAAGCCAAGCAAGGGCTTCAGAGTGGCGGCGTCAATGCGCTCACCGCCGCTGAGGTACCAGAAGAACAGACTGACGCCCAGAAGCCCCAGGCCGACCACCAGCATGCCGGTGATCGCTCCGCCTTTGAAGGCAACGTCCAGCGCGGGGCCGATGCCCTTGGTCGCTGCTTGAGCTGTCCGTACATTGGCGCGTACCGACACATTCATGCCGATAAAGCCGCAGGCTCCCGACAGCACGGCGCCGAGTACGAAGCCGACAGCCGACATCCGGTCCAGGAAGACCGCGATCAAGATGGCCAGAACGACTCCGACCACTGCAATGGTCTTGTACTGACGGGCCAGATAGGCCGCCGCTCCTTGTTGAATGGCCGAGGCAATTTCTTGCATGCGGTCATTGCCCGCGTCCTGACTCAAGATCCAGCTTCTTTGAATGAACCCATAAGCTACTGCGGCAAGCCCGCATGCCAAGGCGAAATACAGCGCCATACTCGTCGACATGAACTGTCTCCTGTTGTCATATCAGTGGTTAAAAAATCCCCTCTGCACCGTTGTCAGCATTGCTGATCAATGGCGTAGAGAAAGCTACCCTGCATGCTATAGGCAGTAGGTCAGCCAAAGCAATTGCCTGGACTGGGTGTTTACCCAAAGGTCTAGGGTAAACCATAGGTGTCTTTGAGTTGTCAGGACCTGGCAAGCCCAGCCCTTAGAATGCGGGTTTTCCCTCTAGGCCAACGAACATGAGTCTGCACAACGTCACCCCCGGCGCAAAAGCCCCTGAAGAGTTCAATGTAGTGATCGAAATTCCGATGAACGCGGACCCGATCAAGTACGAGGTGGACAAGGAAACGGGCGCTTTGTTTGTCGACCGGTTCATGACGACCGCGATGCATTACCCGTGCAACTACGGCTATATCCCGCAGACGCTTTCGGATGATGGCGATCCGGTCGACGTGCTGGTGATTACGCCGTATCCATTGACCCCTGGTGTGGTGATCACCTGCCGTGCTGTTGGCGTTCTGAAGATGGAAGACGAAGCTGGCGGTGACGCGAAACTGCTTGCGGTTCCGATTGAAAAAATCCTGCCGATGTACACCCATTGGCAGCGGCCGGAGGACGTGAATCCGATGCGCTTGAACGCAATCAGGCATTTCTTCGAGCATTACAAGGACCTGGAACCCAATAAATGGGTCAAGGTGCAGGGATGGGAAGGCCCGGAAGCTGCCCATGCTGAAATTGTCACCGGCATTCAGGCCTACGCCTTGTCCCAGCAGTCCTGATATCAAGGATTGCCGCCAAGTTCGGGGGGCTGGACATCAGATCGAAGTCTTGAACGGTTGGTGTGATTCCAGTTCATTGACATAGGCGCGCATCGACTGCCCTTCCTGGGCGAGAAAGTCAGTCACAGCGTTGCGAAAGGCAGGATGGCCGAGCCAATGGCTGGAATGCGTGACAACCGGCAGCAAGCCGCGCGCCATTTTGTGTTCGCCTTGGGCGCCGCCCTCGAAGCGTTGGTAGCCCCTTTCAATGCACCAGGCCAGGGGCTGGTAATAGCAGGCGTCGAAATGCAGGCAGGCAACAGCTTCGACTGAGCCCCAGTAACGGCCATAAGCAATGTGTTGCAGCGGGTCCAGTGCCAGCAATGAAGCGCCGATCCGTTGATCACCGCGCCTGGCAATGAAGAGCAGCCAGTTCGGCGACAGATTCTTGCTCATCATTTCAAAGAACTTGCGCGTCAGGTAGGGCTGACTGTGGTGCGCGCGGTAAGTCAACTGGTAGCAGCGATAGAAAAAATCCCAGTCTTCATTGCTGATCTGCTCACCCTCCAAGGTCTCAAACCAGATCCCAGCCTCTCGCACCCGGCGCTGTTCCTGCAGAATCTTTTTGCGCTTGTCGCGCTGCAAACCAGCGAGAAATTCTTCAAAGGTCGCATAGGGCGATGGGCGGCGGTTCTGCCAGTGAAACTGCACGCTACTGCGTTCGATCCAGTCCAGATCGAGCGCTGCTGCATGGTCTCGTTCGGCTCCGAACAGCAGATGGGCCGATGAGAGTTGCTGCTCTTGTGCCAAAGCCTGCAGGCCCTGCATCAGCATCGACCTGGATTCCGCGTCTCTTGCCAGTAAGCGGCTGCCGGGTACCGGTGTGAACGGCACCGCGACCAGCAACTTCGGGTAATAGGCCAGACCATGCCTTTGATAGGCATCAGCCCAGGCCCAATCGAACACATATTCGCCATAGGAATGGCTTTTGAGATAGGCCGGGCAAGCAGCGACAAGCGTCTGGTCCAACCAGACGCTGACGAACTGGGCCGTCCAGCCGGTTTCCGCAATCGCACAGCCTGCGTCATGCAAAGCCTGCAGGTATTCCAGGCGCATGAAGGGGGTGGGTTGATCCTGCCTGGCCAACAGCGCATTCCACTGCGCGCAGGGGAGTTCGGCCGGGTCAGAGTGAACGCGGATGACATAATCGTTGGAGCATTCATTCATCTATAAATTTCATGTCAGTGATCGTCGCGCTTGCGCAAATCAATGTCACCGTCGGTGATCTCGCAGGCAATGTCAGGAAGATCATTGCCTATGGCAAGGCGGCCCATGCGGCCGGTGCCAAACTGTTGATCACTCCCGAGCTGAGCCTGTGCGGCTATCCGCCCGAGGATCTGTTGCTGCGGCCGGCTTTCATGCAGGCTTGCGCCGAGGCGTTGATGGAAGTTGCGCGGGAGTTGGGTGACTGCTCTGATTTGCATGTGGTGGTCGGACACCCGCATCAGCGGGAGGGTGAACGCGATCTTAGGTCCAAGAGCCAAGCCGTGCCGGCGCGCTTCAATGCAGCCTCGGTGCTGGCAGGGGGACAGATCCTACAGACCTATTGCAAGCGCGAGCTGCCTAATTACCAGGTTTTCGACGAACGGCGCTATTTCGTCTCAGGACGTGATGCTGGAGAGGGCCCGGTGGTGTTCGAAGCTGGGGGTCTGCGCTTCGGTGTGAATATCTGTGAAGACGCGTGGTTTGACGAACCATCGCGTGCCGCCAAGGCAGCAGGCGCGCAGGTTCTGTGCGTGCTGAATGCCTCGCCCTTCCATCTCGGTAAGGTGGCCGAGCGCGAAGCGCGTATGGCGGAACGCGTTGTCGACGTGGGATTGCCGCTGCTCTACGCGCATCTGGTCGGCGGGCAGGACGAGGTTGTATTTGACGGGGCATCGTTCGCGCTCGATGGTCAGGGCTGCCTGGCCGCCCGGGCGCCGATGTTTGAAGAGGCTTTGACTATCGTCGAGGTCAGCGAAGACGGCAGTGTCAAGGGGCAGATCCTGCCTTTACCGGTCGAGGAGGCGCAAGCCTGGGCCGCCTTGGTGACCGGCGTGCGTGACTATGTCGGCAAAAACGGATTTCCCGGCGCTTTGATCGGCCTGTCGGGCGGCATCGATTCGGCCTTGGTGCTGGCGATTGCGGTCGACGCCTTGGGCCCCGAGCGGGTTCGTACGGTGATGATGCCTTCGCCCTATACCGCGGACATTTCCTGGATCGATGCTCGCGAAATGGCGCAGCGCCTGGGCGTGCGCTACGACGAAAAGTCGATCTCGCCAATGTTCGACGCATTCAACGCATGCCTGGCCGATGAGTTTGCCGGCCTGCCACAGGACGCGACCGAGGAAAATATCCAGGCAAGGATACGCGGCACGCTGTTGATGGCTTTGTCCAACAAGTTTGGCGCCATCGTCCTGACGACCGGCAACAAGAGCGAGATGGCAACCGGTTACTGCACGCTTTATGGTGATATGGCGGGTGGTTTTGCCGTCATCAAGGATGTTGCCAAAACGCTGGTTTTCCGTCTGGCTCGCTGGAGAAATACCCAACCGACGCTGCACAGAGACGGCAGCATGCTGACTTTGGGGCCTGTTATCCCCGAGCGCATCATCACCAGACCGCCTTCGGCCGAGTTGCGTCCTGATCAGACCGATCAGGACAGTTTGCCGCCCTACGAAGTGCTCGATGCCATTCTCGGTCGGTACATGGAAGATGATCAATCAATTGCCGAAATCATTGCCGCAGGCTTTGCTGTGGCGGATGTCGAGCGCGTCACCCATTTGATCAAGACCAACGAATACAAACGACGCCAAGCCCCGATCGGTATACGCATCACGCATCGCGCTTTCGGGCGTGACTGGCGCTACCCGATCACCTCGAAGTTTCGTGCTTAAATCAAACATCGGCAATTCAGGAGTCCAGCCCCATGAAACAAATCACGGCCATCATCAAACCGTTCAAACTGGACGAAGTTCGCGAAGCTCTGGCTGAAGTCGGCGCTTCGGGCTTGACTGTCACCGAGGTCAAGGGTTTTGGGCGCCAGAAAGGTCACACCGAGCTCTATCGTGGTGCCGAGTATGTCGTCGACTTCTTGCCCAAGGTCAAGGTTGAGGTCGTCGTCAAGGAGGCGGATGTCGACCGCTGCATCGATGCGATCGTCAAGGCTGCAAAGACCGGCAAGATTGGTGACGGCAAGATTTTCGTCACGGCGGTGGAACAGGTGGTTCGTATCCGCACCGGAGAAACTGACGAGGCTGCGGTTTAAGTCTGAGTCAGCCTGGCTTCAGATGTCGGGCGATTTGACTCGGCGCCAAGTCACAAGGCGAGTGCCGCAGATCCTGTCATGCAGGAATTGTTTTTGCGGAGAAAGCTTGGCCAGCAAGGCATAAGCAAAGATGCCGGCAAGCAGGGCGCAGAAAACAGCCCGACCTGAACCTTGCCTATCGAAGAGATAAAGCCCGGCGAGCGCAGGCAGGAACCAGAGCCAGCTCAAGGCATAGCGCAACAATGCCCGACCCCTGCTAAGGGGCCTGCCTTGGAGGTCGAGGACCCTGATATGCCAAGTCTGCATGGCCAGGGTTTGTCCACTTTTTGACCAGAAGTAGACAAAGTAGAGCGCGAATACCGAAGCAACGGTAACCATCAGTCCGTAGCGGTAATCCAGTGCATGCCTTTGCTGAACCAGCGGAGAGAAAATCAAACCGGTGACGACTGCCAAGGCGAAAAGCAATACGCCCTCGTAGGCGAAACAAGCCAGGCGCCGAAACAGCCCGGGGATTTCAGCTTCAGCCCATTCTGGCCTTGTCATTGCTTGGCGAGGCTTGGCTGTGACTTGGTTTGTTTGGGCAACAAGGTCTTGCTATCGACCAGCGCCGGGTCCGCAAAGACTTTGGTCTGGCCGGCTTGCAGATGTGCGGGCTGGCTGCTGACTTGTGTGATCAGCAGGGTACTGGCCCCTTGCTTGGCCTGGAGCACCGTCGGTGCAACCTGCTTTACCAGCGGTCCCTTGGGTGCTGCCGGAACAAGATTCGACTTGAGTTGGGATGCTCCCTCCGTCGCAAGGTTGTTGGCCGCAGGCGCTTTGTTGCTCAGTTTGCTGGCCGCCTTGTCTGACAATTCCTGTCGTTTCTCAGCTGGAAGTGCTTGATAGGCTGCCCATTTTGCCTCGCGCTCGTCGGACTTCACTTGCTGGGTGACCTGAAAGCCGATGCGCGCTTGCTGCCGTTCAGTCGGAGTCAAGCTCGCCCAATCACGCATTCGTTCCTGCATACGTGCCTGCTCATCCGCCTGGAGCTTGGGTAAACGCCCGGCCACATCAAGCCATTTCCTGCGGCGGGAGGCATCAAGGCCATCCCAATCACGCTCCAGTGGGGCTAAGGCCAGTTTTTGCGCTTGGCTGAGCTCTTTCCATAACAATTGTGTGGGCAGAGTTGTCGGAGCAATTGGCCTCGCAACTGCCGCGATCGGCTGAACTTGCATTTGGGTCAATGGCGCGCTGGCCGCTGCCAATTCAGCCGCCGGGGCCAGCTCGCTGGTTTGGGACCATGCTGCCTGGCCTGCACAGAGCATCAAACCCGTCAACGCCAGGAGTCCAAATTTCATTTTGTAGGTGGGGTTGTGGGCTGCCTGGCTTGATGGCAAACCGGTCATGTAATCCCTGTCACTCTTGCTCATCATTGAGGAATTCTGAAAATCCTGGATCGCTATAGGCTGCCAGAGGCAATTTTCCGGACAGCAAGGCCGTATCAATTTCTGCGGCCGCCTTGATTTGCTCGTAAAGCTGACCATTCTGGATCAGCAAGATGCCGATCACCAGCAATAGCATTGGCAGGAATGACGCGAGTTTGAACCAGCGAGGCGAACCCAGTCCGCCAGCCATCGCCAAGGCATTGCCAGAACGTACGACGAACGACCCAGGGGCAAGCTTCAGGGCCGTTTGAACTGTTCGGGCATGTCGGGCTTTGCTCAAAGCCTGCTCTCGTGCAAACCGGAGGCGCTCCGAGATGTCATGGGGCAATGTCTGGCTATGCTCATTCAAGCCAGCGACAAGATGCAACCCAAATCGAGCCTCCAACTCTTGGGAAAATTCCGAATTTTGCTGCTTGTTCATCATGAAATCCCCTTTGCTTTGAGTGATTTGGCCAGCGAGTGAACGGCTCTGGAACAATGCGTCTTGACACTTCCTTCTGAGCAACCCATCACAATGGCGGTCTCCGCGACATCAAACTCTTCCCAATAACGCAGCAGGAAGGCTTCCCGTTGACGTGCCGGTAGTTGCGCGACTTCTTCGTCAATTGCACGCAAGATTTGTGCCCGGGACACCTCATCAGCTGCGCTCAGCGCTCCTAGCGCACCTTCTTGTGATTCCAGCATGTCAGACAGGTCAAAGTCTCCTTCCGGGTCTGAGGACTCGAAATCAGACATATTGCTCATCAGACTGCTGCGAACCTTCTTGCGCCTGAAGAAATCCATGGTGGCGTTCGACAGAATGCGCTGGAACAACAGGGGCAGTTCCGCTGCAGGCCGGTCGAAGTATTTTTCAGCCAACCGCATCATCGCGTCTTGCACGATGTCAAGCGCCGAGTCGTCATCGCGCAACAAATAGGCCGTCCGTTTGAAGGCACGCCTGTCGATAGTGCGCAGGAAGTCGTTGAGTTCTTTGTCGGTGGCCAAGGGGAGGAGACGGGATTGCCCGGAACTGGCGAAACGGTCTCGATTATCGCACCGCGCAAGGGTTTGCCCGCGTTCGCTCCTGACTCAGGGCATAATCTGAGGTTGCACAAGAGTTTTGATCTTGAATTGGCCACCCGACAGGGGCGGCCGAGTTTCCAGATCGCGCAGGTTCCGAGTCCGCCTCAAAAGGGTGAGAGAAGGAGCACCAATGGTTTTTCGTCAGAGAAATTCACAAAGGTTCTAAATGGACATGTCTAGCGCGGAAGTAAAGCGTGCCTTGGTCAATGACGATCGGGCGCAGCCACATTCCCCCACCCCCTCACCTCCAGAGCTGAATGGCTCTGAAATTCTCGTTCGCTGTCTGCAGGCCGAAGGTGTCAAGTACCTTTGGGGCTACCCGGGCGGCGCAGTGCTGTACATCTACGACGCGCTGTTCAAACAGGACACCATCAGGCATGTGCTGGTACGCCATGAGCAGGCTGCCGTGCATGCGGCCGATGGCTATGCGCGCGCCACTGGCGATGTCGGCGTTGCCCTGGTGACATCCGGCCCGGGTGCCACGAATGCGGTGACAGGTATCGCGACTGCCTACATGGACTCGATCCCGATGGTCATCATCACGGGTCAAGTGCCGACAGCGGCGATCGGGCTCGATGCCTTTCAGGAATGCGACACCGTCGGCATCACGCGCCCGATCGTCAAGCACAACTTCCTGGTCAAGGACGTCAGGGATCTGGCATTGACCATGAAAAAGGCCTTTCACATCGCTCGCACGGGTCGGCCCGGACCGGTGGTGGTCGACATCCCTAAGGATGTCTCGATGAACAAGACCAGCTTCACCTACCCCGAGAAGGTGGAGATGCGATCCTACAACCCGGTGCGAAAGGGGCATTCGGGTCAGATCCGCAAGGCGGTGCAGTTGCTCCTGCAGGCCCGGCGGCCTTACATCTATACCGGCGGCGGAGTGATTCTTGGCGAAGCTTCGGCCGAGTTGCGTGAATTGGTGGCTCTGCTCGGTTATCCGTGTACCAATACCTTGATGGGTCTTGGCGCCATGCCTGCGAGCGATCCGCGCTTCCTGGGCATGCTGGGAATGCATGGCACCTACGAGGCCAATATGTCGATGCAACACTGCGATGTGCTGCTCGCTGTGGGTGCTCGTTTCGACGACCGGGTGATCGGCAACCCCAAGCATTTCGCTTCTGTCGAGCGCAAGATCATCCATGTCGACATTGATCCATCGTCGATCTCCAAGCGTGTCCGAGTGGACATACCGATCGTGGGCGATGTCAAGGATGTGTTGCAGGAAATGATCCACCAGATCAAGGAAGCGCAGAACCGGGCGGACAGCGCTGCCTTGAATTCCTGGTGGAGTCAGATCAACGAATGGCGTCGTCGCGATTGCTTGAAGTACACGCCCTCGGATTTGGTCATCAAGCCGCAGATGGTGGTTGAAACGCTTTGGAATTTGACCCGCGACCAGGAGACCTATGTCACCTCGGATGTTGGTCAGCACCAGATGTGGGCAGCGCAGTTCTATCGCTTTGAAGAGCCACGTCGTTGGATCAATTCAGGCGGATTGGGCACCATGGGTGTGGGTTTACCCTATGCCATGGGCATCAAGCTGGCAAAGCCCGAGGCTGAGGTGTTCTGCATCACTGGGGATGGCTCGATCCAGATGAATATCCAGGAGTTGTCGACCTGTCAGCAATATCAAACGCCTGTCAAGATCATTTCCTTGAACAACCGTTATCTGGGCATGGTGCGGCAGTGGCAGGAACTGGACTATGGCGGCCGCTACTCGCATAGCTATATGGAAGCTTTGCCAGATTTCGTCAAACTGGCGGAGGCCTACGGTCATGTCGGCCTGGTGGTTGACAAGCCAGCTGATGTGGAACCAGCGCTGCGCGAGGCGATCCGGTTGAAGGATCGCACCGTGTTTCTGGATATTCGCACCGACCCGACCGAGAACGTCTGGCCGATGGTCAAGGCGGGCAAGGGCATTTCAGAAATGCTTCTTGGATCTGAGGACCTGTGAGTTCTCGAAGCGGATTTGAGGCCAATGCGTTACCGCGCTTGACCGGCGAATTGGTGGAAAGAGTCCCGCAGCCCGGACATTGGGTTCAATCGAAGGACGTGGCCAAGGGTTTGCGGTTACCGCTGCACGCCTGAAGAGCGCGAAGGACGAGATTTACTATGAAACACATCATTGCATTGCTGATCGAAAACGAACCCGGTGCCTTGTCACGGGTTGTGGCGCTTTTTTCGGCGCGTGCGTACAACATCGAGAGCCTCACCGTGGCTCCCACCGAGGATGCCTCGCTGTCGCGCATGACTATTGTCACCAGCGGATCGGACGAAGTGATCGAACAGATCACCAAGCATCTGAACCGATTGATCGAAGTGATCAAGGTGGTAGACCTTACTGAAGGTCATTACACGCAGCGTGAACTGATGTTGATCAAGGTTCGCGCGGTGGGCAAGGAGCGTGAAGAAATGAAGCGCACGGCTGATATTTTTCGCGGCCGCATCATTGACGTGACTGAGAAGACCTACACGATAGAGTTGACCGGCGACTCGTCCAAACTTGACGCATTCATCGAATCGATCGATCGTGCGTCAATTCTGGAGACGGTGCGCACCGGCACCAGCGGTATCGGCCGCGGTGAGCGCATTCTGCGCGTCTAACGCAAATTTGATTTCCCCTTTCCCTTTTACTGATTTTTCTGGAGACCGACATGAATGTTTACTACGATAAAGACGCGGACCTGAGCCTGATCAAGGGCAAGAACGTCGCCATCATCGGCTATGGCTCGCAAGGTCATGCTCATGCACAGAACTTGAATGACAGTGGTGTCAAAGTCACAGTCGGTTTGCGCCGCAGCGGTGCTTCATGGGCCAAGGCGGAAAACGCCGGCCTGCAAGTCGCCGACATTGCTGATGCAGTCAGGGCCGCTGACGTGGTAATGATGTTATTGCCCGATGAGCAGATCGCTGAAGTCTATAAACTGGAAGTTGAACCCAACATCAAGCATGGCGCTTCGCTGGCTTTTGCCCATGGCTTCAATGTGCATTACGGCCAGGTCACGCCCCGCGCTGACCTGGATGTCTGGATGGTCGCTCCCAAGGCTCCAGGCCACACGGTCCGCGGCACTTACACGCAGGGTGGCGGTGTACCGCACCTGATCGCGGTCTATGCCGACAAGTCAGGTCGTGCGCGCGACTTGGCGCTCTCCTATGCCGCGGCCAATGGTGGCGGCAAGGCAGGCATCATCGAGACCAACTTCCGCGAAGAGACTGAGACTGACCTTTTCGGCGAGCAGGCCGTGCTGTGCGGCGGTACGGTCGAGTTGATCAAGGCCGGATTTGAAACCTTGGTTGAAGCTGGCTACGCGCCTGAGATGGCCTATTTTGAATGCCTGCATGAGTTGAAACTGATCGTCGATCTGATCTATGAAGGCGGTATCGCCAATATGAACTACTCGATCTCCAACAACGCCGAATATGGTGAATATGTCACCGGGCCGAAGATCGTCACTTCAGCGACCAAAGACGCAATGCGTCAATGCCTGAAGGACATCCAGACAGGCGAATATGCCAAGAGCTTCATTCTGGAAAACAAGGCTGGCGCGCCGACCTTGCTGAGCCGTCGCCGATTGACTGCTGAACACCAGATCGAGCAAGTCGGCGAAAAACTGCGCGCGATGATGCCCTGGATCAAGAAGAACCGCCTGGTTGACCAGTCGAAGAACTGATCAGGTACGGAAGGATCTCGGGCTGATAGCGGGGTGGGTTGACTTCCCCTTCAACAGGTCCGGACGTCTGACCACAAGCCACGCCGCCTTTTGGCTTGCGTGGCTTTTTTTCATCGGAATTCCCGAGAACCCCCGCCAGTCATGGCGGGGAGGTAGAGGGGCAGCCCGTGAGGGCTGCTGACGGTGCAGAGGAGGCGCGCTGCGCCTCGACGTAAGCCTTGATGGTTTCCAGTGGCGCACCGCCTGCGCTGACGACGAAGTACAAAGGCGACCACAGCACGCCTTTCCAGTATTTCGACGCAATGTCGGGGCGATCTCGGCGCACAAGACCACTTGATGTGCCTTTCCAGGCGTTGACCCTCACTGACACCGACAGCTTTGGCGGGTACTCG
>CAIJIT010000299.1 GCA_903820745.1 uncultured Burkholderiales bacterium
CGGTGGCGCACCCATTGCCGTTATCCGGCAGTACATCGAACGCCAGCAAACACCACACGAGACGCACCCAACCGGACGGCTTCGCCGTCCGCGCTCTTGACCCCGCCCTGAAGGGCGAGGTTTGCCGCGCAACCGATCAATGACTGCGGCCCAGCAGGCCCGCCATGCGCTTGAGCTTTGGCGTGACGACCGGAATGGTCAGCATCGTGCTGGCCACTGCCATCAGCAGCAAGGCGGTGAAGGTCTCGTTGGTGATGATCTGTTTGTCGAGCAGGATGTTCGCGAAAATGATCATGATCAGCGCCTTGGTCTGCAACAACCAGCCGATCAAGGAGGCTTCGCCCGACTGCCAGCGCAGCGCAAGGCCCGCCAGGTGCACACCGACCAGCTTGCCGCTGACCGAGGCCAGCAACAACCAGGCTGCTGCGATGAAGACCGCCGTACCACCGACGCCCCAGTTGGTGCGCAGCCCGGTGCTGAGGAAGAACACCGGCATGATCACCAGCAGCACATGGTGACGCAGCGAATCGAGCTGCTGCTGATCGAACCAGTCCGAATCGATCACCGCGCCGGCCAGGAAGGCGCCGACCATGAAATGCAGCCCTGACCAATCGGCACCGAAACCGCAAGCCGCCAGCCAGATCAGGCCAACATACCAACGATCGCTTTGCGAAAGCCGGGTCATCAAGCGACGGAACAGCGCGCCGATCACGATGAAAGCGATGACGAAACCGATTTGGCGACCCATGCGCTCCCAGTCCATCAGGATCAAGGCGAGCACGCCCCAGATCGCGATGTCGTCCACGCTGGCATAGCGCAAGATGCGCTGCCCCAGCGGCGTGCGCAGAATCTCGAGCTTTTCCATCAGCAAAATCAGGATCGGCAAAGCGGTCACCGCACAGGACATGCCGACACCGGCAATGAATTGCCAGGTCAAGGCCTTCGGGCCGATCCAGCCTGACATCACGAGCATCGCAGCAGCGGCAATGCAACCGAACAACAGCGGCATGCCCAATGCCAGGCCGGCGGCCACCGAACTTTCGCGCTTGTGCGTCCAGGCGGCTTTCAGGTCGAGCTCGATGCCGGCGATCCAGACGAACAGCATCACCGCCCACCAAGCAATGCCGTTGAGTGACTGGATCACCGCCGGATTGAAGACAAAGCTGTAATAACCAGGAAAAGCCGCGCCCAGCACACCTGGGCCGAGCAGGATACCGGTCAGGATCTGCACCACCACCAGCGGCGCGAAGTAATCCAGCTTGAACAAGCGCCACACCAGGTAGGGCGCAGTCAGGATGATCAGCATCGCGATCAGAAAGATTTCGGTAATGTTCATCGCAGGATACTTTCGATGCCGGCGAGGATAACCGAGCAACCGCGCCTGATCAGGCCGGCAGATGCAGCAGTTCGATCGGGCCGCGTCCGCTGGCCGCCGTGATCAGGCCGAGCACCCGGTTCGCGTCTTTGCCGAGCATGGCCCAGGTAAAGCGCCAACCCCAGTTGCCGCCGAGTACGCCGGGGATGTTCATCCGGTGGCTGCTGCCCAGGCCGAGCACATCCTGGAGCGGAAAAACCGCCAGATTCGCCACCGAATTGCAGCAGGCACGGATCATTGCCCAATGCACATCGGCATCGCCACAAGCCAGGTAGGAGCCGGCAAAAGCACGTTCGCGGGCGTTCGCATGCTGCCACCAGCCCTGTACCGTATCGTTGTCATGCGTGCCGGTATAGGCCACGCAGCGGCGCGGCCACATATGCGGCAGGAATTCATGCTGGCCATCGGCACCAAAGCCGAACTGCAGAATTTTCATGCCGGGAAATCCGCAGCCGTCGCGCAATTGATGGACGTCTGGGGTGATGAAACCTAGGTCTTCGGCCACGATCGGCAAGGTTCCCAGCGCCGCTTCGATCGCGTCGAACAAGGCCTTGCCCGGTCCGGTCAGCCAGCGTCCCTGACGCGCATCCGGGCTGGCGGCATCGATTTCGTAATAAGCGGCAAAACCTCGGAAATGATCGATGCGAAAAACATCGGCCTGCGTCAGCGCACGCTTGACCCTGGCCGTCCACCAGGCGTAATTTTCGGCAGCCATCTGCTCCCAGCGGTAAAGCGGATTGCCCCAGCGCTGGCCCAGCGGCCCCAGATCGTCGGGCGGCACACCGGCCACCACAGTTGGCTGGAAATTTGCGTCCAGATGGTAAAGGTCGGGGCGCGACCAGCAATCGGCGCTGTCATGGGCAACGAAAATCGGCAGGTCGCCCATGATGGCCACACCCTTGCCGTTCGCATAAGCCTTCAGCGCAGCCGCCTGGACGTCAAACTGCCATTGCACGAACTGCCAGAAGGCGACTTCTCCGGCATGGGTCCGGCGCGCCGTCAGCAGGGCCTCGGGATCGCGCCTTGCCAGGCCTGGCGACCAATCCCACCAGGGCGCTCCGTTCAAGGGCGAGCGGATTGCCATGAACAGCGCATAGTCGTCGAGCCAGTCCTGCTGTTCGATGCACCAGGCGCTGAAGGCCTGACGGTCGATCAATTCAGCCTGGGCAAAAAAGCCCTGAGCTGCGGCGCGCAATTGCTGCTCGCGCCAGGGCAGTACCGTTGCGTAATCGACATGACCGGCATCGAACCCGCTGGCAGGCAACAGCGGTGAAGCCAGCCAGCCCTTCTCGACCATGGGTTCCAAGGCCACCATCCATTGGCTGCCGGCAAACGCCGATACACCCTGGTAGGGGCTGTCGCCGGGGCCGATCGGTGTTGTCGGCAGCAACTGCCAAAGGCTCTGACCGGCAGAATTCAGCCAGTCGACAAAACGCAAGGCATCAGGCCCGAAATCGCCAATGCCATAGGGACCCGGCAGCGAGGTGATGTGCAGCAGCACACCCGAATTGCGTTGATCAAGTTGCATCGAAAGTTTCCTGGAATTATTCGGCCCGCCGCAACAACAGTAGCGCGCGTGCCGGCACGATGAAGGGCGACGACTCGGCGATCAACGCCGGTTGCAGTTCACGGCTGCTGTCAAACAGCAATTGCCATGGGCCATGGTGCAAGGTGAAAGCGCGCGTTTGCGGCTCGGGGTTGAAGATCAGCATCAACCGCGGCTGACTGGCCGTTGCGGCGCGCAACTGTGCGCCAAAAGCATGGTTGCCCGAGTCATGCCAATCATGCTGCTGCATTTGATGTCCGCCGGGGTTGAACCAGTTCAGACAAGCGTCGCCTGCAGCGCCCGGCGAAGGCGCGAACCAGCGGCCATGGTGCAGCAAGGGCTCCTGCCGGCGCAAGGCCAGCAACTCGGCGACCAAGGCTTGCAGGCTATCCGACGCTGCGGCCTGTTCCCAGTCGAGCCAGGTGGTCGGGTTGTCTTGGCAATAGGCGTTGTTGTTGCCGCCCTGGCTGTTGCCGAGCTCATCGCCGGCGCAGAGCATCGGCGTGCCCTGCGCGAGCAGCAGCGTCGCCAGCATCGCGCGGCTGACGCGCGCCCTGGTGGCCAAGATGACCGGATGATCGGTAAGCCCCTCGGCGCCAAAATTGGCGCTCAGCTCACCATTGCGTCCATCGCGGTTGTCCTCGCCGTTCTGATGGTTGTGCTTGTGCATATAGCTGACCACATCAGCCAGCACGAAGCCGTCATGCACCGCGATGAAATTGACCGAAGCCTGAGGCCGGCGCTGGCCATGCTGGAACAGATCGCTCGAGGCCATGAAACGCCTTGCGAGCTCGCCCCGGCCGACACCAGACTTGAGCCAGTAATCGCGTACCGTGTCGCGGAACTTGTCATTCCATTCAATAAAGCGGCCCGGGAAACGGCCGAGCTGATAGCCGTCATAGCCGGCATCCCAGGGTTCGGCGATCAAGTGCACGCCGGCCAGCAGGGGATCCTGGCGCAGCGCAGTGAAGAAAGCGGCGCGCGGGTCATAGCCATGGGCGGTGCGTCCCAGCACCGGCGCCAGGTCAAAACGGAAACCGTCGACACCGAGCTCGCCGACCCAAAAGCGCAGCGAATCGAGCACGAACTGGGTGACGCGCGGATGGGCGCAGTTGAGCGTATTGCCGCAGCCGCTGAGGTTTTCATAGCGGCTGTTGTCGTCACTGACCAACCGGTACCAGCTCTTGTTGTCGAGCCCCCGAAAGCTGATCGTCGCGCCGAATTCATTGCCTTCGGGCGTGTGGTTGTAGACCATGTCGAGCACCACTTCCAGCCCATGCTGATGCAGCGTCTGCACCATCTGGCGGAATTCCTGCAACACCGCGCTCGGATCATCGCGGTGCGAAGCCTGTGCCAACCTGGGATCAGGGCAGAAAAACCCCAGGGTGTTGTAGCCCCAGTAATTGTGCAGACCGCGCTCAGCCAGGTGCGGCTCGTCGATGCAATATTGGACCGGCAGCAGCGACAGCGTGGTCACCCCCAGCGATTTGAAATGTTCAATCGCTGCTGGCGAAGCCAGCCCCGCATAGCTGCCGCGCAAACCGGCTGCGATGCCTGGATGCTGCATCGAAAAGCCCTTCACATGGACTTCGTACAACACCACATCGGTCGAAGCATGGCGCGGCGCGTTCAGGCGCGGGCTCAGCGCCGCCAGCAAGGGTTCGGCCACCCTCGCCTTCAGGGCCTGGACCGCGTTGTCGCGGCTGTCGAGCGAGCGCGGCCCGTCCGGGTGGCCTTGCTCGTAGCCATGGTGTTCAGCCTGCCAGCTGAAACGGCCGAAAATCTCGCGCGCATAGGGATCGAGCAGCAATTTGTGCGGATTGAAACGGTGGCCTTGCATCGGCTCATAAGGTCCATGGGCGCGCAGGCCGTAGACCAGCCCCGGGCCCAGGCCGGGCAGGAAACCGTGGAAGATGCCGTCATGCGGGCCATGCAGCGGGTAGCGCCGCAATTCACGCACACCCGAGGCGTCGAAGATGCACAGCTCGATGACCTGCGCATGTTCGGAAAATACGGCGAAATTGATACCCCCATCGCGCGCCACCGCACCCAGCGGTTCATGCCGGCCCTCCTGCAGTTTTTCAGGCAGCAGATTCATCGCGCTCAAGCCGGCACCAGGAAAATCGTCGCCAAGGGCGGCAGGGTCAGCAGGATCGACTGTTCCTGCTGCTGCGCGGGCTGGCTCAAGGTCGGCAGATGAGCCTCGAGATTGCCGAGGTTGCTGCCACCGTAATGACTCGAATCGGTATTCAGGACTTCCTTCCAGGCTCCATGGCCCTGGGGCACGCCAAGCCGGTAAGCGACCCGCGGCAGCGGCGTGAAATTACTCACCACCAGCACGATGCCGCCCTGCTCATCACGACGCAGCCAGGCCAGCACCGACTGCTCGGCATCGCTGGCGTCCAGCCAGGCGAAACCGGCCGCCTCGCAGTCGAGCCGATGCAGCGCCGGCAATTCGCGGTAAATCCGGTTCAGGTCAGCGACCAGCCGTTGCACGCCGGCATGGCGCGGATCGTCGAGCAGCGCCCAGGGCAAGGGTGCGTCGTGATTCCATTCCCCCGGCTGCGCAAACTCCTGCCCCATGAAGAGCAGCTTCTTGCCCGGATGACCCCACATGAAGCCGTAATAGGCGCGCAAATTGGCGAATTGCTGCCAGTCGTCGCCGGGCATCTTGGCCAGCATCGAGCCCTTGCCATGGACGACCTCGTCATGCGAGATCGGCAGCACGAAGTTCTCGCTGAATGCATAAACCAGGCTGAAAGTGATCTGGTCGTGATGCCAGCGCCGGTGCACCGGGTCTTCCTGCATATAGCGCAGGCTGTCGTTCATCCAGCCCATATTCCACTTGTAATGGAAGCCCAAGCCGCCCGCATGGACCGGCGCCGACACGCCAGGAAAACTGGTCGATTCCTCGGCCACCGTGATCGCGCCCGGCGTCTCGGCGCCGACCCGCCTGTTCATCTGGCGCAGCAAGGCAATCGCCTCGAGGTTTTCACGCCCGCCTTCGACATTTGGAATCCATTCGCCGGCAGCGCGCGAATAGTCACGGTACAACATCGAAGCCACCGCGTCGACGCGCAGCCCATCGACGCCCCAGCGTTCGATCCAGTACAAGGCGTTGCCGACCAGGAACTGGCGCACCTCATTGCGGCCGAAGTTGTAGATCAAGGTGTTCCAGTCGCGGTGGAAGCCCTCGCGCGGGTCGGCATATTCATACAAAGGGCTGCCGTCGAACTGCGCCAGGCCATGGGCATCGGACGGGAAATGCGCGGGCACCCAGTCGAGCAGCAGGCCCAGGCCATGGGCATGGCAGGCGGCGACAAAAACTGCAAAACCTTCGGGCTCGCCGAAGCGGGCGGTCGGCGCATAAAGCCCGAGCGTCTGATACCCCCAGGAGCCATCGAACGGATGCTCGCTGATCGGCATCAGCTGCAGATGGGTGAACCCCAGGCCGGCGGCATAGGCCGGCAACTGCAAGGCCAATTCCTCCCAACTGGCAAAGCGTCCACCTTGGCCGAAACGCCAGGAGGCTGCATGCACTTCATAGATCGACAGCGGCGCCTGGCGGGCATTGGCTGCAGCGCGCTCGGGCGGCAAACTCCTGGCAGTGGGCAGCGCCGCGACGATGCTGGCCGTATCGGGCCGCAACTGGGCCGCGCGGGCATAGGGGTCAGCTTTGAGCGGCAGCAAGTCGCCATTGGCCGCAATGATTTCGAACTTGTACAGGTCGCCCAAAGCCGCATGGGGAACGAACATCTCCCAGATGCCGGCGGCATGGCGCAAGCGCATGCCATGGCGCCTGCCGTCCCATTGATTGAAACTGCCGACGACGCTGACCCGGCGCGCATTCGGCGCCCAGACGGCGAAACGCACCCCATCGACATGGTCCTGTTCCAGCGCATGGGCGCCGAGCAAGGTAAAAGGTCGCGGGTGCTCGCCAGCAGCCAGCAAGGCCAGGTCGGCATCGCCGAGTTGCGGTCCGAAGGCATAGGCGTCGGCATAAATGCCCTGGCTGCCGTCAGCCCAGGCCACGGCCAGGCGGTAATCGAAACGCTTGCGCCGGCGCGGCACCAAGGACTCAAAAAAATCGCCCCGAGACTGCAGGCCGACGAGGACCTTGGAGCTCAGCGCATCGAGCAGTTCGACCTTGCTGGCCCCCGGCAACAGCGCGCGCAACCAGAGTCGGCCCTGCGCATCGGCATGCAGGCCCAGCAAGGCAAACGGGTCGGTATGACGCCCGGCCAGCAATTCGTCGATTTGGTCCTGCTCCAGCATTGCTCAGCCCATGGTCTTGACCGACCAGACCCGGTCGATGTACTGCGCGATTGTGCGGTCGGAAGAAAATTCACCCATGCCTGCGATGTTCAAGATCGCTTTTGACACCCAGGCTGCGGGGGTATCGAACAGGGCATCGACGCGCTGCTGCGTCGCCACATAGTCGGCGAAATCGGCCATCAGCATATAGGCGTCACGGCTCAGCAGGCTGTCGGTCAGCGCGCGGTAGCGCTGGCTGTCGCCAGCCGAAAACTCGCCTTCAGCAATGGCCTCGATGACACGCTGCAACTGCGCGTTGCCCTGGACATGGCGTCGCGGCTGGTAGCCGATCGATTTCATCCGCGCCACGGCCGCAGTCTTGAGGCCGAAAACGAACATATTTTCAGCCCCCATCGCCTCGGCCATCTCGATATTGGCGCCGTCCCAGGTGCCGATGGTCAAGGCGCCGTTGAGCGCGAATTTCATATTGCCGGTGCCCGAAGCTTCGGTACCAGCGGTCGAGATCTGCTCCGACAGATCAGCCGCCGGAATGATGACTTCGGCCAGACTGACGCCGTAATTGGGCAGGAAGACCAGCTTGAGCCGATCACCGACGCGCGGGTCGCTGTTGATCACGCGGCCGACATCATGTGCGAGTTGGATCACTGACTTGGCCGTGGCATAGGCCGACGCGGCCTTGCCAGCGATCACCACGGTGCGCGGTGTCCGGCAGGCATCAGGCTGATCGATGATCGCGTGGTAGCGCGCCACCACATGCAGCAGGTTCAGCAATTGCCGTTTGTATTCATGGATGCGCTTGATCTGCACGTCGAACAGGCTGTCCGGATTGACCATCACGCCGAGCTCGCTGCGGATCAACAAGGCCAGCCGCTGCTTGTTGGCGCGCTTGACTGCCAGCAGTTGCCGGCCGAAGCCGATGTCATCGGCCAGCGGCGCCAACTTTGAGAGCTGCGACAAATCCTGCCGCCATTGGCCACCGATACGCTGATCGATCAGCGCCACCAGGCCCGGGTTCGCCTGCTGCAGCCAGCGCCTGGGCGCCACGCCATTGGTGACATTGTGAAAACGGCCGGGGAAGATGCGCGCATAGTCGGCAAAGATCGTCTCCACCATCAACTGCGAATGCAGCGCCGCTACACCATTGACCTTGTGCGAAGCGATCACGGCCAAGGCCGCCATGCGCACGCGGCGCTCTCCGCCCTCATCGATCAGCGACACCCTGCTGACCAGCCCATCGTCGCCGGGGAACTGCAAGCGCACCTGGGTCAGGAAGCGATGGTTGATCTCGTAAATGATTTCCAGATGGCGCGGCAGCAAGGCCTCGAACATGCGCAGCGACCAGGTCTCCAAGGCCTCGGGCATCAAGGTGTGGTTGGTGTAGGAGACCGCCTGATGGGTGATGCTCCAGGCCAGGTCCCAGTCGAGCCCATGCACGTCGAGCAGCAAGCGCATCAGCTCGGCCGGCGCCAAAGCCGGATGGGTATCGTTCAGGTGGATGGCATTGGCGAGTCCGAGACTGCGCAGCGACCCGGCTTCGCGCAGATGGCGCGCGATCAGGTCCTGCAAGGAGGCGCTGACCAGAAATGCCTCCTGCTTCAGGCGCAGTTCCCGCCCCTGCTCAGTGCTGTCGTCCGGATACAGCACCCAGTTCAGGCTGTCAGCGGCAACGCGGTGGCGCGCAGCGCCGGGGTAATCACCTTCGCAAAAAGCCTTGAAGTCGATCGGCGCTTCGGCACTGGCATGCCATTGGCGCAGGGTCGAAACGCGCTGGCTGTGATGCGCTGGCACGATGAAGTCAAAAGCCTGGGCCTGGATGCGCTCGGCCGGCAGCCAGCAGCGCCCGCCATCGACGCCGCCGGCCTCGACCCGGCCGCCAAAGCCGATGCTGTAGCGCAGATCGGGACGCGCGATCTCCCAGGGCTGGCCCAGATTCATCCAGTCGTCGGGGGCCTCGACTTGGCGCCCTTGCTGGATCCCCTGGGCAAACATGCCGTATTGATAGCGCAGGCCATAGCCGAACGATGGCAGACCCATCTCGGCAAATGAATCGAGAAAACAGGCGGCCAGACGACCCAGACCGCCATTGCCCAGGGCTGCATCAGCTTCGCGCTCGAGCGTATCGCCGAGTTGCAAGCCGGATGCGGCCAGGCAGCGGCTCAGGCAATCGGTCAGCCCCATGGCCGCCAAAGCGTTGGACAGGGCCCGGCCCATCAGGAATTCCATCGACAGGTAATGGACCCGTTTGGTCACGGCAGCAGCACCGCGAACCGCATCTTGCGCCTGGGTCAGCGCCCAACGGTCGGCCAGCAACTGGCGGCAGGCTGCGGCTGCAGCGCGCATCGCCAGTTGCGGCGTCGCGGCCGCGCCACAGTTGGCCAGCTCGCGCTCGAACGCCGTGATGAATGCCGCCTGGGTCTTGTCCAAAGCCTCCGCGCTGATCGGTGCAAAAGCCGAAGGATTGGCAGCCATTGCCGGGCGCGTGTTCAACAAGTCGTTCATCGGTGCAATCCCCAGTTCGCAGGAACATCCAAGCTGTCCCGAGGACAGCGCCGACCGAAGTATCGCCCAGAACCGAAGATGTTCGTAGTTAAACTACATGATGAAAACAATAAAAATATTTTATCCATAGAGAAACCAGAAAAAAACTTGTTTAACCCCGGGTCTATGCTGTTGTTCAACTACATTTTGACCTGTATATTGGTTCGAATCAGGCGCCATGCCGGCTTGGCCGCGCATCGCTGCCAAGAGCCGGTTGATCGAATAGTCTGTTCAAGCAAGTCCGTTCAAGCGGCATGGAGGTGACAAGTGGCGGATGTACAACTGACCGGCGTATGCAAGGCCTTTGGCGAAGTGAAGATTCTGCACGACATCAATCTGCAGATCCGCGACGGCGAGTTCATCGTATTTGTCGGCCCATCCGGTTGTGGCAAATCGACCCTGCTGCGCAGCATCGCCGGGCTCGAGGAAATCAGCAGCGGCGAGTTACGCATCGCCGGGCGCCTGGTCAACGAAGTACCGCCGGCCGAGCGCGGCATCGCCATGGTGTTCCAGTCCTATGCGCTGTACCCGCATATGAATCTGTACGACAACATGGCTTTCGGGCTGAAGCTGGCCAAAGTGCCCAAGCAGGAAATCGACGCCGCCGTCACCCACGCAGCGAAGATCCTGCATATCGAGCATCTGCTCTTGCGCAAGCCCAAGGACCTGTCGGGCGGCCAGCGCCAGCGCGTGGCGATCGGCCGCGCGATCGTTCGCAAGCCCGAGGTCTTCCTGTTCGATGAGCCGCTGTCCAACCTTGATGCAGCCTTGCGCGTGCGCATGCGCTATGAATTCGCCAAGCTGCATGAAGACCTGCAGACGACGATGGTCTATGTCACCCATGACCAGGTCGAAGCGATGACGCTGGCTGACCGCATCGTCGTGCTCTCGGCCGGCAGGATCGAACAGGTCGGCACACCGCTGGAGCTGTACGAACATCCGGTCAACCAGTTCGTCGCCGGCTTCATCGGCTCACCGAAAATGAATTTCATCCCTTGCGAGTTGGTCGAAGCGTCACCCCAGGCGGCCACCGTGAAACTGGGCAATGGCGACTTGATCCGCTGCGCGGTCAATGCGTCAAGCGCGCAGGCCGGTGCAAGCCTCGTGCTGGGGATGCGCCCAGAACATTTCGTCGTCAACGGGGCAGACAACCTGATCGATTGCGGCGTCACTTTCGTCGAGTCGCTGGGCAGCACCACCCATGCTTATTGCGCCTTCCCCGGCCTTGAAGATGGTCTGACCTGCCAGTTCGACGGCCGCACCAAGATCCGCGCCGGTGATCGGCTCAGCTTGAGCTTGCCGACTCAAGCCTGCTACTTGTTCGATCAACAAGGGCTGGCCTTCCAACGCCTGGCCGCCGAGGCCGGCGCGTGAGGAAAATCGCCGCAATCTTGCTGCCGCTGCTGCTGGCGCCGCAGGTGCAGGCCGAAAGCCCCAAGCTGCTGGTCTGGATCAATGGCGACAAGGCGTACAACGGCCTGCAAAAAGTCGGCCATGAATTCGAAAAAGTCTCGGGCGTCAAGGTGATCGTCGAGCATCCGGTCGACGCGACCGACAAGTTCCAGCAGGCGGTCGGCGCCGGCAAAGGCCCCGACATCTTTTGCTGGCCGCATGACCGGGTCGGCGAATGGGCCAAGTCCGGCCTGCTGACGCCGCTGAGCCCGGGCAAAAAGATCATGGCCGAGATCGAGGACAGCGCCTGGAAGGCCTTCGGCTACAAAGGTCGCGTCTGGGGCTACCCGATTGCGATCGAAACCACCGGCCTGATCTACAACCGCGCCCTGGTGAAAACGCCACCGGCGACTTTTGACGAAGTCATCGCGCTCGACAAGCGTTTGAACGCTGCCGGCAAGCATGCCATTCTGTGGGACTACAACAAGAGCTTTTTCAGCTGGTCGCTGCTGGCCGGCGCTGGCGGACAGATCTTTGCCCGCGATGCGCAGGGCGAATACGACGCGACTGCAGTCGGCGTCAACAATGCCGGCGCCTTGGCCGGCGCTTCAATGATTGCACGCTTGCTGCGTGACGGCCATATGCCCAAGGGCGCACGCTATGCCGAGATGGAAGGCGCATTTGCCAAAGGCGATGTGGCGATGATGATCTCGGGCCCCTGGGCCTGGGACAACGCCAGGAAAGCCGGCATCGATTTCGGCGTCGCGCCGATTCCCGATGTGATCGCCGGCCGGCCTTCGCAGCCCTTTGTCGGCGTGCTCGGCTGCATGATCGCCGCGCCGAGCAAGGTCAAGGACATCGCGCGCGAATTCATTGAAAACCATCTGCTGCGCCCGCGATCGCTGAAGATACTTGACGCCGATGTGGCGATTGGCGTGCCGGCCAACAAGGCTTTTTATGCCGAACTGGCAGTCAACCCCTTGATCCGCGCCAGCATGGAAAATGCGCGCCGCGGCGAGCCGATTCCCAACATCCCCGAAGTCGGCCGGTTCTGGACCGCCATGGACGCGGCCCTGGAAGCCATCACCAATGGTCTGCAATCGCCCAAGGACGCGCTCGACGGCGCGGCCGCCCGCATGCTGCTCAAGCCATGAACAACCCTGTCGCCAACTACAGCCGCATGCCACCCACGCTGCCCGAGCGCATCGTGCAATGGCTGCGCTGGCCGCTCACCGCTCTGGCCATGCTGGCAGCGCTCTACCTGAGCTTCATGATCAATGCAGCGGGCCAACAGGTCTGGGCGGTCGGTGCGCTCGCGCTGTTTTCTGCCGGCTTTTACATCTACCTCAGCCAAACCGGGTTTGCCTACCGCTATTTGTTCCCCGGCATCGCCGGGATGCTGTTGTTCATCGCCTTTCCACTGATCTACACCGCCCAGATCGGCTTCACCAACTATTCGTCGGCCCATCTGCTGAGCCAGCAGCGGGTGCGCAGCTACCTGCTCGACCAGCATCAAGCGGTGCAGGCGCAGGTGCAGCCATTCAGCCTGCATGCCGAGGGTCAACGCTTTCGCTTGCTGCTGAGCGACCCCGAGACAGCCAGACCGGCCTGGGTCTCGGCGCCGCTGGACCTGAACAAGCCAGGCAGCGTGAGCCGGGTCGAGATGCAGGCAGCCAGCGCTTCATTGCCTCTGCCGCTGCCGCTGCGCGACTTGATTGCGCATCGCGATGCCTTGATGCAGCTGACCTTGCTGCTGCCGGCCAGCACCGGTCTGGATGAATTGCATTACCTCGGCCTGCGCGAATTCGGTCCGGTCAAAAGGGAATGGCAGGCGCTCGACGACGGCGGCTTGAAGCGACTGTCCGACGGCCAGGTCTACCAACCGAGCTTGCGCAGCGGCTACTTCGAAAACGGCGCCGGCGAAGTCCAGCAACCGGGCTTCAAGGTCAGCGTCGGCTGGCAGAACTACACCCGCATGCTGCTCGACGCCGATTTCCGCGGCCCTTTCCTGGCGATCTTCATCTGGACGGTGCTGTTCTCGCTGTTGACCGTGTTCTGCGCCACCGCGATCGGCATGCTGCTGGCCGTGTTGCTGAACTGGGAGGACCTGCGCTTCCGCGGCGTTTACCGCACCTTGCTGTTCCTGCCTTACGCGGTGCCGGGCTTCATCTCGATCCTGGTCTTCAAAGGCCTGTTCAACCAGAATTTCGGCGAAATCAACGCGATCCTCGACGCGCTCTTCGGCGTCAAACCGGCCTGGTTTGCCGACCCGCTGCTGGCCAAGCTGATGCTGGTGATTGTCAATGTCTGGCTCGGCTATCCCTACATCATGATCCTCTGCGCGGGTCTGCTGAAGGCGATTCCAGCCGACCTGTACGAAGCTTCGGCGGTCGCGGGTGCGGGCCCGCTGACGAACTTTTTCAAGATCACCCTGCCCCTGGTGATCAAGCCACTGGCGCCGCTGCTGGTCAGCGCCTTTGCCTTCAACTTCAACAACTTCGTGCTGATCGCGTTGCTGACCGATGGCCGGCCCGACTTTCTCTCGACCAAGATCCCGGCTGGGCAGACCGACATTCTGGTGTCTTACACCTACCGCATCGCGTTCAAGGATTCGGGCTCTGACTTCGGCCTGGCCGCAGCGATTTCGACGCTGATCTTCATCCTGGTCGCGGCGCTGTCGCTGATCAACCTGCGCCTGATGCGCAAAGCACAAAGCTGAGGAGCTTCAATGGCAATCGTGCGAGGCCGGCAAGCGCGCTGGCGAGTTTTCGCGGCCCATGGGCTGCTCTTGTTATTTCTGGCGCTGACGCTGTTCCCGCTGCTGGCGATCGTCTCGATCTCGCTGCGGCCGGGCAACTTCGCCACCGGCAACATCATCCCCACCGAGCTCAGCCTCGAGCATTGGAAGCTGGCTCTGGGTATCGCCTACCAAGGTGCTGACGGCAGCTGGGTGCAACCGCCCTTTCCGGTGCTGACCTGGCTATGGAACTCGATCAAGGTCGCGGGCATCTCGGCCCTGCTGATCGTGTTCATTTCGACCACTTCGGCCTATGCTTTCGCGCGCCTGAAGTTCCGCTTCCAGATGCCGATCCTGAACTCGATGCTGCTGCTGCAGATGTTCCCGCCGGTGCTGGCGCTGGTGGCGATCTATGCCATCTTCGAAACCATCGGCAGCTTCGTGCCGGCGCTGGGCATCGAAACCCATGCCGGCGTGGTGCTGGCCTATCTGGGCGGCGTGGCCACCCATATCTGGACCATCAAGGGTTATTTTGAAACCATCCCGGTCGAGATCGAGGAATGCGCGAAGGTCGATGGTGCAAGCCATTGGCAGGCCTTCTTCATGGTGCTGCTGCCAATGGCGCTGCCGATCCTGATGGTGGTATTCGTGCTCGCCTTTATCGGCTGCATCATCGAATACCCGGTCGCCTCGGTGCTGCTGCGCGAAGAAAGCAATCTGACGCTGGCGGTGGGTTCCAAATATTTCCTGCATGACCAGCGCTTCCTGTGGGGCGACTTTGCCGCCGCCGCCGTACTCTCGGGCCTGCCGATCACCCTGGTCTTCCTGCTCGCGCAGCGCTGGATCGTCAGCGGCCTCACCGCCGGCGGAGTCAAAGGCTGAATCCTCCGATAGATCATGCGAATTCAAAAACTCCTGCTCCTTGCCTTGCTGAGCTTGCCGATGCTTCATACCGCTGCCGCCACCCTGCCGACACTGCGCTTTGACTCGCGCCAGCTTGCGGACAAAACCCCGTTTGGCGCCGTCACTGCCGGCAGCGAGGTGACGTTTTCACTGAGCGCACAACCCGGTGTCAGCCAAGCCAGCCTGGTGGTCGAAATACGCCGACTGGAAGGCAACCAGGATCTGCTCGAGTACCGCGAAGTGGCCCGAATCCCGCTGCAAAAAAGCAATGCCGGCAAGGGCCGTGATCGCTGGGTCGGCAGCTACCGGTTTCCCGACAAGGCGATCTACGGCTATTACTTCGAAGTCGAGATCGCCGGCAAGAGCTATCTTTTCCAGAACAATGCCGACGAGGTCTACTGGACGCGCGAAAAAGGCTCGATGGGCCTGGGCCAAGTCACAGCAAAGCCCACGAGTCCCACGGCGATCCGCCGCTACCGCCAGACCGTCTACAGCGCCGACTTCAAGGTCCCCGCATGGGCGCGCGATGCGGTTTATTACTACATCTTCCCCGAGCGTTTCCGCAACGGAGACAAGAGCAATGACCCCAAGCCGGGCCTCCGCCGCTATCACGACAAGGGCGTGGAGCTACACAAGAACTGGCTCGACAAACCCTGGAAACCGGGTTCTGGAGATGGCAGCGATGCGGTCTACAACAACGACTTCTTTGGCGGCGACCTGGCTGGCATCATCAGCAAGCTCGATTACATCGCGGAGCTCGGCGCGAACGTGATTTACATGACGCCGGTATTCAAGGCGGCCAGCAATCACAAATACGACACGGCCGATTACAAGCAGATCGACCCGGCCTTCGGCAGCAATGCAGATTTCGAGCGCCTGAGCGTCGAAGCCGCCAAGCGCGGCATCCGCCTGATCCCCGATGCCTCGCTGAACCACAGCGGCAGCGACTCGGTCTACTTCGACCGATTCAACAACCATGGCGGATCCGGTGCTTTTGCCGGCGGCAAGATCAACCCCGCGTCGCCCTATGCCGACTGGTACCACTTCGACAAAACCCAGACCAACCCTGACAAACAGTACCAGGGCTGGGTCGGCGTCAGCGACCTGCCCGAGTTGAACAAGGCTTCGCCATCATTTCGTCAGTTCGCCTTTGGCGCGCCCGATTCGGTCATGAAATTCTGGCTCGACCGCGGCGCTTCGGGCTGGCGCATGGATGTCGCACCCTGGGTGCCGGATGACTTCTGGCGCGAATGGCGCCAGACGATCAAAACGCACAAACCCGATGCGCTGCTGATCGCCGAAACCTGGTTCGATGCGAGCAAGTTCTTCCTCGGCGACTCCTTCGACTCGACGATGAATTACATCTTCCGCGACAGCTTGCTCAACTATGCCGCCGGCGGTGCCACCGACAAGATCTACGCCAACATCGAACTGATGCGCGAGGCCTATCCGCCACAGGCTTTTTACGCCTTGATGAACCTGATCTCGAGCCATGACAAGGCGCGCGCCCTGCATCATTTCGGTGATCTTGACGATGGCGATGCCAAGGCCAAGGCCCTGGCAAAACAGCGCTTGAAACTGGCCTTGTTCTTCCAGATGACCTTCCCCGGCGCGCCGACGATTTACTACGGCGACGAAGTGGGTTTGACCGGGGGCGAAGATCCCTACAACCGCGCGACCTACCCCTGGGCCGATGAAGGCGGACAAGCCGACGCCGAGTTACTGGCTGATTTCAAAGCCCTGACACGGCTGCGCTAGACCTACCCGGTGCTGCGCCATGGCAGCATCAGCGCACCGCTTTATCTGGATGCCAACCTGATCGTGCTGGCCCGACAGGACGGCGAGACCTGGGCCATCACCGCGACCAACAATGCCAGCCGCGCGCGCAGCGTCAAAGTAAAACTGCCATCTGCCATGAAGGCCAAGATGTTGCGCAATGCCCTGACCGGCGAGCAACTGGCCGTTGATAAAAATGGCCAGCTTCAGCTCAGCGTGCCGGCCTTGTTCGGCAGCCTGCTGGTCACGCCCTGATTCAAGTCGCTTTGCTCGAGCTGGCAAAGAAACCGTTCAGCGTCAGCCGCCCGGTCTGCGGATCGTCGTTCAGGCTTTGCGGCGCGGTGATGGCGCCGCTGTGGAACATGGCACCGTTGTAGAAAACCATCCGGTTCCACTGCGCAGGCAAGGTGCAGGTCCGCTCGAAATACTCGTTCGAGTCGACCATATAGCCTTGCGCCACCGCATAGCGGCGCGTGAACTCGGGGCCTTCCATCGCGACTGCATCGCGCACCAATTGGTTCGTCTCGGCGGGTGAGCGCTTGGGCAGATAAAAACTGGTGCCACCCAAGCGGCTGCCCTTGAACAGATAAAGCACCGAAGCGGCAATGCATTCGCCGGGGGCGACATCGTCGAGGTCGCGGTGACAAGACCATTGGCGTGGTGCAAGTTCCTGTGGCGCAAAGTTGACCATCGACAAGCGGCAACTCATCCTCAGCGTGCGTCTGCCACCGAGCAAGCGACGGATATGTTGACGAAAAAACTCATCGAGTCGACTCGAAAAATCAGCCGGCATGCCGAGTTCAAGCCCGGGGTAGGCAAAAACCGGCGGACGCTTGAATTGATGACGATTGAGCTGCGCCAACTCGACCATCCGCTCCGGGTTGAGCAGCACATCGTCAATGACATAAGCATGGTCATCGGGCCCGATCCGGATCGACTGGATCCGCGGGCGCGGGTTGAATGCAGGGAGAAATTGGGAATCCATCAGGGGTCCGGTTCTGCGGCTAAGTATCGCCTTGCCCATCGGTTAAATTCGACGTCTACACAAATCAAAGGCGGCCATGATCTTCACCTTCATCCTGATGGACAAACCCGACAGCGCCGAACTGCGCCAGTCCATGCGGCCGCAGCACAAGGCCTATCTCGCCGCAGCGGCTGAGCGCATCGCCTTTGCCGGGCCGTTCACCAGCGATGACGGGCAGACGATGATTGGCAGCCTGCTGGCGATCGACTTCGACTCGCGTTCAGCCGCAATGGAATGGCTCAAAGCCGAGCCCTTCACGCAAGCCGGCCTTTACGCCAGCGCTAGCGTGCAGCCCTTCCTCAATCTATGGCCGCAAAAAACCGGTTTCCCGCAGTGAGCGGGATCGAAAGCGCCGAGATGAGGGTCAGAGACTTGATTCGACCTGCCATTGCCAGGCGGGCAGTTGCCGCGGCCTGCCGTTCAATTGAAAAGTCTGGGCCTGATTGGAAAGATTCACGGCCACCGTGACCTTGTTGCTGCCCAATTGGCGGCTGAAGGCAAGCAGCTGTTGATTGCCCGCATCGAGCAGCAAGACCGGCGCGCCATATTGGCCATTGGCCAGTGCCGGGTTGTTCTTCTTCAGCGCCAGCAGCCCGCTATAAAAGGCCTCGAGTTCGAGCGTCTTCCAGTCGATCGGATCTTTCTCGAAGAATTCGAGCCGCCGGGTCAAACGCGCTTCCTGGCCGCCGTAGATCAAGGGCATGCCGGGCAGCGTGAAGCTCAGCACAGCCAGGGCCTGGTAAGCCTCGCCATAAAGTTCGGCGTCGGTACCATGCCAGCTGTTGAAGTCATGGTTGCTGGTGAAATTCATCCGGTAAGCATGGCCTGGATAGGCGGATTCTTTGCCGACCCAGTCGCGCAGCTCCTTGGCACCGGCATGCCCCTTGCCGATCGCCTTCATCAGGTCGGCCAGGTCCCAGCCATACCTCATGTCGAAGGCGGCGCGGTGCAGATCGGCCTGGTCGGATTCGGCCAGCATGAACATCGGCTTGATGGCGTCAAGTTCCCGGCGGGCCTGCTCCCAGAAATCGGTCGGCAAAAGGCTGGCCACATCGCAGCGGAAACCATCGATGTTGACCTCGCGGACCCAGAACGCCATCTCGGCGATCATCGCCTCGCGCAATGCCGGATTTTCGTAATCGAGCCCGACGACATCGGTCCAGTATTCAGGCTCGGGGCCCGAGTTGAAGGTGACCGGGAAAATCTCGCCCTTGGCATCTTGCTTGTACCAATCCTTGTGGCTATGGGTCCAGGGATGATCCCAGGCGCTGTGGTTGGCAACCCAGTCCAGGATGACCTTGATGCCCAGGCCATGGGCTTGTTCAATCAGTTGGCGTGCATCACCCAGGCTGCCGAATTCCGGGTTCACCGCCCGGTAGTCGCTGATCGAGTAATAGCTGCCGAGGCTGCCCTTGCGATTGAGCTTGCCGATCGGCTGCAAAGGCATCAGCCAGATCAGCTCGACACCCATCTTCTTCAGTCGTGGCAGCTGCGCAGCAAAGGCCTTGATCGTGCCTTCAGGCGTGTACTGGCGCAGATTCACCTGGTAAATGCTGACCTGGCGCGACCAGGCCACATGGGCCATCTCAGCAGCGGGGTTTTGGTTCATGGCGAAGTTCGGGGTGAGGGCTCAGCCAAGCAGCAAGCCAGATTGAAGTGACATCAGGTGAGGCAATCCATCAGCCTCGGCTTGATCAGATCGGCGCCAACTGCTTATCGAGGAAACGGGCGGTGCGATTCCAGAAATCGATCTGGTTCGCAGGCAAGCGCCAGCCATGGCCCTCGTCTTCGTAGACTATCCATTCCAGCTTGCCGGGCGACAGCGCCTTGCGGAACGATTCCCCATGCACCAGCGGCACGCGCTGGTCGGCACTGCCATAAGCCAGCAGCAGCGGCTGGGTGATCTTCGCTGCATGGGTCAGCGGCGAATTTTCCTTCAGGTCTGCGGCATCCTTGATCCGGTCACCGACCAAACGCGGCATGCCCTGCTTCTTGAAGTCATCGGACACATCGTCCCAGCTGACCGTGTAGAGCAGGTCCAGGTCGGTCGCACCAACCCAGGAAACGCCGCAACGGAACAGGTCGGCATCGCGCAACAAGCCCATCAAGGTCGCGTAGCCGCCATAGCTCGCGCCGGCGATGGCAATTCGCTTCGGGTCGGCAATGCCTTGCGCAATAGCCCAGCGCGTTGCATCAGCCAGATCGGTCTGCATCGCCTTGCCCCATTGGCGCCAGCCGCCCTTGTAATGGGCCTCGCCGAAACCCTTGGTGCCGCGGAATTGAGGCTGCAAGACTGCATAGCCGCGAGCCGCCAGAAACTGCGCTTCGGCGTCCCAGCGCCAACTTGGGCCCATGGCAAAAGGCCCGCCATGGACCAGCACGACCATCGGCAGGTTCTTCGCACCGCCCTTGGGCAGCGTCAACCAGACCGGCAGCTCAAGACCATCGCGGGCCTTGATCCAATGCAGGTCCATCGCGCCCATTTGCTTGGCATCGATGTCCGGGCGTTTGGCACCGAGTCGGGTGAATTTACGCGTCAATCGATTGAAGAGGAAAAACTGCGTCGGCTGGATGTCTGCGAACGCCTCGATCAACACCCAGGGTGAATCGCCCTCCCAGGGCAAGGTCAAGCGATTCACCGTGCGCGGCAACACCTTGTCGATCTGCGCCTGCAGGGTCTTCATGCCCGCATCGAACCACAAGGTCACCTCGGCATCGATGGTGAAGCGCAGGCCCAGCACCAGATCGCGCCTGGCGACCACCTGGGCGATGACGTCAAATTGTGGCGACTGCGCCAGCGGTTCGGCTGACCATGAGCCAGTCACCGGATCGAGCAACCACATCGCCATCTTGTCCCGGCCACGGCGCGCATTGATGTAGAGCTTCCCGTCGGGCCCGACATGGCTGACCTGTACCTCGCCGTCACCGGTATAGCCATTGAATTCGGCCAGCGTCCGCCATCCACCGGTGGCCGGATCTTTCCAGCGCAAGCTGCCCTTTTCTCCCTGACGCGTCACCGCGACACGCAGATTGCCCTGAATGTCCGGCAACCAACCGACCGAGTGCAAGGGGCTGTCCACCTCCTCGCTGCGGCCGTTTCTAGTGTTCAGTCGCAGCAGCTTGATGTAGTCGACATCCTTGCCCTCAAAGCCTTCCGGTCGGGCGACCAGCACCTCATCGCTGTTGCGCTGGGTTCCACCATTGAGCAAAAAGGTATTTCCCGGCTCGAGACGGCGCCCGTCGTTGCCGTTTCTGGCCCAAACGCCTTGGCGCTCGACCAGCTGCCTGAAATCCTCACCGTCACGGTCAACAGCAAACAATCCGGGGCCTGCATCGATCTTGGCTTGCGGCAGATCCCGATCGGTCAAGGTCAAGGCGAGCCGCTTGTTGTTGACCCAGACCACATGCTCGACATCGGCGTCGCCCGAACTGTAGATCACCGTCGGCGTCATGCTGGCGAGATCGAGCACTGACAACACCGCCCTGCCCTGCGGGCCGATCGTAGTCATCGCCAACCACTGACCATCCGGCGACAGCCCGGCGCCGAGCATTTGCGGCGCACGGAAAAACAGCGCGGCATCGGGTTTGCCTGCCAG
This sequence comes from uncultured Burkholderiales bacterium, assembly GCA_903820745.1. Lineage (GTDB taxonomy): Bacteria > Pseudomonadota > Gammaproteobacteria > Burkholderiales > Burkholderiaceae_C > Paucibacter_A. Next base: position 21,163 of record CAIJIT010000299.1, read on the forward strand.
ACTTTGCGCGCCAGCCCAGGGTAAGGCGCTCAACAGCGTTGCGGCCAATACTGTGCGGCGCTGCAGTGGGTGGGAATCGAGTTCAGCCGTCATGATCAGCCCATCATCGGCTTGGCCGCCGCGCAATGCTGAGCGATATAGGCCGCATGGTCGGGCATCACCTCGACGCATTTGGCGATCACCTCGCGCACGCTTTCCAGATATTCGACCGTGTCCGCTTCAGACTGCAGGTCGGCCAGCGGGTGATAGCCTTCGGGCTGCAGATTCTGGCCCTCCATCACCTGCAACCAACCGGTCTCGGCAAACAACTCCAGATCAACCCGCAGCAAGCGCCCATGCGCGCGATAGAGCTCGATTTTGTGGCTCAGCGTGTCGGGTATCGACATCTGGGCGCAATGCCGCCAGAACGCTGAATCATCACGCTGGGTCAGCTTGTAATGCAGGACGATGAAGTCGCGGATGCGTTCATATTCGAAGCGGCTTTGGCGGTTGTATTCATTCACATCGACCGGGTTGAAGCCCTGATCCGGGAAGAAGTTGATCAACCTCGAGATGGCCGACTGGACCAGATGGATCGCTGTCGATTCGAGCGGCTCAATGAAACCACTGGCCAGGCCGATCGCCACCACATTGCGATTCCAGCATCGGCTGCGCATGCCGGGGACAAAGTGGATCTTGCGCGGGTCGGCCAAGGCCTTGCCATCCAGATTAGCAAGCAGCGTCGCTGAGGCTTGATCTTCGCTGACGAATTTGCTGGCGAACACATGGCCATTGCCAATGCGATGCTGCAGCGGGATGCGCCATTGCCAACCGGCTGAATGTGCGGTCGACCTGGTGTAAGGCGTCAGCGGTGCCACCGATTCGCAAGGCACGGCCAGCGCGGTGTCGCACAGCAGCCATTCGGACCAGTCCTCGAAACCGGTCTTCAAGGTCTGCTCGATCAGCAGGCCGCGAAAGCCCGAGCAGTCTATAAACAATTCACCTTCGATGCGCTCGCCACTTTCCGTCACCACCGCCTGGACATGACCTTCTTGCGGGCCGGACTGCTGTTGCACGACCTCGACAATCTTGCCTTCGGTGCGCAGCACCCCGCGGGCTTCGGACAGCTTGCGCAGGTAGCGCGCATAGAGGCTGGCGTCGAAATGGTAGGCATGGTTGATCTGGTTCAGCGGCGAGTTCGGCAGGTCATGGCGCGC
>CAIJIT010000300.1 GCA_903820745.1 uncultured Burkholderiales bacterium
CCTAAGGCGAGCTTGGCAAAGAGATTGCCGCCGACACGCCAGCCGGCCGGCAACCAGGCGCCCCACTGGTTGAGGTTGGCAACGCTGGCTTCGAGCGAGCCTGCCAGCCTTGAGCTGGCATCGGGCCAGGTGGCGGCATTGCGCGCGCTGATGTCGGCGCTAACGGCACCCAGGTTGCTGCCCGCCAGCCTCTGGCGCAGTTGCCAAAGGCCGGGGCTGCCTTGCAGATCCAGGCTCAGCTCGCTGAGGCCAAGCTTCAATTGCTGCCGGTCCTCGGTCAGGTTGAGGTCGCCGCTGCGGCGCTGAAGTGACAGGGCCAGCTTCAACTCCGGATGCATGCTCAAGTGCGCTTCGCCGCCGATGACCATATCGCCGCCCCAGCCGAAATCCTTTTGCCAGCGCTGCAGCAGCGGCGCCACGGCCAGCGGCTCGAGCTTGGCGTCGAGGGCCAGCCGGCCATCGTCCCAGCGGAGCTGCTGCCATTGCAGACCGGCGCCAGCCAACTCAACGCGGCCGGGGTTGAGCCAGGCCTGCTGGCGCTGCGGCGACCAAGCCAGTTCGGCGCTCAGGCCGCTGGCATTGAGCCAAGGCGCCATGCCCGGGTCTTGGGGCCGGGCCAGCATCTGGATCGCGCTGAGATGCCATTGCAGGCCTTCGCGCCAGGCCTGCGCCGGGCTACCGTCGAGCGCGCCTTGCAGGCTCAGGCTCAACGGGCCTTGCGCGCGCTGGCCGGGTCGACCGGGGGTCAATGCCGCCGGCAACAGCCAGTCAGCGTTGGCCTGCGCCAGCAGCTGGTGTTGCGCCCAGCTGCCTTGGAGGCTCAGCGATGCATCTTGCAGCTTGAGGCTGCCCTGGCTGAATTGCTCGAGCTTCAGGCTGCTCAGCATGGGCGCTTGGCGCTCGCTACCCAGCTCCCCTTGCCAATTGGCCTGGCCGATCTGCGTTACGGCCCCGGCCAGCTCGATCCGCAAGGCCTTGGCTTGCAGCTCGGCCAGGCTATGCCAGGACCATTCCTTGGCCTCGGCAAGCTCCTTTCTGACTTGCAGGCTGGCCTTGCCCTGCAAGCTGCCCTGGATCTGCAGCTGCGGGGTGATGGCGTCGAGCAGCGGCTGCAAACCGGCCAGCTGCGGCGCTTGCAATTGCAGGTCGCCGCTGAAGGCATGGTTCAAATCGGCGCTCAAGCTGCTTTTCAGCTCGACCTGGTTGTCGCTTGCCCGCAGTGATCCGCTCAGCTGCGGCAGGCCCGATTCGCGCTGGTATTGCAGATCGGCGCTGATCGCCAAGCCGGCAAAGCGGCCCGGCAGCAACTGCAACCGCGCGCTTCCTTGCGGTGTTGTGGGCGAAGTCGGGTCGGCCTGCAAGCGGGTCTGCAGCAGCGCCTCAAGGGGTGCGGCCTGCCAGGCACTGCCCTTGGCGCCCGGCCAGAAGCGGCGCAGATCCTGGACCTGCAAGCGCAACTCGCTGCTGGCTTGCCAGCCCTGGGTCAATTGCCCGGGCTTGAGCGCGAACTCGCCGCTGGCGTCGAGCTGTGCGCCTTCGGCTTGTAGCCGCAGCGACCGCAATTGCAGCTTGAGCAATTCAGCGCCATAGCCCAGCAAGGCTTGGGCTTGCAGCTTGATCGGCGTGTCGCGCCCCAGGCGTTGCAACCGGCCTTTCAGATCGACCTGCAGTTGTAGCGGGGCAGCGGTGAATTTTTCCAGCGGCGCGGCGCTGCTCAATTGCAGCTTGCCGCCAGCGCTGAGCCGGATCAGGCGCTGATCGAGGCCGGCGCTGTCCAGATCTTCCAGCGCGATCGACAGCTGGCTGCCGCTGTCGGCAGCACTTGCCCCGATGGCCCTCAGCCTGCCTGCCGGTGCGGCGGCGCTGCCCAGCAGCAGGTCGAGCTGGCGGATTTGCAGCGCGGCGGTGGCGCGGCTGTAGTCGACATCAAGCGCCAGTTGGCGTAGCGGCAGCCGCTGTTCGTTCCAGCGGCCAGCGGCCTTGTTGCTCAGCTCCGCTTTGATCTGCAGCGGCGCTGCCGGGTCGGGCGGGGCCAGCAGCTTGGCCTGGCCGGTCAACGCAGTCTCCGGCGCGCCCGACAGCAGCGCGGCCAGGTTCAAGCCCTCGGTGCTGGCCTGCAGGCTTTGTAGCGGCCAGCCGGCAAAGGGCAGCAGGCGGGCAGCGGCTTTGAGCGATTGGTCTTTTGAGCTCAGCGTCGCCTGCAGATCGATCTGCTGCAAGGGGCCGTCGAGCAAGATCGTTGCTGCCCAAGGCGCGGCGTTGCCCGGCGCCGAATTGACCGTCAACGCTGCGGCCACGTTCAGCGCGCCCTGGCTGGCGACGCTGGCCCGGCCCTGCAATTGCAGCAAGTCCCAATGCAGTTGCTGGACCCACAGCTGATGCGGCAGCTTGGGCCCGGCATTGATTTCCAGGCTGGCCTGCAGGGCCTTGACCGGCTTGGCGCTCAGCGTCGGTAGCGCCAGCTCGCCGATTTGCAAGGCGGCGATATGCAGGCCCAGCGGTGTGCTGAGTTGCTGCGGCGGGCCGCTGGGTTTGTTGTCGCTTGGCCATTGCAGTTGCAGGCGATCGGCTTGCAGCTGTTGCAACTTCAGGTCGACCCACAGCGTCGCCTGACGGTTCCAGGCCAGACTCAAGCCCTGCCATTGCAGGCCCTGGATGTCGACCTTGCCGGCCGGCCCTGACCAGGCGAGATGTTGGGCCGAGAAGTCGCCGAGCAAGCTGCCTTGGGGCGCTTCGACCTGCAGCCCCTGCACCTGCCGCAGCAGCCACTGCGTGCCTGAGGCCGTGCCGATGGCCCAGAGGAAGACAAGCAAGGCCAGCAAGGCAGCGCCGAGCAAGGCCGGCAGCGCCAGCAGGGCGGCGCGCCGGCCGTATGACTTGGCTTTGTCAGGTTCTTGCTTCACATGGCCACGCCAAGGGTGAAGTGAATGCGCCAGCGCTGCAACTCAGGCGCGCGGGCCAGATCGAGCTTCATCGTGCCCAACGGGCTGCGGTAGCGCAGGCCCAGACCATAGGCGTGAACCGGCTTGAAGCCGCGCCAGCCGCTGGCGGCCTGGCCGGCGTCGAAGAAGGCCGCGCCGAGAACATTGGGCATGTCCGCCGTCAGCGCATGGGCCAGCTCGACGCTGCCGGTCCACAGCACCCGGCCACCGGTCGGGTTGCCATCGGCGTCTTTGGGGCCGAGGTCGCCCTGGCCATGGCCGCGTACCGATTCGTCGCCACCGGCGCGAAAACGCAGCGCTTCGGGCAGCCCGATCGGGTCGGCCGCAAAGACCTGCGCCCATTCGGTGCGCGCGCTGCCCCACCAGCCGCCAGCGAAGGCTTTGTAGGCATAAAGCTTGGCATGGGCTTGTCCGAACAGGCCGCTGCTGGCCACCGAGTTGTCGGCCCGGCCCAGGCCCAGCAGCAGGCTGGCGGCATAGCCGTCGGTGGGCAGCAGCAAGCTGTCGAGCCGGCGCCGGGTCCATTGGCTATTGACCGAGATGGCGCCGGCCCTCACTTGACCCTGCGGATCGGTTTCGCGCGCCCTCAATGTTTCGAGGTAGTAGAGGTGGTCCTGGCTGTCGGTTTCGCGGATGCGGCCGAGCCGCGCGCGCAGATTGAGGGTGGTCTTTTCGACGATGGTGAGCTGCTCGACCGCCACAGACGCCAGATTGCGCTGCATATCGGCTTGCGGGTGCGAGCTCAGTTCCAGGTCGGCCGTTTTCTTGTCCTGGCCCAGGTTGAGCTTGAAGCGCGAGCGCATATCCAGGCCGAAGGGATGCCGGTTCAAATAATCGCCGCCGATACGCGGGCCGGTGCTCGACTGATAGCCCAGGCTCAAGGTCGCTTGCTGCAAGGGCGCTTCATGCAGACGCACCGAAACCGGCGTGGCTTCAGCATTGGCGGCCTGCGGCTGGATGTCGACGCTGACCCGGTCAAACAGCGTGGTCTTGATCAGACGCTCCTGGAAGTCGAGCAGCGCCTTCTCGGTGTAAGGCGCGCCGGTCTCGAATCCGGCCAGGCGTTCGACGCTGCTGCGCGGTTGCTGGAGCAAGCCTTCAATCTGCAACTCGCCCAGCCTGACCAGCGGGCCGCTGTCAAGCCGCAGGGTCAGCTCGACGCTGTTGGTCTCGGTCCTGACCTGGGCGGCCGTCGCGGCCCAATGGGCCAGCGGATAACCCTGGGCCCGGGTCTGATTCAGCAAGCCCGTCTTGGCCTCAGCCCAGGCTTTTTGGGTAAACACATGGCCTGGCTGCATGGGCCAATGGCTCAGCAGCCGTTGTCGCAAGGGCAAGCTACCGCTTGTTTCCGGCGACTCGATCGCGCCGGCAAAGTTCAACTGGGTGTTCGAGACCTTGGCTTGAGGGCCGGGGATCAAGCTCAGGGTGACCTTGGCCGGTAGTTCGCGGCCGAGGTTGACCGTCACCTGCGGGTTGAAATAACCCTCGGTTTCGACCAGTTCGCGGGCCTGTTGTGGGGCTGCCGCTGCCAGGCGGCCAAGTTCCTGCGCTCTGACATGCTGGTCGGCCGGCGCATAGCGCGCCAGA
>CAIJIT010000301.1 GCA_903820745.1 uncultured Burkholderiales bacterium
ATTCACCGACTTTCATGTCGCGCCGATGTGCACCCCGACGCGCGGCGAGTTGATGACCGGGATCTCGGCTTTTCGAAACGGCGCATCGTCGGTTGGATCAGGCGGCAACACGATCCGCCGTGAGCTGCCCTTGATGCCGCAGTTTTTCAAGGACAGCGCTTACGCCACGGCCCATTTCGGCAAATGGCATCTGGGAGACAACTATCCGTTCAGAGCGCATGACCGGGGCTTTGACCTTTCGATCGGCTACAAGGGCTTCGGCACCGACTCGGTGGCCGGCGAATGGGAGAACGATGCCTTCGACGACCTGTACTGGCACAACAGCAAGCTGACCCGGATCAAGGGCTACAACACCGATGTTTTCTTCAACCAGGCCATGTCCTGGATCGACCAGCAGAAAAACAAACCCTTCTTTGTCTACCTCGCGCCGACCGCTTCGCACGAGCCCTTTTATGTCGAGTCTCGGTATGCCAAGCCCTATGAGGATCTGCGCAACGGGCTGCCGGCCTTTTTCGGCATGACGGCCAATTTGGATGAGAACGTCGGTCGCCTGATGAAGTTTCTTGATGCCCGAGGGTTGAACGAGAACACGATCCTGATCTATATGAGCGACAACGGCTCGGTCGAGCGGACCGGCTTTTACAACGCCGGCATGCGCGGGCGCAAGACCTCGCTCTATGACGGCGGCCACCGCGTGCCCTTCTTCCTGCGCTGGCCGGCAGGGGTGACCGGGTCGCCGCGCGACATCGACGCGCTGACGCATAGCACCGACCTGCTGCCAACCTTGATCGAACTGGCCGGGCTGAAGGTCGCCGGCCAAACTGCCTTCGATGGCCTGAGTCTGACGGCCTTGCTGCAAGGTGGCGTCGATCCCGCTCCGGACCGCAAGGCCGTCATCCAATATGGACTCAGAGGCCCGGTCTTCGAAGCATGGGACAGCGCTGTTCTATGGAAGAAATGGCGTCTGGTGAAGGGGCAGGAACTCTACGATGTCGGCAGCGACCCGGCTCAGAAGACCGATCTGGCCCTGCAACAGCCTGAGATCCTCGCCGCGCTGCGCGACCATTACCTGAACTGGTCGGCTGCGACAAAACCAATGCTCGGCCTGGTCAATCATGTCATCGTTGGCGCCCGCACCGAACCGATCACTCAACTGACTTCGGCCGATTGGCTTGGGCCCTATGCCGGCGACTTCGGCGAACTGGGCCGCACCGAGCTGGCCCTGTTCGGCGCATGGAACATCGAGGCCCAAGCGCGAGGCCAATATCAGGTGTCACTTTATTTATTCCCCCCGGATGCCAGGACCGCGCTGAACCAGCCGCTGCGAAATATACCGGCGCGCCCGATCACTGGGGCAAGGCTGCTGATCGACGGCGAGGCCAGGACATTGCAGACCAAGCCTTCGGCGACACATGCGAGCTTCACGCTCGCGCTGCAGGCCGGGGAGCGGCACCGCATCGAGGGCCAGTTCCTCGACGCCACGGGCAAGCCCATCGTTGGGGCCTTCTTCCTGCGCGTCACCAAGCTGTAGCAGCCGGGCTGACTGCAATGGATGATTGATGAATAACCCAAAAGAAGTAAAAACCGTTTTTTGAAAACGCATTTGAATGGTTTTTGTTTCTAACGATTTACTCCAGACTTGCACCAGTCAGGACGAATTCAGAGACTTCAGCCGCGACCCTCAAACC
>CAIJIT010000302.1 GCA_903820745.1 uncultured Burkholderiales bacterium
GAAGAACTACCCGAGCATCCGCGAAGCTATGGGGCGGCGCGCTATGGTCGCCTTCCTACTTTGCCCGTAGCTGCGGTGGCGCACCCATTGCCGTTATCCGGCAGTACATCGAACGCCAGCAAACACCACACGAGACGCACCAAACCGGACGGCTTCGCCGTCCGCGCTCTTGACCCCGCCCTTAGGGCGAGGTTTGCCGCGCAACCGATCAAGTTGGGGTGGCGCCTTTTGCGCCAGCAGCAAAGCCGGTTTGGCTGAGGCCGGCGTCAGCCGTGGCAGCAGCGAGGCGACTGCAATTGCCTGGATGAACTGTCGCTTTTCCATCGCACGATTCTCCTGCAAAGGGATTCAGCCGGGTGGCGCAATCTGCTCTGCATAGTCGTACAAGGCACCAAGAATTTCTTGCCCCCGATCATCGGCGGCCTCGTTGAGCTGGTCGATCTTCTCGAAGAAACCTGCCAGGGTCTGCGACCCGCCGCGGCCTTGGTGCAGCCTTGCCGAACAATGCGCGGCCCAGCGTTGCCGCTCAGCCTCACTGAGGCTGGCTGGAAAATTTCGTGCACGAAACCTGAACACCAGTTCATCGAGCCGCCGGTCGGCAAAAACCAGCTTGCCTTCTTCGGCACGCTGCGTCAGTTGCTCGGGCCTGGCCGACAGCACCCGCTGCAGCGCACGCCGGTCGTCGGGGCTGATGAAGCCACCATACAGGTCCTCATCGACGTCGGTGGCGGTAGCGGCCTTCTCGCGCTTGAACACATCGCCCCAGAGGCCGTCGAGCAAACGCCCTTTTTGCGCCAGCAGCTGCGCATGAAAGAGCCCCTGCTCGATGTCGATCGCCCATTTTTCGGCCATCACCGGGGTCAGCGTTTTCAGATTACCGATCACGATGGGTGACTTGTTGACATGGACCGACTTGATCGGCAGGCGCGTGACACCTTCGGGTAATTCATCCTGCTTGACGAACAGGCGGCTGCGGATCTGCTCCGCATTCAAACTCAGCAACTCGGTCGGGTCGACCGAACAATCCCAGACCACCAACTCGTTCTTGTTGCTCGGATGCGGCGCCAGGGGCCAGACCAGGGCGATGCAACCGCGCTCCGGCCCGTACATGCCCGAGACATGCAGGAAAGGCCGGCCGACGCCGATTTCAGACCAAACGGCATCCTTCTTGTGCAGCTTCAGGCAGAAGTCGAACAGCTTGGGCTGCGCCGACTTCAGCAGCCGCGCCAGCGCAATCGTCGCGCGCACATCGGACAAAGCGTCATGCGCGGCTTCATGCACCAGTCCGTTGGCAACGGTCAAATGCTCGAGTTTGAAGGAGGGCCGGCCATCCTCATGGGTCGGCCATTGAATTCCTTGCGGGCGCAAGGAATAGGCACAGCGGACGACATCGAGAATGTCCCAGCGGCCGCATGAGTTTTGCCACTCGCGCGCATAGGGGTCAGTCAGGCTGCGCCAGAACAGATGGCGGGTCACTTCGTCGTCGAAGCGGATCGAGTTGTAGCCGACGCCGACGGTGCCCGGCGCAGCCAGCGCCGCCTCGATCGCAGCCGAGAATTGATGCTCGGGCAGGCCCTTTTCAAGTGCGGTCTGCGGCAGGATGCCGGTCAGCAGACAGGCTTCGGGGTCAGGCAGGAAGTCGGGTGCCGGCTGGCAATAAAGCATCACCGGTGCTTCGATCTCATTCAACTCGGCATCGGTGCGGACGCCGGCGAACTGCGAGGGCCGGTCGCGCCTGGGGACGCGACCGAAGGTTTCATAGTCGTGCCAGAAGAAAGAAAATTCGCTCATGGCCGCACGATAACCGATTGCCCCTGCCACTGGCGATCCCACCGAGGTTGTATGGCCAGATCAGAAGCGCGTACCCAGCGCCAGGCGGGTCGCGTCGTCATTGCCGAAATTTTGTTTCGGATCATGCGCCAGCCGGACGAACCAGCGCCGCCAGTCATAGCCTGCGCTCCATCCCCAGGCCTGCACCTGCCCGGCATCGCCCTGCCCTTGCTTGCGCAGCAGATCGAGCGTCAGGCGCTGACCATCCCCCATCGGCCAGCGGCCACTCAGGTGCAAATGCTTCTGCCCGGTATGCAATCTGTCGTCGGCCACCAGCGTCAAGGCCAGATTGCGTCCCTGCTCGCCGCGCCAGCCGAGCCCCAAAGTGACCGCGTCATTGGGGTCGAAGTTGAGGTTGAAATACGGGCGCAGATTGGTGCGTCCCAAGCCGATCACCCCATAGATGGTCTGGCCCAGTTGAAGGTTGAGGCTGCCACCAACAAAACCCTGGCTGGCCAGTTGCAGCGACGGCTGCAGAGAGGCCCAGTCGCTCAAATCAAAGCTACTGTCAAAGCCGCTGCGCCATTGCGCACCGAAATCCTTGTCGCGGTAAGAGCCGAGCCAGAGGTTGTTGTCACCCTGGCGATAGCGCAGATTCAGGTCCGCGCCCTGGCTATGCGGATAACTGTAATACCCGAGAGTCAACTTGAACGGCTGCGCTTCTTGCGCGCTTGCCGCTGCACAGGTCAGGACCGACAAAAGTTTCAAAATCAACCGGCTCATGCTCATCTGGCTCACAGAAGTTCAGGCCTCACCGTAGCACGACTTCACAGGTCTGGCGCTTCGCCTCCCTTGGGTGTGAACCAGGCCACATAAAGAGCGGGCAGCACCACCAGCGTCAGCAACGTCGCGGTGAGCAACCCCCCGATGACGACAATCGCCAGCGGCCTTTGGGTCTCGGCTCCGATTTCATGCGACAGCGCCATCGGCAGCAATCCCAAAGCCGCCAGCAGCGCCGTCATCAAGACGGTACGCAAGCGCTGCATCGAACCCATCTTGACCGACTGCAACACGCTATGACCGGCGTTTCGAAGCTGTTGGTAGACGGTCAACATGACCACGCCATTGAGTACCGCCTGCCCCGACAAGGCGATGAAGCCGATCGCCGCCGACACCGACAAAGGAATGTCGCAGACCCACAACGCGATGAAGCCACCGATCAGGGCCAGCGGCACATTCATCAAGATAAGCGTGGCCATCTTGAACGAATTGAAGGCATTGAACAGCAGCACGAAAATCAGCAGCAGCGAGATCGGCACGACGATCGAAAGCCGCTGCATCGCACGCTCCTGGTTTTCGAACTCGCCCGACCAGGTGATCTGGTAGCCCGCAGGTAGTGGAATGTCCTTGGCGATCAGCGCTTTCATGTCAGCCACCACCGAGCCCATATCGCGGTCCTTGATGAAGATGCCGATCGCCATCATGCGGCGCCCGGCCTCGCGCGCGATATTCATCGCGCCGCTGGTTTGCCTGATATTCGTGATCGCACCCAATTGGACCGTGCCGCCGCCGGGTATCGAAACCGGCGTATGGCTGAGCATGTCGATGCCGCGCTTGGTTTCCGACAGGCGAACGGCGACCGCATATTTGCGCTCGCCCTCCCAAAGATAGGTCGCCGCCTTGCCGGCGAGCGCGGCTTCGATCACATCCTGCACATCGCCGACGTTGAGGCCGAATCTGGCCGACCGGTCGCGGTCGATGTCGATGATCAGTTGCGGCAATTCGCCCAGGCGGTCGACTTCGGCAAGGAAAACGCCTTTGACCTGCTTGATGTTCTGCTGGATCGATTCGGCCAACCGGCGCAACTCGGACAGATCTTCGCCAGCGATCTTGATGACGATCTGGCCATCGATCTGTGAAATCGACTCGAGCACGTTGTCCCGGATCGGTTGGGAGAAAGAAGGCTCCATGCCAGGAATGGCTGAAACTGCGCGGTCCATCTGATTGATCAGATCGCGTTTGGTCAAGCCGGCGCGCCAGCTCTCAGCCGGTTTCAAATCGACAAATATCTCGGCCATGCTCATCGTCTTCGGGTCGGTGCCATCCTCCGGTTGCCCGGCTTTGGACACCGCGGTGCGGACCTCGGGCACCGACCGCAAGGCCTGTCTGACTTGGCGCAGGATGCGCGAGGCCTCCTGGGTCGACACGCTCGAGGGGAGGCGCAGATTGACCCAGATCGTGCCTTCGTCAAGTTCGGGCAGAAACTCAGAGCCAAGACGGCTCGCCACACCGATGGACAAAACAAAACTGCTCAAGGCAATCAGGACGACCATGCGCCGGCGACTGACAGCCCAGTCAAGCACTGGCGCATAGATCCTTTTGGCAGCCGCGACGAGTCGATTGTCTCCATGCGGCAGGCCATGCCGCAGCATGGCAAAGGCCAGCAGCGGCACCAAGGTCAGCGACAAGACCAATGAGCCGATCAAGGCGGTGCTCACCGACAGTGCCATCGGCTGGAAAATCCGCCCTTCGTGGCGCTGCAAGGCGAAGATCGGGATATGCGCGGCGATGATGATCAGCATCGAGAACAGCGTGGGCCGACCGACCTCGTCGGTGGCGTCGACGATGACCCGCAGGCGCTTCTCGCTGTCGAGATTTTCACCACGCTCCGCGAGGCGATGCATGATGTTTTCGATCACGATCACAGCGCCGTCAACAATGATGCCGAAGTCCATCGCCCCGAGCGAGAGCAGATTGGCAGGCACGCCCATGATCTTCAGACCCAGAAAGGTCGCGAGCAAGGCCAGCGGAATCACCAGCACCACAGCCAGGCTGGCGCGCAGATTGGACAGGAACAGGTACAACACGAGTGAGACCAGCAGCGCGCCTTCGACCAGATTACGGAACACTGTCGACAAGGTCTTGTCCATCAGCCAGGTACGGTCGTAAAAAGGCACGATGCTGACGCCTGGCGGCAGGCCACGGGCGTTCAAGCTCTCGAGCCTTGCTTTCACGCCTTTGAGCACCTCGGAAGCGTTCTCGCCCTTGCGCATGACGACGATGCCGGTGACGATATCGTCATCGTCATCCTGACCCACGACACCCAGTCGCGGCACAGCACCGATCGCCACTTTGGCGATGTCATGGATCAGCACCGGCGTGCCATTGTGAGAGGCCACGACGATGCCGCCGATGTCCTCGGCCGAGCGCAGCAGCCCGATCCCGCGGATAGCGAATTGCTGGGCGCCCTGCGCCACATAGCTGCCCCCCGCATTGGCATTGCCACGACCCAGCGCATCGAGCAAATTCTGGAAACTCAAGCCATGGGCGCGCAGTTTGTCAAGATCGGGCTGGACCTCATATTGTTTGATGGCGCCACCCATCGCCACCACATCAGCAACCCCGGGTACCTGGCGAAAAGCCCGTTCGACAACCCAGTCCTCGATGCCGCGCAACTCGGTCGAGTTCTTGCCATCGCCTCTCAGCCGATAGCGCATGATTTCGCCCACCGGCGTTGCATTCGGCGCAATGTCGGCTTCGACGCCCGGCGGCAGATCAATGCCACGCAAACGCTCATTGACCTCCTGCCTGACCCGCTGCACCGTGGTCGCGTCGTCATAAGTGACGACGGTGTAGGACAGACCGAACTGGGTGTGCGAAAAAACACGGATCGAATTCGGCAGCCCCGACAAAGCCATTTCGATCGGCAGGGTGACCTGCTTTTCCACCTCTTCTGCTGCATGTCCAGGAAACAGCGCGATCACCGTGACCTGGGTATCGGTAACGTCCGGAAATGCCTCGACCGAAAGGTTCTTGAAAGCAATCAGGCCAGAACCGATGAACAGGAGCAAAGCCAGCCCGATCATGACCGGCTGCTTCAAGGAGAACTCAATCAGGCGTTTCATCGGCCTTTGCTCTCAGCAGCACTTGCATTTGCGACTTTGGCTTCACTTTGCGCAAGCATGAAGCGACGTGCCAGCAGCAGGCCGTTTTCGCTGACCACTTGCTCGCCCAATGCCAACCCTTCCGACACGACCGCCTCACGCTCGCCCTGCACGCTTAACTTGACCTCGCGGGCTTCGAACAAACCAGGCTTGGGGCTCACATAGACCCATTGCTTTTCACCTGTCAGGATCACTGACGCAGCGGGCACCATCACGCCCGCGCCGAGCTTGCGCATGACATGAGCGGTCGCGAGCATTTCAGACTTAAGCAGCCGCTCGGGGTTGGCGATGACGCCGCGCAGCTTGATCGTCCTCGAAACCGGGTCGATCGCATCGGCCAAGGCGCTGATGCGGCCCTCGAAGCGGCGTCCCGGCCAGGCAGGCAACTCAAGCGCGAAGCTGACCCCGGGCCGCAGGGCGGCGACTTCATCCTCGCGCGCATCGATCTGCACCCATAGCGAAGCCGGATCGGTGATCACGAAAAGCGGCGGGCCGCTCTGGTCGGTGCGCAATTCCTGGCCCGGATTGATATTGCGTTCGACCACCACGCCGGCCATGCCGGCGCGCAAGCTAATCTGCTGATTGACGCTGCCGCCAGGCGCGCCGGCATAGAGTCGGACTCGTCCCTGGGCCCGTGCCAATTCCGCATCCATGCGTGCAGCATCACCCTCGGCCTGCTCGAAATCGCGCTGTGCAATGACGCCGGCTGCAAACAATTCTCGCTGCCTCAACATTTGTTTGGCAGACTGGATTTGATCAGCCAGTGCGCGGGCTGCATCCGCCTGAGCCTGGCCGAAATCAGGCGAAGCCAGCAAAGCCAGCGTGGCACCGGCGCCAACACCTTGGCCAAGATCGGCATCAATGCGCTCGACACGACCAGAAAACGCCGGAAAAATACGCTGTGTGCGTGATTCATTCCACACCAGCTTGGCGGTCAAATGCATATCCATGCTTTGTGCCGCAACAGCGGCGGTCAGCTTTAGCAGTTGCAGTTGCGGATGGCCTGCAGGGAATTGGAGTTGTCTGCCTTGCAGGATGGGCTGAGCAGCTTCAGGGGGTTCGGATAGGCTGCTCTTGCACGCCGGCAAGGTCGCTGCAACCAGAATGCAGAGCAAGGACAAATATTGTTTCATGGCAAGTCTCTTCGAGAGGATCGTGAAGCTCATTGCGGGCTGTTGCGCAAAATCCAGCTGCCTTGCGCCTTGGCAAAGTCAGCCTGCGCGGCGATTGCATCGAGCAAGCTGGCCCGCAAGGTGCGGCGCGCGTCGAGCAGGTCAGTCAGTGATTGGGCCCCTTTGGCATAAGCCAATTCGGCCTGGGCCAACACCTGCCGAGCGCGCGGCAATATTTCCTGTTGCTGGCTGCTCGACTTCAGCGCAGCCACGCGGGCTTCATGCAGCAAGCGCGTTAAATCCATCAAAGCGCTCAGGCGAGTCTTGGCAGCCAGATCCTGCGCCTGCTGGACTTGAGCCCTGGCACGGCCAATCTCGCCCTCCTGCCCATAACCCATCTGCAACGGCATCTGCAAGCGCAACTCGACCAGGCGGGTCGAGTTACTGGGGTAATGATCAACCGACAGTCCCCAGGTCAGATCGGCTTTGCGCGAAGCCAGGGCCCCATCCAAGCCGGCCATTGCCTGATCGACGCGAGCCTGTGCAGCCTGAACATCAGGACGCGCGGTCACCGCCCTGTCGAGCATCGACTCCGTCAGCTCACTGATTTCGCGAGACAGCAAGGCTGGCCAAACCTCTTCAACTCGCGGCGACTCGGGCAATCGAAGCAATTGCGCTAAAGCCAAAGCGCCACGCTGACGATTCAATGCCGCACCATCCTGATCAAGACGCGCCTTGATCGTTTCAATTTCGACCCTTGCCAAATCCTGGGAAGAGACATCTCCTGCCTTGTGTCGAAGGCGTACCGCGGCAGCCGTGGCCTCGGCGCTCTCGGCAATCGCCTTGATCTCGCGCTCGCTTTGCTGTGCAGCGAGCAGATCGTAGAAGGCCGCTTGGGCCTGGAGTTGCTGTTCGATGCGCATTTCGAGAAAATCATGCTGCGCAGCCTTCACTCCGGAGCGAGCAGCAGCATTGCGCAAGGCGCGCTTGTCACCGCGCTCCCAAGTCCAATCAAGGCCGACCGATTTGTCAATCCGTTTGTCGGCCAACAGACTGCCGGGGCCGACGCCATGCTGCAGATCGATCGAGCCCGCCTTTACGCTGAGCAGCGGCAGCGGTGCGTGATCAGCCGCTAGAAAGTCGCTGTTGGCCCCGTCAACTGCAGCGCGCGCGATGGCAACGTCAAAATTTTCAGCTGCGGCGCGCAAAGCCTGACCCAGGCTGAGTACCGGTGCATCACCTGCTTGCGCAAAACCTGGCCCGGAGGCAAACAGGATCACTGCGATAAGAATGTTCAGAAATTTCATACTCCGTTTATCGGACAAAGCACCTGACCAGAGCCTGACCAGAAGAGAAACTCGGGCAATCTTTAAAAAATGGCCGGGAAATGCGCTACCTTCCGGAGATGCGCATCCTGCTCGTCGAAGACGACCTCACCCTCAGCCTGATCATGCGGCGCAGCCTTGCCGATGCCGGTCATTTGGTCGACTGGGCGGGCACGGTCGAACAGGCAGGCTTCTTATGGCGGATCCAGGAACATGATGCCGTGCTGCTCGACCTCAGCCTGCCTGATGGCAACGGTCTGTCGGCGCTGCGTCAAGCGCGTGCGCGCGGCGATCGAACGCCGGTGCTGGTGTTGACCGCGCGCAACCGGACCGACGAGCGCATTCAGGGACTCGATGCCGGTGCCGATGATTACCTCGGCAAGCCCTTCGATCTGGCCGAGGTTGAAGCCAGGCTGCGCGCGCTGGTGAGGCGCCGACTGGATCTCGACGATCAGGCGCAAGTGGGCCAGTTGCTGCTTGACCGGCGCAGCCGGCGTTTCTTTTTGTCCGGAGAAGCGTTTGAGCTGCCGGCCCGCGAGTTCGACGTCCTTTGGGAGCTGATGACGCCACCGGGTCGGGTCGTCAGCAAATTGAAGCTGTCGGACAAGCTGTCGAATTTTGACGAATCACTGGGCGCCAACGCGCTGGAAGCCTTTATTTCGCGCTTGCGCAAGAAGCTGGTCCGCAGCGGAGCCGGCATCCGCACCCTGCGCGGCCTGGGCTATCTGCTGGAGGCCGAAGCATGAGCTCAAGCGTCAGCCTGAATCCGTCGATGCGCAGCCGCCTGCTGCGCCATATCCTGCCGCCCTTGTTCCTCACCTGGGCCCTGGGAACTGCAGTGGCGATGAGCGTTGCTTATTACTTCACCGTCAGTGCCTTTGACCGGGCGATGCTCGACGATGCCATGCTGCTGAGTTCGCACCTGCAATTGCGCGATCAGCAGTTGGCGCTGGAGATGTCTCCCGCCGACCTGAACACCGTGCTTTACGACCAGAGCGAGCAGGTATTTTTCGCTGTGCTGAGCCAGGACGGGCAACTGGTCGCGGGCAGCCCGGGCCTCAGACCGACAAACCTCGCCTCGCCATTGGGTGATAGCGAAATCCAGTACGGCGACATCAGCTATCGGGGACTAGAAATGCGTGCCATCGTGCTGGCCAGAGACCTGCCGGTGCCTTTGCGGGTCATCGTGGCGATGACCACCGCAAGTCGCAGCCAGTTGATCAGGCGCCTGATCCTGATTTCGGTTGCACCCCAGATACTGTTGCTGCTGGCCCTTGCAGCCTGGTTGCGGCGCAGCATCAGCGCCGACGTTCAGCCGCTGGCTAACTTGGAAATGGTGCTGCGCCATCGCGAGGCCTACGACCTATCGCCCCTGCCGACCGAAGTGACCTCTGCCGTGCGAACGCGCGACGTCGAGAGCTTGACCCATTCGATCGATCTGCTGCTCGCACGTATCGAACAAAGCGTTCAGGCACAGCGGGAATTTACCGGCAATGTGGCACATGAGTTGCGCACGCCGCTGGCCGGTTTGCGCGCCGCAGCCGAATATGGCCTCGCGCAGACTGACCCGTTGCGCTGGCGCGAGCAACTCGAAGCGGTCTTGCTCAGCCAGGACCGGGCCAACCATCTGGTCGACCAGTTGCTGGCGCTGGCCTTGGCCGACGAATCGGGCGGGTTGCTGCCGCTGCAACCGTTGAAGCTGGGCGAGTTGGTGCGCGAACTGGTGCTGCGCTACCTGACCCGCGCCGATCAGGCCGGGGTCGACCTGGGCGCTGAAGGACTTGACGGGGAGGAAGAAGTGCTGGCGGACGCGACCTTGCTCGAAGGTCTGCTGAACAACCTGCTCGACAACGCGCTGCGCCATGGTCGTGCCGCCGCCGGGCGCAGCAGCATCAACATCGGGCTGCAAAGCAGCCCCGCCGGCGTGACGCTCAGCGTGACCGACAACGGGGTCGGCATCGCCGAGGCCCAGCGGCGCTCATTGATGCAGCGTTGGGTCCAGGCCGGACCCGCATTGGTCCGAGGACAAGGCGCCGGATTGGGTCTTTCAATCGTCGAACGCTATGCCAATTTGATGCATGGCCAACTGACCCTCGCTCCTGGACCTGGCGGACTAGGTTTGCAGGTGAGCATCTTCTTTGCCAGGCCGGGCTGAATCGATCGTCACATTCCGGTCATTCGATACCGGGACAATCGAGGATGACTTTTTTTTACGCGCCAAAAAAAATACTGGAAAGCCTGGTTCTCACGCTCATCGGCTGCATGCTGACTCAAGCGGCGCAGGCCTCCGAAAGCGATTGGTCCTGGGACGTTAGCGCTCAGGCGACCTACATCTGGCAATCGAAGGGCAATTTCCAGGCACCGTACAGCGGGGCCAACAGCCTGACATCGGAGCGAGAACGATCCTATTCATTCTCGAGCACAGCCTATGTCGGTCTGCGAATCCCGCTGCTTGGAGAGCTCTATCTGAATCCTGAAGCGATCCAGGGCAAGCCCTTGTCCGGACTTGCCGGGATGGGCAGCTTCAGCAATGGCGAAATGCAAAAAGTCGGTGGCCCAACGCTCAAGCCCTATCTGCCAAGGCTATTCCTGCGCCGAGACTGGGCCTTGAGCGAGGATGCGGTGGACGTCGAAGCCGCGCCCAACCAACTCGCTGGCAGCCATGCGATTGACCTACTGCGTTTGACCGTCGGTAAGTTTGCCATCACCGACGTTTTCGATGAGAACCGCTTCAGCCATGATGCGCGCAGCCAGTTCCTGACCTGGGCTTCAACCGCTCAAGGCGCCTACGATTTTGCCGCTGATGCCCAAGGCTATTCGATCGGTGCAGCGCTGGAATTCAAGCGCGCTGACTGGGCTTTGCGGGTCGGCCGGTTCATGGTGCCAGAACAATCAAATGGCGAAAAACTCAGTTGGGCCTTGGGTCGCTTGCATGGTGACCAGATCGAAGTTGAGCATCGGCATGAATGGCAGAACCTGCCCGGCGCCCTGCGTTTGCTGCTCTGGCGCAACCGCGAAGCGATGGGCGCCTTCCAGGATGCATTGAACAAGTTTTTGCCAGGCAATCCGCAAGTCGGCGCTGTGCGGCAACTCCAAACGAAATCGGGTTTTGGATTGCATTGGGAGCAGGCCTGGAGTCCTGCGCTGGGCAGTTTTTTGCGTTTCAGCCGCGGCGATGGGCGAACCGAAAGCTACTCGTTCGAGGACGTCGACCGCAGCCGTCAAATTGGTTTGAACATCAAGGGCCTGGCTTGGTCGCGCCATGAGGACAATATTGGCCTGCTGGCGATTGCCAACAGCCTGTCAGCTTCGCATCGGCAATATTTGGCCCAGGGAGGCCTGACTTTTTTCCTCGGCGATGGTCGTCTGACCTACCGTGACGAGCAGATCTTCGAGGCCTATTACAACTGGGCGGCGGCCCCCGGTCTCTGGATCAGCCTGGACCTGCAGCATCTGCTGAACCCGGCCTACAACCGCGACCGCGGTCCGGTCAACCTGATGGCGCTGCGGCTTCATGCCGAATATTGAACGCCTCAGCGTTTCTTGACGACGATGCTGCCGACCGAATAACCGGCACCAAACGAGCAGATCACGCCGAGGTCTCCTGCAACCAGATCCGCGCGGTGCTCATGGAAGGCGATGATCGAACCGGCTGAAGCGGTGTTGGCATAGGTATCGAGGATCAGCGGCGCCATGTCCGAGCCCGAGGCACCCATGGTTTCGCCGATCAGCTTTCTGATGATGAACTGGTTCATGCCCAAATTGGCCTGGTGCAGCCAGAAGCGCCGCACATCGGCGGGCTTTTGGTCGAGCGCAGCCAAGTGGGATTCGATATGGGCAGCAGCGATCGGCACCACTTCCTTGAAAACCTTGCGGCCTTCCTGGCGAAAGGTCTTGTCGCGCCCCAGCGGGTCGCTGTCCTCGGCCCGATTCATGAAACCAAAGTTGTTGCGGATATTGTTGGAAAACTGCGTGGCC
>CAIJIT010000303.1 GCA_903820745.1 uncultured Burkholderiales bacterium
GGGCCATTCCGGCGCGCTGCTCCTGTTCCAGCGTCGGTTTGCTGGCTTTCAGCGAATCGATCAAATCGCTGGTGTCGGATTTATAGGCTTTCCAGAACAATGGCATAAGAGCATTTCAAAAATGGACAGTTTACGCTCAGCGCACCTTCATGCCCGGCTGGGCACCCGGGAAGGGCTCGAGCAGGTAGATGCCAGGGTTGGCCTTTTCATCCGCATGGCTGGCAGCCAGCACCATGCCTTCGCTGATGCCGAACTTCATCTTGCGTGGTGCCAGGTTGGCCACCAGCAAGGTCAACTTTCCGACCAGATCGGCCGGCGCATAAGCAGTCTTGATGCCGCTGAAGACATTGCGCAGTCGGCCTTCGCCGGCATCGAGCGTCAGCCGCAGCAACTTGTCAGAACCTTCAACCGCCTCGGCAGCAACGATTTTCGCGATGCGCAGGTCGACCTTGGTGAAATCGTCGATCTTGATCTCGGCGGCCAGGTCTTCCCCGCCCGGGCTGATTTTTTCCACGGCGGGCGGCTCAAACAACTGATCGAGCAGTTTGGCGTCGACGCGCTGCATCAGATGCTCATAGGCGCCGATCTGGTGGGCACCGAGCGCACGCGAGGCATCAGCGAACTGCAGCGGCGCGATACGCAAAAAACTCTCGACCTTGCCTGCCAATGCCGGCAGCACCGGCTTCAGATATATCGTCAGCAGGCGAAACGCCTCGATGCAGACGCTGCAGACATCGTGCAGCACCGCCTCCGCGCCCTCCTGCTTGGCCAATTCCCAGGGCTTGTGCTGGTCGACATAAGCGTTCACCCGGTCGGCCAGCGCCATCGTTTCGCGCAAGGCCTTGCCGAATTCACGTTCCTCGTACAACTCGACAATCAGCGGCGCCTGGGCTCGCATGGCGTCCAGCAATTGCCGGCCTTCGACGCCGAGATCGCCCGACAAACGGCAGTCGAAACGCTTGCTCAAAAAGCCTGCGGCGCGCGCTGCAATATTGATGTACTTGCCGACCAGGTCGCTGTTCACCCTGGCCGTGAAATCGTCGGCATTGAATTCGATGTCTTCGACCTTGCCGTTCAGCTTGGCAGCCAGGTAATAGCGCAGCCATTCGGCGTTCAGGCCCAGGCCCAGATACTTGAGCGGATCCAGGCCGTTGCCGCGGCTCTTGCTCATCTTCTCGCCGTTGTTGACGGTCACGAAGCCATGGACGAAGACATGGTTGGGCGTCTTGCGGCCGCTGAAATGCAGCATCGCCGGCCAGAACAGCGTGTGGAAATAAGTGATGTCCTTGCCGATGAAGTGAATCTGCTCGACGCTGTCATCGGCAAGGAATTCTTCAAAGCTCCGTGGCTCGCCATTGGCCGCTGCCGCGCCCTTGTCGAAATAGTTCTTCAGCGAAGCAAGATAGCCGATCGGCGCATCCAGCCAGACATAGAAATACTTACCCGGCGCATCCGGAATTTCAATGCCGAAATAGGGTGCATCGCGGCTGATGTCCCAGTCGCCCAACCCGCCCTTGCCGTCTTCGTCCTTGGCAAACCATTCCTTGATCTTGTTGAACACCTCGGGCTGCAAGCGGCCCGGCGTTTGCGTCCATTCTTCCAGGAAGGTGATGCAGCGGGTATCACTGAGGCGGAAGAAATAATGCTCTGAACTCTTCAGCACCGGCGTGGCGCCGGTCAGCACCGAGAAAGGTTGTTTCAGCTCGGTCGGCGTGTAGACCGCACCGCAGGCTTCGCAGGAGTCGCCGTATTGATCCTTGGCACCACATTTCGGGCATTCACCCTTGATGAAGCGGTCGGGCAGGAACATCTGTTTTTCAGGATCGAAGAACTGCTCGACCGACTTGATTTCGATCAGCTCATTACGCCGCAGCGCCCGATAGACGTCCTGCGAGAGCTGGTGGTTCTCGACCCCATCGGTCGAATGCCAGTTGTCGAAAGCGATATGGAAGCCGTCGAGATAGGCTTTGCGCCCGGACGCAATGTCGGCAACAAACTGTTGCGGCGTCTTGCCGACTTTTTCAGCGGCAATCATGATCGGCGCGCCATGAGCATCGTCGGCGCAGACGAAATGCACCTGCTGCCCAAGCATGCGCTGGAAGCGCACCCAGATGTCCGCCTGGGTGTACTCCATGATGTGGCCAATATGGAAGTTGGCGTTGGCGTAGGGTAGAGCGGTGGTGACGAAAAGCTTGCGGGTCATGTGATCTTTGCGGCCTCGGCAGCACGCCGGGATCGGTATTATCTCAGGCCAGCTGATGAACTGTGCAGACGAATCGACCTGATCGAATGGATGCGGATGGACGCCCGGGGCTCAGATCGGGGTAGCTTGCTTCAGGGGACAGCGGGCGGCGTGGTGCCTTCGACAGGAGCCTCACCCTCGGCAGGCTCGACGCCTTCAACGCCCTCGGCTTCGCCATCGGGCTTGTTGACCTTGCGTTGACGCTTTTCTTCGGTTTTGCGCTTCTTGGCCAATTCACGTTGGCGCTTTTCATATGAGTAGTTGGGTGTAGCCACAGCCGTGCTCCTGCAAGGTATTCGCGATGCGCGAAATTGGGTTTACTGTAACCGCTGCCGGCAGCCGAGGTTCGGACGATCGATCCAGGGCTGGATTTGGGAAGCCGCATTTAGCGCTCAA
>CAIJIT010000304.1 GCA_903820745.1 uncultured Burkholderiales bacterium
GGGAGATTCCGGCGCGGCGCAACCCTTCGTAGAATCAGGTGATGATAGACCCCTCAGCGATTCGGGAACGGTTCACGGCGGTGACGCGTGAGCTGAACGAACGGTCCCGCCGCCTTCTCGCGGCGGCGGAAGCCAACACCGCTGGCCACGGCGGCATCGCCGCGACGTCCCGTGCGACCGGGATTGCACGCAGCACGATTGGGCGGGGCCGGAAGGACCTTGCTGCTCCCGAGGGCCTGGCCGGGAAGGTTCGGCGACCCGGCGGCGGCTGCCCGCCTCTGACCTCGAAGGATACCACTTTGCTACAAGACCTTCGGCGGTTGCTGGAACCCGTGACAATGGGCGATCCGATGCGTCCGCTGATGTGGGTATCGAAGAGCCATGCGAAACTGGCGGCGGCATTGCGAGAGATGGGCCACAAGATCGCCGACAGCAGTTTGCCGAAGCTGTTGGGTCTGCTGGAATACCGACGGCAGGTGAACCGCAAGACACTGGAAGGCAGCCACAACCCTGACCGGAACGCGCAGTTTGAACATATCAACGCCACGGCGGCTGCCACTCAGGCGGCCGGTCAACCGGTGATTTCGATCGACACCAAGAAGAAGGAACTGATCGGCACCTTTAAGAATGGCGGTAGCGATTATCGTCCGGAAGGCTGTCCTGACGAAGTCAATGTGCACGATTTCATCGACAAGAAGCTGGGGAAGGCGATTCCCTACGGCGTTTACGATATCGCCGACAACACCGGTTGCGTGAGTGTCGGTATCAGCAACGATACAGCGCAGTTCGCAGTCAATTCGATCCGCTGTTGGCTGGATACGATGGGCCGCGAACGTTATCCGGACATGAACCAACTGATGATCACGGCGGACGGCGGTGGTTCGAATGGGTCGCGCGTGCGTCTGTTCAAGATTGAACTTCAAAAGCTGGCTCAGGAAACCGGCCTGACGATCAGGGTTTGCCATTATCCACCGGGCACGTCGAAGTGGAACAAGATCGAACACCGGCTGTTCTGCCACATCACGCAGACCTGGCGCGGCAAACCGCTGGTCAGCCGAGAAACCGTGGTCGAACTGATCGCCTCCACAACAACCAAAACCGGCTTGGTCGTGCGCTGCGAACTGGATACACGCGATTACCCGAAGGGCATCAAGGTCAGTGACAACGAGATGGGCACGCTCAATATCGAGGGGGATGCGTTCCATCCGGAATGGAATTATACGATCTCACCCAGGTCACCGATATGATGCGGTTGTTTTTGGGCGTCGCCTTAGTTTCCAGTTTTCCGTCAACGATTTCGCCGAGACGCGGATGATAGGCCGTCAGATATTGGATGGCGGCGCGGAGATAGACTGAATCGGTCTTCCCCTCCGGAACGATCAGAGGCATGGTGTGCGCAACGAAGTTCTTGTAGAACAAGAAACGGAAATATAGCGACCGGGTTGCTGTAGGCTTGGTTTTCTTCAGATCGTCATCGCGCAGATCGGCGCCATTCTTGACCTGATAGATATGCGCAAGCGTGCCGCCGAGCGGGTTGAGGCTGGTGATCACTTCCTTGACCGGGGGTTCCCCGCCCGCACCACCTGAAAGCATAGCGGGAATCATCCGGTAATAGCTGCCAGTCTTGAACAGTGCATCGCACATGTGGCGGGCCGCTCGAAGATACTCCTGCCGGATGTTGACCTTCTCGTTGACCATGAGGCCGGTCGTGACCTGACGTGAGAGGCGAAACTGCATCCGCGTCTTCTTGTCGTTGACCTCGAAGCCTGCGTCCTTGATCCGGGCGCGAAGCTCGTCACCAACCTGCCATGCGGCGCCTGACACAGGCACCCCGATCTCCCGCGGGAAATCCTTGCGGCTCGTCGAGAACGTAATGTCGTCGGCGTATCTCGAATACGTGCATTTGTGCGTTTTCGCGAAGCGGGCGAGCCGCCCATCCAGCACATGTCCTATGAGGTTCGAGATGACCGGCGAGCACGGGCTGCCCTGCGGCAGCTCGTTCTCAAAGCATGCAATCTGAGTCAGTACCGTTGCGACCGGCGGCTGCAACGAGAAATGTTTGTCCTTGAGGAAGAAGCCCCGGACACGGCCGAAGTTGATCGACGGGAAGAAGTCTGCCAGGTCGAGATTGAATACGTAGCGGCGGCGCTTGTGCAGATGCGCATTGGTGATGATGGAACGGCCCTTCTCGAAGCCATGGGCCAGTGGCCGCCGCGGCGGCGTCGCCTCCCTTAGTTCCTCGAGGCACTCGTTCAGAAGGGTCGCCAGCCGCCGCTGTAGGAGCGATAGGCTGGACTCCGGCGCCTTTATCTGGCGCTTGCCGCCATTCCGCTTCGGGATCTCGAACGATGTATATTTCTTCGAGTCCGGAAGCTTGTAGAGGATGTATGAGAGCCCACTCGGCGTAAATCCGAGCATCTTGGCAACATCTTCAAGTTTCTTCGCATCTCGAAGCGTCTGCAACTTGGACACAAATCAGGGCTCTTATTGGAAATGGGGCTTGCGGGCACTCCTATGCGACGCCATGGATAATCCATCGAACGTCATAGTCCGCGCATAACTGTCGTCACCTGGGAGCAGCACCCCCTGGCATCGTTATCATATATCGCCATTGGCGATAACAAATCTGCCCGCAAGCCATTTCCCATAATGGCCTATTCTCTCCGGCTCATCAAGCAGGACGGGACAAAATAGCCGATCTACAACCGAGTGCCGGTATATCCTCAGGCAGTCATGCAAAAGTCGCTGGAAGCCCGGCACCCCAAGGGCAACCCTTGACACCTTCCCTAAGCCGATTGGGGACGGCGACCCGTCGGGACAGGTAACCCCCGCGACCAGCGCGGTGTTTGATCGGCGATGGCCCGAATATCCGAGATGGGTCGGAATCGGTCCCAACGGAAACCAAGTCGTGGGTCCGGCGGCCCGCCATACCAACCATTCGAAAGCACCGCGGGGAGGTACTAGCCGGTCACCTTTGGCATGTCTCGCCGTTCACGCCTCAATTTGCGCGATGGTCTGTCATTCCAGCCGGCGAGACCTTCGACTCACCGGGCCTCACCCATCCCATCACGATCGGACTCGATTCGACCATTCCAAGCGGCACAAATCCGGGGAGTTGTGCCTCTGGCGATCCTCGGGGGTCAGGCCCCGGGGATGAGGGGGAGAGCGACCTGAGCACCTATTCCGCGCTTTTCCCGATGCCTATGGGGTCAAGGCCGGTCATGCTGGATTTCTCCAGAAGTTACGCCCAGACATCACCTACTTACACAGCCCCACCTGACACGTCTTGTCCGCCCCGCAAGGCGCGTCGTCAGCAATGGGCGAA
>CAIJIT010000305.1 GCA_903820745.1 uncultured Burkholderiales bacterium
AGCGCGATCTCGGTGTTGGAGATGCCGAGGTTCTTGTACATGATCACCGACAGCGTCATCACCACCACATAGGGGAGGCCCTGGCCGAAATAGAGCGTCGGAATCCAGCTCCAGAGGCTGGCATTGGTCGGCGCGGGCGCCATCTTCAGCTTCCGTTCAGCGCCTGGCGCACGCTGCCGCCGGCGGCGTCGAGCGCGCTGCGCGCCTGTGAGACGTTGAAGTTCTTGCGCAAAGCCACGATCGCGACCTTGACATGCAAACCGCAGTCTTGCAAGACGGCCGCCGCCTTGTCCGGGTCGGCACCGGTGGCTGCCAGCGTCAGCGCCAGCGCGCGCCGCACCAGTTTGGCATTGGTTGGTTTCAGGTCGACCATCAAATTGCCGTAGACCTTGTTCAGCCTGACCATCAAGGCGCTGGAAAAGCTGTTCAGCGCCATCTTCTGTGCGCTGCCGGCTTTCAACCGGGTACTGCCCGAGATCACTTCGGCGCCGGTGTCGAGCAGGATGCCGATCTCGGCCTGTTCGGTCAGCGGCGCATCCGGGTTATTGGCAAAACCGATCGTCAGCGCGCCGGCCTTGCGCGCTGCCTGCAGCGCGCCCAGCACATAGGGCGTTGCGCCCGAAGCGGCCAGCAGCAGCACGACATCGTTGACGCCGGGTTGCAGCGCCAGCAGGTCGGTCGCGCCTTGAACCGCATCGTCTTCAGCGCCTTCGACCGCGACGAACATCGCCGCCGGCCCGCCGGCCAGGATCGCCAAAGCGCGTTCGCGCGGCCATGAAAAGGTGGGGTAAAGCTCAACGCTGTCGAGCACGCCGAGGCGACCGGAGGTGCCGGCTCCGGCATAGATCAGGCGGCCGCCGGTCAGCATCCGCGGTAGCGCTGCGCCGACCGCCAGCGCCAGTTTCGGCGCGGCGGCGCGCAAGGCATCGACCGCCGCGGTCTGGTCATCGATGAAGGCGCATACCAGCTGATCGAGCGGGTAGAGATCCAGATCCTGGTGCGACTGGCTGGGCGTCTCGGTCTTGAGCATTGGAAGCTTGCAGAGTGTGTCGCTGACTATAGTGGTATTCGACTGGTCTTGAAAGTCGGGCTTGCACGAACAAGGCGGTTTTCTGCCATGATGAGGCCATAACGACTTGATGAGGCTCATATGAAGTTGAAGATCTCGATGGTTTTTTGTGCGCTGGTCTTGGCCGCTGAGTCGGCTTTGGCGGCTTTGAGTGTTGGCGCGCCTGCGCCTGATTTCAGCGCCGAAGCGGCAGTTGGCGGCCAACCGTTCAAGTTCAGCCTGGCCGACACCCTCAAGCAGGGTCCGGTGGTGCTGTACTTCTATCCGAAAGCTTTCACCAAGGGCTGCACGATTGAAGCCCATCAGTTCGCCGAGGCGACCGACCAGTTCAAGGCGCTTGGCGCCACCGTGATCGGCATTTCCAATGATGACATCGAAACGCTGAAGAAGTTTTCAGTCGAGGCCTGCCGCAACAAGTTCGCCGTGGCGGCTGACGCAGGTGCCAAGGTGATGCAGCGCTATGACGCTGCGCTGCGCTTGCTGCCGGGCATGGCGGACCGGATTTCCTACCTGATTTCGCCGGACGGCAAAATCGCTGCGGTCTATGCCAGCCTGAGCGCCGATGGTCATGTCGAAACGATGCTGAAGGCGGCCGAGCAGTTGAAAGCGCGACGCTGAAGCTTCAGGGATCAGCGCTTTTGCAAGGCTGGCGCGATGTCGAAGCGCTGCGCAGGCTTGTCGGCGCGGGCATAGAGGCCGGCGACTTTGGGCAGACTGGCCTGGATGTCGCGAATTCTTGTCGGCCCGGCGGGATGGGTTGACAGCCACTGCGGCGGCGCGCCCTTCGACATCGCACCCATCTTTTGCCACAGGCTGACGCCCGCAGCAGGGTCGTAGCCAGCGCGAGCCGCCAACTCCATGCCGACCAGATCGGCCTCGCTTTCGTCCTCTCGGCTGAAGGTCAGACTCAGCAATTGGCTGCCCATCTGCAGCGCCATATCGCCGAGATTGCCGAGTCCGAGTACGCTTGATAAAACGCTGGCGCCGATGCGCGTTGCCGCGGTCTTGCCCATCCGCTCGCGCGCATGCTCACGCAGCGCATGGGCGACTTCATGGCCCATGATCGTCGCCACCTCGGCGTCGCTGAGCTTGAGTTTTTCCAGGATGCCGTAATAAAAGGCGATCTTGCCGCCGGGCATGCAAAAGGCATTCAGCTGCGGGCTGGCGATCAGGTTGACCTCCCAATGCCATTGCTGGGCGCGCAAATTCCAGGGCATGGCCAAGGGGACGATGCGCTTGGCAATCGCGCGCAGCCGCTGCAGTTGCGGATGCGAGGCCGGTGCCAAGGCATGGGCCTGTGCCGCCTCGCGCATCATCTGCTGATATTGCTGAGCGCCGGCGTTTTCGACCTGTTCGGCCGGCACCAGATTGGCCATGCGGCTGGTGGCGCCGACTTCGACGCCTTCGCGCGCCCACACCGGGCTCAGCGCCGCCGCACCGAGCAAGCTGGTAAAGAGCCGGCGCGAGTTCATCTTGCCAGCAGGTTTGCTGCAGACACAAGCCTGACCCAAGCCATGGCAAGGTGCGCTGGGCAGGTCGGGGTTGGCGGCGGGGTTGAAGTCCATGGTGGGTGCGTGAAAGGTCGCTGCGTGACCCTATTTTGATGCATAGGTCGAGGATCACGGACAATCCGGAGATGGCGACAACCCTCTCAAATATCAAGCCGGCCCCGGCCGATGCAATGCAATTTCGTGCCGCTCTGGGCATGTTTGCCACCGGCGTGACGATCGTCACCGCGCGTGGGCAGGATGGCAGCCTGGTCGGATTGACGGCCAATTCGTTCAATTCGGTCTCGTTGGCGCCGCCGCTGGTGCTCTGGAGCCTGTCGCAAAAGGCCGGCACGATGCCGGTTTTCAGCCAGGGCTCGCATTACGCGATCAACATCCTGGCAGCTGACCAGATGGCGCTGGCGCAGCGTTTTGCCACCCGCGACATCGACCGCTTTGCCGGCGTCAGCTGGCGTGAGGGCGCGGGCGGTGCGCCGGTGCTTGACGGCGTAGCTGCGGTGTTCGAATGCGCCAACCGCAGCCAGTACGAGGAGGGCGACCATGTCATCTTTGTGGGCGAGGTCGAAAGCTGCAGCCGCCGCGAGGGGGCGATGCCGCTGATCTTCCATGGCGGGCGCTATTACACCGAATTGCCACTCTGACCTTCCACCCCGGTTTCGGTCTGCAAAGACTGCTGTGGCATGTGATGATGCGGCCTCATGGCCAATCCAATC
>CAIJIT010000306.1 GCA_903820745.1 uncultured Burkholderiales bacterium
CACACCGACTCCATCGCGGTCGGCAACGTCTGGGCCGCAAAACTCGCCAAAACCAGCATGGCGAAAAGCGTTTTGGACGCTGGCGGGTCCTCCTTCCGAACCAAGCTCGCGTACAAGGCCGTTAGGCATGGCGCATGGTTTGGAGAAGTGAGTGAGAATTTTTCCACGCAGACCTGTTCCGACTGTGGTTGGGTCGGGGGACCCAAAGGTCTCGAAGGTCTTGCAATAAGGCAATGGACCTGCTTGGGGCTGTGAGAGTTTGCATGATCGTGATGTGAACGCTGCTCGCAATATCCTGTCAAAGTTCAGAGCCGGCTGCGGACATGCAGCCCCTGTAGAGGGAATCCCCGCCCTTTAGGGCGGGGAGGATGTCAATCTTCGTCTTCAGGGTTGCTGTATTCCTTGGGCAGATGGTGCGCGATGCCTTTATGGCAATCGATACAGGTCTTGCCTTCAAGTTTCGCCGCCATATGCTTCTTGTAGATCGTCTGCTTCTGCGCCTGACCGCTCATCGCTTCAAAGTTGTGGCAATTGCGGCATTCGGCTGAATTCGAAGCTTTCATCCGTTCCCATTCGTTGGTCGCCAGTTCCATCCGCTTGGCTTCGAACTTCTCCATCGTGTCGATATGCCCCATCAACTTGCCCCAGACCTCGAAGCTGGCTTTGGACTTGCGGATCAGCTTGTGGGTCCAGTCCTTGGGCACATGGCAATCGGAGCAGATCGCGCGCACACCCGAACGGTTCTTGTAATGGACCGACTCCTTGTACTCGACATAGACGGTGTCGCGCATTTCATGGCAGCTGATGCAAAAAGGCATCGTGTTGGTGGCTTCCATGCCGGTATTGAAAGCACCCCAGAAGATGATCCCACTGAAAAAACCGACCACCAGCAGGGTCAATAATGAATATTTAACCGAAGGCTGCCTCAGGCCAGCCCAGGAGCGTGCGATCCAACCTTTTTTTTGCTTGTGCAATTTTCACTCCAATGAAGAAAACAGCCGCCCTAACCTGAAGGTCCGGGAGGCAGATGCTTGTTCAGCCAGCCATGATGTGCAACACACCATGAGCCGGACCGGATCAGCGGAAGCTGTAGATATAGGCAATGCCAATGGCCGTGATGCTGTAGTTGGGCGCTTGCTCGTTGGTCGGCATCAGGGCCGACACCGCGTAGACGTTGTTGATCGTCACCGCCGTGCCATTGACCTTGGCCGTTGCGCTGCCCGCTACCTGTGCAGTTGCAGCACCTGCCTGCAAGCCGTTGTAAAGAATCGGATCAGCACTGGCGAGCTTCTGGTAGACATAGGACAGCCGGATCGCCGAGGTCTTGGTCAACTCGTATTTCAAGCCAAACTTGAGCGTGTCGGAATCGGCATAGGTCGGTGGCATGCTGATGCCGGCGGCATAAGCTGCAGCCGTCATCGTTGCAGTCGGCGCCGTGGCCGAAGTGCTGAACGCATATTGTGTCGAAGCGCTCAAGCCGTAGGGGTTGGACGCGCGGACCCGGACGAAGTCGCCGATCAGCTCGACCTTGCCCCCATACAACTCAGTCGCCTTGACACCGAGCCCGAAGGTGCGGACCTGGTCAACCATATCGGCCGTCCAGTCAGGCGGTGTCACCGTCGACGATGCCGCCGCATAGCTGGTGCCACCATTGGCCTTCAGCAACTGATTGATGTCTTCCTTGGTGAAGTAAGCGTTGAAGTTCAGGGTATCGCTGGCGCGGTAACCCGCATCCAGCGAGACGCTTTGCGTCTTCGACGACTGCACACCCAGGAACTGGGTCAAACCTGAACTACCGGCCGGCAGCGTCGCCGGCGCGGTATCCAGCGGATTGCGGCCAAGGACGTAATCGTCCTTGGTCACACCGACATTCAAGCCGAAGTCCAGCGAATCGGTGGGTGCCCAGTTCAATGAAGCCCTGACCCGGTTCCTTGTGCGGTCGGTCATGTTGAAACGCGTCAGGATGTCCTGGGCGAATTCGGCCACATCGGTGTTGTAGCTGTCTGCGCTACGCGAACTATGGGCAACGCTGATCCTGCCCGAGAGCGTTTCCAGCATGTTGTTGCGATAGTCGAGGCGCGCCGTTTTTTCCGACGAGCCCAGCGAGTTGATGCAGAAGTTGACCGACGTAGCCGGCGCATTGGGCGTGTTGCACCAGCGACTGAGTTTTTGCGACTCAAGCGCCAGTTTCACCGCTTGACCACGCGCCAGACGGTAGTCCAGGTCGAGATTGCCCTGGCTGACCTTCTTGCTGTAGGGCAGGTTCCACAAGCTCGAATTGGTCGACATGCCGCCGAGCACCGTCGGGCCGACCAGACCGTTGGGCAACACGATCGAACCGTTGGCTGCTCCGGTCACCGTCGTGGTCTGCTGATCAGTGTCGCGGAAGTTGTACAGATTCGACGCGGTCTGGTTGTCACGTTCGTCAAACTTGTAGGCTGCCACGACCTGCAGATCACGCATCGGCTTGAGCGTCAGCTTGAACAGCGCGCTGCTGTACTTGACCACACCATTGAGCGAGTTCTGCGGCAAAGCGCCAGCTGGCGCAGTCTCCCAGGCACCCGTGCCTGGCGGCATATAGCTCTGGTTTTGCGTACCGCGGCCGCTGGAAAGATTGCCCGAAAACTTCACCGCAGGGGAAAAGTTATAGCCACCATTCAACGTGTACTGCTGGAACTTGTTGTCGGGCATCGTGCCGATCCTGGCCTCAGCCGGGAACGGGAAGGTCACGATGCCGGTGGTGGCGGCGACGCTCGGCGTGGTGTTGCTGAAATACGGGTTCTCGACCAACACGCTGCTGATGTTGTCGTGGAAGTTCGACAAGTAATAAGCCAGCTCACCGTAGGCCTTGCCATCCTTGAAGCTGATCGCCAGATTCGCCTGGTCGGTGACATAGCTGATCGGGTTGGCAATCGTGACTTGCGCATTGGTCGTCACGAAGGGCAGACCGATGGCTTGGGCGCCGTTCTTCAATTCATGCCTGGTGCTGGCCGAGACGCTCCACTTGGAGTCCATCACATAGCTCGCACCGACATCATATTTTTCGCGCTTGGTTGCCAGCTTGTAGGTGTAAAAGTCACTCAGTTCGGCGGCCGTCAAGGCCAGCGCATTGCCGACCGGCGTTGCGGTCGTGGCATTGTTCGTTGCCTGGTTGATGTAGTAGTTACCGCAACCCGCAGTGCCTCCGGCCACAGCTACAGGCCCGGTCGACGTAGCGCTGACCACACAGTTGTTCTGCTTGGTAGCCCAGTTGGACGGCAAGGCCAAGGCGTTGGAACCCGCACCTTGATAGAAGGTCTGGTAACTGTCGGAACGGTTCTTGACCAGCGAGTCGTAGCCGAAGCTCAGCCTGAAGCGGCCCTGCTCGCCGACCTCGCCGCCCAGGCTGCGGGTATCGAGCCCCAGGTCCTTGCCGGTGAGACGCAAGCGCAAGGCGCTGTCGCTGTCATAGGCCCCGCCACCGCGGATGTCAAAGCCCGCCAATGGCAAGGTGCCAGACTTGTTCAGCCCGTTGTATTCACCGAACTTGGCCGAACTGCTGCTGACCCCGACAGCTCCGATTTCCACCGTGCTGACCGGCTTGGTCAACTCTTCGACCGTGTTTTCAGCCGCAGCAGCCGCCGAAGCCAGCCCAAGGAGGGCGATATGGACCGCGATAACCAACGGCCTGAGACTTACCTGTTGAATTGTTCTACTCATGATTTATTACTCCGTTCGATCCTTCAACGATTGAACTTGGCGCCATTCGGACTGTTCGATCCATGCACCATGACGTGACAGTTCAGGCAGGCCCGGCCATTGCCTTGCACTGTCAGATACTTGCCGTTCAGGGCCGCAGCTGAATTCAACCCGGCAGCAGGACTGCCAGCAGCAGCGGGAACTGAGTTACCACTCTTCAGTGACGATCCATGATCCTGGTGACATTCCTGGCACAAGAAAGGTGGCCTGGCCTTCAGCAAGTTGTTGCTGACAGAACCGTGGGGCGTATGGCAATTCGTGCAGTCGTCAGCGACGGGGCTGTGTTCCCACAGGAACGGGCCGCGCTTTTCGGCATGGCAGGTGTAGCAGGTTTCATTGACCGATGCCTTAACCAACAGCTTGGGCCCGACTGATCCATGCGGGTTGTGGCAATCGCTGCAGGCCATCTTGCCGGCATCCAGCGGATGGGTTGAATTGCGGTGTGTCTGGG
This sequence comes from uncultured Burkholderiales bacterium, assembly GCA_903820745.1. Classification (GTDB taxonomy): domain Bacteria; phylum Pseudomonadota; class Gammaproteobacteria; order Burkholderiales; family Burkholderiaceae_C; genus Paucibacter_A. Next base: position 4,190 of record CAIJIT010000306.1, read on the forward strand.
CCCGTTCAGTCTTGTGGCAGCTGAAGCAAACTTCAGCTTGAGTGGCTTTGCTCAAGACCCGGTCAGCTTTCACATGGACGTTGTGGCATGAAGAACAGGCCACATCCTGCGACTGGTGCTGGCTGCCGTCCCAATGGGAGCGCTTGCCTTCCTTGTGGCAGGCCAGACAGCTTTCGCTCTGCTCAGCTGCGGGCGTCACTTTCCCGCCTTTCTGTCCGGTCTTGAAAACGATGTCCGGCGAAGGCCGACTGCCTTGGGCGTCGTTGCCCGCGCCGGCCAGATGCTTTTCGCTCTTGCCGTGGCAGGACTGGCAGGTCGGCGTGCGGGCATCAGCCCTCACGCCATGCCTGGTCTGATACATCTGAAGAATCGGCTTGGCGGATTCTTCGTCATGGCAACGTGTACAAGTCGCGTCCTGCTTGAGCGCTTGCGCCGCCTGGCTTTGAGCGCTCGCCGCATCAGCGGCCCGGGCCGGCATCAGGCCGACCAACAAGCAAAGGGCGAACGCAAGCCCGATGCCTTTATGCATCATCCGATTCATATGCTTCTCCTGAGGGTTGGCAGATCGACCGGGTCTCAGCCGGGCGCCGCCAGGTTGACTAGCGCGAGAGAATCCAGGCCACCAAATTCTTCAACTCTGCCTCGTCCTTGGTCTTGACGATCTTGTGTTGCTCTTCATGGCCATCGGCAAACTTGGCTTTTTCACCTGTCGTCAGGTGCTGCATCAGGCGCGCTTCAGCGCCCGGCTTGTCCTTGTACTTGGCCGCTACAGCCTTGTAGGGAGGTCCATCTTTTTCCTTGCTGACTGCATGGCAGTTGAAGCAGTTGTTCTGCCTAGCTACCTGCAAAGCCGCAGCTTCGTCAACTGCCAGCGCGCTATGCGATAGTGCCGAAGCGCCCAGCACCATCAAAATGCGCAATATCCACAGACTTGAGATTGGTTTTTTCATCATTTTTGCGCGTTTTACTGCGCCTATCATTTGTTCTACTTGGGATGCAGTAGATGGGACTAAAACCCCTACCGCTGAAGGGCAATTTATGCCGAGGCCCAATATCTCAACTTGACTTGCATCAACCGCCAACCGAGTCACCGTGAAATCGCACAAACCGCCCCCTAATGCGGACTCGTGTAGCGGTCAAATTCGGAGCTGCAAGCGGCCTTTACCGGGGGGCCACGGGGATGCAAAGGCCAAGGCTTGTGGCCACCACGGCAGCCTGCAAGGCGGCGAATCCTCAGCCGGCCTGAACGAGACGAAGGCCAGACGCTGACCGGTCACCAAACAGTGCATGAAGATGCCAGGTCAGGGCTGCCTGATGCAACGCTGGACCAAATGCTGCGGCTAAAGCCACCTGAAACCCGCTTCAAAGAAAATAATTTCTACTTTTTTTAACTACATACCGATTATTCCGTTGATTAAAAAATATCAACTTGATGCTTATTTTATAAATTTTCTAGTTACGCTATATATGCTGCCGGTATCGGCTGCGGCCTATTCACTTCAACAAGGGGAAAACAAATGACGCGACAGAAAAAAGGACTTTGGTTGCTTGCCATGCTGATCGGATTGGCAGGCTTTGCTCAAGCGAACCCGGAAGATGAGGCTGCGATCCGGGCCCAGACGATGGCCTGGGCCAAGGCCTACAACGGCGGCGATGCCAAAGGTGTCGCAGCCCAATATACAGACGACGCATTGCTATTGGCCCCTGGCGTGCCTGGCGCACGCGGCAAGGCCGCGATCACGGCCTTTTTTACCAAGGATGTTGCCGAATCCAAGGCAGCCGGCGTCGTTTTTGTGATCGACCCGAAGACTGAAGTGGGCGTTTCCGGCAATATGGGTTGGCAGTCTGGAAAATATACGGCCACCATCAAGGGTGCCGTGGTCGAGGCCGGCAAGTTCCTGTCGGTGTCGCGCAAGAAAGATGGCAAGTGGCAGTACATCCGCGATACCTGGAACGCAGATACTGCAGCGCCGGCAGCAGCGCCGCCGCCAGCGCCCGCCGCCAAGAAATAATCCGGCGGATTTGCGGTTTCATCGACATTCGCAACAAAGCGGCCGGATGCCCAGCACCTGGCCGGCTCCAAACTACCGCATAAGCGCCCTATGGGCTGCCGCGGCGGACTGCAGCTATCGCTTGCGCATCGGTCAGGAAAAAGTTCTCCTGGCCCAAGTGCGAAATAAAGCCGGCTCGCTCCATCACATCCCGGACCTGCTTCTTGACCGCGCTCAGTTGCAGTACGATGCCGTCGCGCTGCAAAGCCGCTTGCAAAGCGAACAGCGTCTCTATTCCGCTGTAATCGATGTCATTGACTGAAGCTGCGCAGATCAGCACCCGTTTGACATGCTTGTTCCTGCGGCAATGATCGACGATAAAACGCTCGACCAGCGACCCGGTCAGGAAGTTCAGCGGTGAGTCGATTCTGACCGCCAGCATGTCATCCGCAATCGCGGCCAGTCCAAACCGGTTTCGGTCGCGCAACGTACCGTCTTCATGATGCCCGACCTCGATCACGCGCGGGTGGGTTCTGCGGTAGAGGAACGACACCAGCGCCAGTCCGATGCCGGCGAATACCCCCCAATGCAGATGGGACGCGCTCAACAAAGTGACGCCGATCGTGACAATCGCGATCATGCCGTCATCCTTGGAAATATGCAGCAGGCGTCGGATCGACGCCAGATCTATCAACCCTTTGACATCCTCCCCGCCCTAAAGGGCGGGGATTCCCTCTACAGGGGCTGCATGTCCGCAGCCGGCTCTGAACTTTGACAGGATATTGCGAGCAGCGTTCACATCACGATCATGCAAACCCTCACACCCCCAGCAGGTCCA
>CAIJIT010000307.1 GCA_903820745.1 uncultured Burkholderiales bacterium
CAGCAGGGCTTCCAGCGCGGCCGAATCAAGGGCGAACTGGTCGGGGTCGTACTTGATCTTGCTGGTGTAGTACTGCGCCAGCGAGCTGATGCCATGCTCCCGCCATTGCTGTTCCATCGCCGGCCCCATGGCAAGGTAACGCTGGCGGCCGCGGCGCTCACGTTCGGAAAAATGATTATCGATGTCGCTGGCATCCGGCCGCTGGTAGCGCTCTGAGTGGATCCAGGCCGCCGGCGGCAGACGGTCGCGCTGCGCAGGCGCTTCGGCCGGCCAGCCCACCACCATGCTGGTCACGGGCAGGCAGTTTTCCGGGCATTCCAGGTAATCGGCGATGGCGCCCATCGAATGCAGCGTTGTCCCCATGTAGCAGATGCCCAAGCCATGGCTTTCCAACGCCAGCGCGGTGGTTTGGGCCAGGATGATGGCATCGAACGACGACACATGCCAGCTGATGAAATCGGCAAAACCCGGCCGCGCATCGCGCTGCGCCAGCCATTGCCTGGTTCGATGGCTGTCGGCGCAAAACGTCAGCACCAGCGGCGCCTGCAGCACCATCGGCTGACCGAAATGCAGGTCGCACAACCTGGCCTTGCGCTCGACATCTGCGGTCTTGATGACGGAGACCAGGTTCAGGTTGCCGCTGGAGGACGAACCCTGCAGGGCTTCGGTGAGTACGCGGTCGATCAGCGCCCCGTCCACCGCTTGGTCACTGTAGGCACGGACAGAACGATGCGCGCGCATCAATTGCGAAAAGTCATCTGCATTCATTGCATTCCCTTGGGCCAAGGACCCGGATGATGCCATGGGGAATTGCGGGCCGGCGATCCAGGCAAGTCTTGGTTGGAAGCCTGGCCGCTTTGGCGCTTGGGTCGAACCGCTATGCCTTCGTCTGCACCGGCGCTTCGGGCGGCACGGCGAAGTTGAATTCAAGTCAAGCTTGTTGCTCGCCATCGGCGAGACGGAAGGTCAATGGCGGTAGCTCGCCAGGGTGGTGCTGCAGGAGGACGCTACAGCCGATGCGGGGCGGCGTAGTTGCGGGATCGCCTTCGAGGATCCCGAGTATGCGAGGGCCCTCTTCCAGACGAATCATGGCGAACCAGTATGGGACGGGACGGGGTAGATCGGCGCCTGAACGCACCACGGTGCAGGCCATCAGCGTGCCTTGACCCGTGGCAGTCGTTGTGTAGACGGATTCGGCCACGCTGCCCAGATTGAGGGCGCGGGGGTAAAACTGTGCTTGACCACTGATGCTTCCCACCTGCAAGCGCAGCGAGCCTTCTTGCAAGCCTGAAAGGAATTCAGTGATCGCCTGGGGCCGGATCGGTTCACGCATGGGCTGTCTCCAGGATCAGGGCGGCACTGGTGCCCCAGTTGCCGGCATAAGGCAAAACGCCTAGACCAGACACCAGCGCGGTGCTGGCGCCGGCCACCTGCCTGCCATGAGCCTGGTCCATCAGTTGCCGGACGGCTTCCACCAATCCAATGCCGCCGCCTGCGAGCCCGCATTGACCTGCAGAAAGTTGCCCGCCACCTGTATTCAAGGGAAGGTTACCCCCTGCTGAGAGATCGCGACGCTCGATGAACCGTGCGCCTTGACCTCGCGGGCAGAAGCCGAGTTCCTCGAGTTGCAACAGCACAGCGAAAGTGAAGTCGTCATAGAGTTGCAGGACGTCGATGTCGGAAGGCGCCAGACCGGCGTCATTGAATACCTTCGGGCCGATTTGCGAAAAACCGGACTCGAGGAGATCGGTCGATCGCTGTTGCGGGTCGGGGTTGGTGATTTCCCGGTACGCGATGGGGTGGACCCAGCGCTTGAGTCCCAAAGCTCTGGCTCTATCGGTCGTGGTCACGATCACCGCGTTGGCGCCGTCACAGCGCATTACACAGTCAAGCAGGCGCAGGGGATCGGAAATCATGCGCGAGGCGAAGTAGTCTTCGGTGGATAAGGGCTTGCGGAAGGCGCTGCAGACGTTCGGATTGGCCATAGCATTGGCGCGAGAGGTCACTGCGATTTTGGCCAAGGCCTCTGCCGGCCAGCCAAAACGCGCCGCATAGGCGCTGGCCAGCAAACCGAAGCCAGTGATGGGGCCGGCCCATCCCATCGGGTCAGCCAGCGACTCGCGGTGACCGCCTTGTCGACCCAGGTACTGGGTTGACGGCGCGTCTGCGCACAAGCACAGCACGGTCTCGCATTGGCCTGCATGGATGGCCGCCGCCGCGCGGCTGAGGTTGGAAATGGCGATGGTGCCACCCAGGTCGGACGATTGCAGCCAGTGGCAGGAAAGCCCCAGAGTCTCCACCAGCAGGTTGGACCAGAATGGATCGCCAGCCTCGGACAGTGGGGTGTGCGTGGTCACGCCGTCGATGTCCGCCAGGTCGAGCCCGCACGAATCCAGCGCTTCGCGCGCCGCATAAGCTGCAAGATCGAGCGCATTGGCCATAGATGACTTGACGTTGGGTACCTCGCCAAAGCCGATGATGGCGATCGATCGGTCTGACAATATCTTCATGGTTCAGATGCGCCGGCCGGCGCCCTCCCAGTAGGCGTCCGCGATGGATCGCTTGGCGATCTTGCCGTTGTCATCACGCGGCAAACTTCCGAATCGGACCAGCTTGGGGACCTTGAACGAGGGCAACCGAGCCCTCAGGAACTCAATCACCGAGCGCTCGTCCAGTGCCGCCCCTGGCACTGGTTCAATGTGAGCCGCCAGCGATTCACCGTATTCGGCGTCAGGAATGCCGAAAACGGCGCAGTCGCGCACTGCGGTGTTGTTGAGCAGGATGGCTTCGATCTCCGATGGGTACACATTCACGCCGCCGGTGATGACCATGTCCTTCTTGCGGTCGAGTAAAAACAGGTAGCCGGCCGGATCGAGTTGGCCAATATCACCGGTGGCGATAAGACCATCCCGGTCGAGAGCAGCCCGTTCCGCGGGGAGGTTTCGGTAAGTGAAGTCAGGGTAGTTTTCGTTACGCACAGCGATCTCGCCAGTGTGACTCGCGGGCAAGGGTTCGCCATATTCGTCCAGCACCGCCACCCGGCAATCGGGCAACGGTCGGCCCACCGAGCCAGGGCGCTGCAGGTATTCCTGGCTGGTGATCATGGTGACGGGGCCGGTTTCGCTGGCGCCATAGAACTCTTGCAACACCGGTCCCCACCAGTCGATCATGGCGCGCTTGATGTCAGGCGCGCAAGGCGCAGCGGAGTGGGTCACGCATTCGATGCTGCTGAGATCGAACGATCGCCGCCGGCTTTGATCCAATCGCAGCAGTCGCACGAACATCACTGGCACCATCAGCAAGTGCGTGATGTGCTGCGTCTGGATCAACTCGAGCACGCGTTGCGCGTCGAAGCGAATTTCCACGAACAAGGCCCCGTCTGCTCCCATGGTCGCCAGCGCCGTGTTGGCATATGACATCGACATGGAGTGATAAAGGGGGCCGCAGATCAGGGCGCGCATGCCTGAGCGGAAGCCGTAGGTCCGGCGCTGCGACTCCATCATGGCAGAGAGTCGCTCGCCCAATAGAGCCTCGCGGTCGATGGCTTTAGGCGCACTGGTGGTCCCCGATGTGTAGATCAGCGCACCGCGCTGGGCAACCCGTTGGCCATCGTACGCAGGGCAGTCGGCCAGCAGGCGGGACCAGCGCAGCGCAGGCTCGAATACGCTGACATCGGCGGCGTCCACGCCGATCAATGTCAGTGCTGGGTGCCAGGCCTGAGCATGTAACTGTGCCAGGTCGTCATGAACGATTGCGAGTCGGGCGCCGGCGTTCTTGATGACGAGCTTCAGTTCATCGGTCGTGTAATGCCAGTTCAAAGGTACCGGGGAGGCGCCCAAGCGCGAGATGGCGGTTGCGGCCTGCAAGAAGGCCGAGTCGTTGCGAAGCAGCAGTAGAACCGCATCCGCCTGGCCAACTCCCAGCCTGCTGAGTCCGGTCATCGCCTTGCTGACTTGTTCCTCGAACACAGTTGTCGTCTGCGCTTGTCCTGGAAAGCTGATGAAACCCATTGCGTACGATTCCCTTGCTGGGTCACTGGGCGCTGGTCACGCCGCTCTGGCGGATCAACTCCGTCCATTCCTGAAGTTCCTTGTGCAATTGGGGACCCCACTCCTGCGGCGTGCTGCTGTAGGGCTCAACGCCGATACCGGCCAGAAAGCTGCTTACGGCCGGTTGGTTCAAGACCTCGCGAATATCGGTGGCGATCTGATCGGCAATATTCGACGGCGTACCTTTCTTGGCCAGCACGCCGTGCCATCCCACCAACTCGAAGCTTTTCATGCCGAGTTCCTTGAACGTCTTGACATCAGGCATGCCAGCGTAGCGCTTGGTGCCGGCCACGGCAATCGGACGCAACCGGCCGCCGCGCATTTGCGCCAGTGCCTGCGTTGCTTCCACGAAGGAGGCGTCCACGTGCCCGCCCAGCAAGGCGGACACCGCCGGCGCACCGCCCGGGTAAGGCACGTTGGTCACCTTCACGTCCGCGACTTTGTTGAAGATTTCGCCGTAAATCTGGGCGGTCGATGCGGCGCCAAAGGACGCGAAGGCCATCGGGCTGGACTTTGCTCGTGCGACGAGTTCATCCAGCGTCTTCGGGCCATCCGTGCGCACCATGAGCACCAGTGGTGCCATGGCTGTGGGGGTGATGGCGGCGAAATCCGCGATCGGGTCGTAGGCGAGCTTCATTCCCAGCGCCGAAGCCTGGATATGTGTGGTGGAGGTGCACAGCAGGGTGTGACCGTCTGCCGCTTCCCTCAGCACCGCGGACGCGGCCACCGAGCCGGCCCCGCCGGGTTTGTTCTCCACGATCACCGGTACCTTCCACTTCTCGCTCAGTGCGGGTGCGAGCTGACGAGCAAGCAGATCGCCTGGGCCTCCGGCAGGAAAAACCACCAGCAATGTGACCCGGCGTGTTGGAAAACCGGCAGCCTGCGCCGTGATCATGGGCAAGGTGGCAAGCGAGGTGAGGGCTTTGAGCGCGGTGCGGCGATTGAGTTGCATGGTGGGTCTCCTGTTTAACGACCGTAGAACTGGCCGGGTCTCTTTTCAATGAATGCGGCGATGCCTTCCCTGACATCGTCTGTCGCGAACGCCAATTGATGCGCCCTGGTCTCGAGCCGCAAGGCGGCATCCAGCGACATATCCGATCCGGCGTTGACGGCTTCCTTGATCAATCGAGTGGTCAAGGGCGGCAGGGCCGCAATTTCAATCGCGATTTCTATGGCGCGTGCATCGCAGTTGCCCAGGACAACTTCGCACACCAGGCCCATGCGCAGTGCATCGGAGGCATTCACCAGTCGACCGGTGAGCACCATATACATCGCGTTGTACTTGCCGACGGCGCGTGGCAGGCGCTGCGTGCCGCCGGCACCTGGCACCAGACCCAGTTTGACCTCCGGTTGCGAGAAGCGTGCCTTGTCGTTGGCGATGATGATGTCGCACTGCATCGCGTATTCGCAGCCACCCCCGAGGGCAAAACCGTTGACCGCAGCGATCAGAGGCTTGGAGAACGCTGCGATGCCCCGAGTGGTGCTCATCTTCATCACGTCGACGGCGCTCATCGTCGACCGCTCCTTGATGTCGGCGCCTGCGGCGAAGGCTTTTTCACTGCCGGCCAGCACCACGCAACGAATTTCGGGGTCCTGATCGAGCATGGGCAACGTCGTGTTGATGATTTCCCTCACCTCGGCGTTGAGCGCGTTGAGCGCGTCGGGGCGATTGATACGCAGCAGGGCGACATGCTTGGCGGGGTATTCCAGTAGGACGGCTGACACGTTGTTTCCTCTCAGGGGGTCTGTGATGTGGTGGCGTTAGTTTGTGGTGCGCCAAGGGGTACACCGAGGGCGTCGTACTCGAACAGCCAGTTGTAGCGCGCGCGGACTTTTGCCTCGGACCACTCTTCGTCCACATAGCGTTGCGCTGAACTGGCTTGCGCGAGTGCGGGGTTGTGGAAGCGGCGCGCATTCTCAGCCGATCCACGCACGATGCGCGAGGTTCGCTCGATGCGCAGGTTTTCGTAGCGCTTGAAGGCCTCGGGCAGACTCGAGCCAAAGGCTTCGATGCAGCGGGCCAGGACGATGCCGTCCTCAATCGCCATATTGGCGCCCTGCGCCAGAAATGGCAGTGTGGGGTGCGCCGCATCGCCGAGCAGGGTCACTCGATCCTGCGACCAGGCGTTGAGAGGTTCCCGCCCCATCAAGGCCCACTTGTATGGCTGCTTGATCCGCTCGATCATCGTGTGTACGTCCGCATGCCAGCCCTTGAAATCGCGCGCGCATTCTTCGGCGCTGCCGGGTTCGGTCCAGGATTCCAATTGCCAATCGTCGCGCTCCACGATGCCGACGAAGTTCATCAACTGGCCGCCGCGCAGCGGATAGGTGACCACGTGGGCGCCCGGACCAATCCAGTTGACACCGACAGGGTGCAGGAACCCCTTGGGTAATTGATCCACCTGGATCAGTCCTCTCCAAGCCAGGCAGCCGGTGAACTGCGGCGCTTCTTGACCGAACAGGAGGCCCCGGACAATCGAGTGCACACCATCCGCACCCACCAAGGCCGCCCCATGCACCTGGGAGCCGTCTTCAAGATCGATAGTGACGCCGTTGCCGTTTTGTGTGAATCCGATACAGCGGCTGCCAGCCCGGATAGCTTGGGGGTCAGCCTGCCGCACTGCTTCAAGCAAGATGCGATGCAAGTCCCCGCGGTGGATCATCAAGTAGGGGAAGCCGAAAGCAGTCCGGGATTCAGCGCCGAGGTCGAAGAGCTTCCAGCGTTGTCCGGTGTTCCAGAGGCGGACTTCCTTGCCCTCGGGTGCGGTAGCCACGCGCTGCAACGCGTTCTCCAGACCAAGCGAGAACAGGCAGCGCGTACCGTTGGCACTGAATTGCAGGCCGGCTCCAACATCGCTCAGTGAAGGCGCCTGTTCGTGAATCCTCACGGCGATTCCGCGCTGCAGGAGCGCCAGCCCGAGCGTGAGACCGCCGATGCCGGCCCCTGCGATGACGATAGGCTTGGGTTCTGACATTCAATTTCCTCCGGGACTTGATTCCAAAGGATGTCAACTCATAAGTCAATTTTTGATATATTATAGATTCATATCAAATGAATATTAATATATCGCTTCGGCAACTCCAGGCTTTTGTGTCAGTGGCGCGCCTCAGCAGCTTCACGCGCGCGGCAGAGGAGATCAGCATCACCCAGGCTGGGTTGAGCATCATGATCAAGGAGATGGAGGAGCAACTCGGGTACCGCTTGTTCGATCGGACGACCCGGGCAGTCTGGCTGACGGACGCCGGCAAACGCTTTCTACCCGTGGTGACGAGGGCGTTGCATGACATCGAGGAAGCGGCTTTGCGGCTGGCGCGCGACGAAGAGCAATCGCACCTCAAGCTCTGCGTGGCAGCAACGCCTTTGGTGTGCGCCACCATCCTTCCCGGCGTGATCGGCAAGTTGCGTGACAGCCATCCGACCATCCAGATCGAGGTGCGCGATGTAGAGCGACCGGTGGTTCAGCAAATGGTGGAGTCCGGTTCGGCAGACCTTGGTCTGGGCATTCTGTTCCAGCCGTCGGCGGGGTTGCTGCTCTCGCCCATTCATCAGCTCTCGTTGGTTTGCGTGCAGCCCTCGGCGGGGTTGTCGGCGCCGGGTGGCGATCCGGAAACCGCCATGCCATGGACCGATCTGCGCGAGGGCGCATTGGTTAGCCTGCCTGCCGGCAACACGGTCCAGCAGTTGGTCGATGAGCAACTGGAGCGTATCGGTCGAAACGATGATGCGCGGCTGACCTACCAAAATATGCTCACCATCCTCGGCATGGTGGGAGCCGGGTTGGGTTGCGCTGTCTTGCCATCCTTTGTTCGAGCAGCATGCAGCCAGTTCCAGGTCAGGGTGACCGACCTGGTCAAGCCGAGCGTGGAACTCGATCTCTATGTTGTCAGTCGCAGGGGGGTGATCCCGCCAGCGGCATCCGCCCCGTTCATCGAGGCTTTCCGCCATGAGGTCGAGTTGATCGAGTCCATGTTCCGTGCACCGGAGCGGCAGCGGCCATTGCGCGTCCCCTGACTGTTCCAGGAGGTGGCAACAACGATGCTGACGCCGGGGGTATTGGCCCGGACCTTGCCTGCGATTGCCTTTCAGCTGCCGGCGTAGCGCTGGTCCATTTCGTTCCAACGCGCTGTTTGCACTGCAAGCTCGCGATCGCTGACGCTCGCCAGGCGATGCTCCATCTCCGCGGTGTCGCCTTTGTGCTTGAGCATGGCCAGCACTTCCTGCGCAGCGAAGATGGCGGCGCGATGTGTCTGCGAGGGGTAGATGCCGGAGGCGAAACCCATCGCTTCCAGTTGTTTGGCAGGCAGCGCAGGGGTTTTGCCACCCTCGAAGATATTGCACATGCAGGGTTTTGCAAAAGTCTTGGGAATCTGGCCGAGTTCCGCCACTGATTGAGGGGCCTCCAAGAAGGCCACGTCAGCGCCGGCCTCCAGGTACCACTGCATGCGCTCAGCCGCGGCCTCGAAGCCTTCTGTGGCACGTGCATCGGTGCGTGCAATGATGATCATGTCGGCGTCGCGGCGCGTGTCCACCGCTGCCTTGATCTTGCCGGTCATCTCGGCGGTGGTGATCATCTGTTTGCCCTCGTAGTGGCCGCACTTCTTGGGTGCAACCTGGTCCTCCAGATGAAAGCCCGAGACGCCCGCTTTCCCGTACTCGCGCACCGCGCGCACCACGTTCAGCGCGTTGCCATAGCCGGTGTCCATATCGGCGATGACTGGAATATCCACGATGTCGACCGTGCGGCTGATGGGAGCCATGTTTTCGGTCATGGTCAGGAGACCGAGGTCCGGGTAGCCCTGGGCGCGTGAGAAGCCGCCGCCCGTGCGGTACACCGCCCCGAAGCCGGCGACCTGAACCAGCCGCGCAGTCAGCGGGTCGTAGGCGCCAGGAATGATGGTGTAGGCGGGGTCGTTGATCAGCTTACGCAGGCGTTGGCGTGGTGTCATGGTTTTTTCCCCTGTTCAGGTAACGGGCAAGAGCAAGGGATGCTCTGCATAACCCCTCACGGCTTGTGCAAGTGCTGCCTCGGGCGGTCTGCGGCGTTGCATTTATTGCCAACAGCATGCGCTATTTGCTGCAAAACGCGCCTTGCATCCCATCCCGATCCGCGCTGCACCAACTCGCGTTGAGTTATGCAGAGCATCCCAAGCGGCGCATTACTGAGGTACTCAAGCGGGTTCCTGCCCGGCTCGATTGCTGTGCCGATCAGTCATACTCCTAGTTGCAGCGCTTGAATTCCTATGCGTCACCGTCCAAACGAAGGCTGGCATCATGCTTTAGGGCTGCGAGGCAAGGGCATTGGCGGGTTCTAGACGGCCGCCTTGATTTTGAAAACTCCGGAGCCTTGAAATGCCAAAAATTAGCGTTGGAATATTTACGGGGGTTTTACTGATGAGTCGGGAAAATGGCCATGGAGTCGCTGTGAATAGCCGGTTTCGGAATAATTTCTGCCGCCTATTTTTGTCTGCGGCATTGGCTGTAGCGACGCTGGTAGCACCGACCGTTCAAGCTCAGAGCCCAAGTGCGGATGGTCAATCGCCGCTGATCTTGGTGTCGATTGATGGTTTCCGGCCCGACTATCTGAACCGGAATGTCACGCCGAATCTGAATGCCCTGGCAGCCAAAGGCGTGCGTGCCGAAGCCATGCACCCCTCGTTCCCGTCCAAGACCTTTCCCAATCACTACACGCTGGTCACCGGTTTGCGGCCAGACCGCCACGGGATCGTGGATAACACGATGGAAGACAGCGCCATTCCGGGCGTGCGTTTTTATCTCTCCAATCCGGAGGCAGTGACTGACCGACGCTGGTGGGATCAGGCCGAGCCAATCTGGGTCACCGCCGAGAAAAATGGCATTCGTGCAGCGACCATGTTCTGGCCCGGATCAGAAGCGGCAATCCAGGGTGTTCGGCCCAGCGAATGGACGGTCTTCGATGGCAAATTGCCTGCCAATGATCGGGTCGATACCTTGCTGGGTTGGCTGGATCGGCCGGCAGCACAGCGGCCTGGTTTTTTGACCCTGTATTTCGACAATGTCGACCATGCCGGCCATGAATTCGGACCGGATGCAAGGCAAACGACCGAAGCTGCGCAACTCGTGGATGCGGCCATCGGCCGATTGCTCCATGGCCTGGAAAAACTGCATATCGACGCCAACCTTGTCATCGTGGCAGACCATGGCATGGCGGCGATCTCATCCACCCGAGCGATCCGCTTTGACCTGATTGCACCGGCGGGGAGTTATCGCATGGTGACCAGCGGCCCCTTTGCGGGCATTCAAGCGGCAGCCGGCCAGGATGGCATTCTGGCCGAGGCCATTCTCAAGCCGCACGAGCATATGCAATGCTGGCGCAAGGAGAATATTCCGCAGCGTCTGCATTACGGCAAGAATCCGCGCGTGCCAAATTTCTTTTGTCTGGCCGAACTGGGCTGGGTGATCGCCCCCAACGCCAAGGGCGCCGAGCGCACTATTGGCGGCACGCATGGGTACGACAATCTGGCGCCGGAAATGGACGCACTCTTCATTGCCTCCGGTCCGGCCTTCGAGCCGCAGGTGGTCCTGTCACCGTTCGAAAATGTCGACGTCTATCCGCTGGTGATGAAGTTGCTCGGCCTGCAGGCCCTGCCATCTGATGGCAACTTGACCCCCTTTGCTCGAGCCCTGAAGGGTGCCAAGCAGGCGCTGAAGTAATCCGCCTGCAGGAGAAAGTCCAGATCCTCGGCAAGCCATGCCGCTTGCGCAGGGAATTGCCTAAAAGGTTATCTGCCGATCAGGTCGATCCTGGTCGTCCATCTTCCCTAGAATGCCGGATCCGTCCCGCAGCAGGCAAGATCCATGTCCGAAGGCACCATCCGCATCCGCGGTGCACGTCAGCACAACCTCAAGAACATTGACCTGGACATCCGCACCGGCGAGCTGACCGTCGTGACCGGGCCCAGCGGTTCTGGTAAATCCAGCCTGGTGTTCGACACCTTGTATGCCGAAGGCCAGCGGCGCTATGTCGAGACCTTTTCGGCCTATGCCCGGCAGTTTCTTGATCGCATGGACCGGCCTGCGGTCGACCGGGTCGACGGGGTGCCGCCGGCGATCGCGATCGACCAGTCGAACCCGGTGCGCACGTCGCGTTCGACCGTCGGCACGATGACCGAACTGAACGACCATCTGAAGCTGCTGTTCGCCCGTGCCGCGCAGTTGTTCGACAAGAAGACCGCGCAACCGGTGCGGCATGACAGCGCGCAGACGATCTATCAGGAGCTGATGCAGCGAACGGCGGCGGCCGACCCGCGGCTGGTGCTGACTTTCCCGGTCGAGCTGCCGGCCAACACCAGCCCGGCCGAGGTCGAGCAATGGCTGTCGGCCAGCGGTTTCACCCGGGTCCATGCCGAACGCGAGGGCGCCGGTGCGGGCCCGAAGGCCAACAAGATTCTCGATGTCGTCGCCGACCGGCTGCGCCTCCAGGGCGCCGACAAGCAGCGGGTGATGGAGGCGATCGAGCTCTGCCTGAAGCGCGGCGGCGGGCGTTTGAACATTCATGTGATCGCCGCAGAAGGCCAAGCGAGTGAGCTCTGGCGCTATTCCACCGGGCTGCATTGCCCCGACAGCGAACTGCGCTATTTCGATCCGCAGCCGCCGCTGTTCTCGTTCAACTCGGCGATGGGCGCTTGTGAAACCTGTCGCGGCTTCGGCCGCGTGATCGGCGTCGACCTCGGGCTGGTGATTCCCGACGAGCGCAAGACACTGCGCAATGGTGCGATCAAGACCCTGCATACGCCCGCCTGGAAAGACAGCTACGAGGACCTGCTGCGTTACGCCGGTGACGCTGGCATTCCGCGCGACACGGCCTGGAACCAGCTCTCGCAAGCGCAGCGCGATTGGGTCATCAAGGGCTCGCCGAACTGGGCCGGCAACTGGAACAAGCAATGGTATGGCGTGCACCGCTTCTTCGAATATCTGGAGAGCAAATCGTACAAGATGCATATCCGCGTGCTCTTGTCCAAATACCGCAGCTATACGCCATGCGGTGCCTGTGGCGGCGCCAGGCTGAAGACCGAAGCCCTGCTCTGGCGCCTCGGCGCCAAGGAGCTTGCTGACGAAGCCTTGGCGCCGGCGCTGCGCTTCCTGCCGGTCGGCGTCGACTGGAGCCGCGACCAGCTCGAAGCGCTGCCGGGGCTGGCCCTGCATGATTTGATGCAGCTGCCGATCGAAAGGCTGCGCCGCTTTGCCGACCAGTTGCAGCTGCCGAGCAGCCTGCTCGACGATGCCTTGAAACTGCTGCTCGACGAGATTCGCAAGCGGCTGAAATACCTCTGCGATGTCGGCATCGGCTATCTGACGCTGGATCGGCAAAGCCGCACGCTCAGCGGCGGCGAGGTGCAGCGGATCAACTTGACAACTGCGCTGGGCACATCGCTGGTCAACACCTTGTTTGTGCTCGACGAGCCGAGCATCGGCCTGCATCCGCGTGACATGAACCGCATCATCGAGGCGATGCAGCGCCTGCGCGACGCCGGCAATACGCTGGTCGTGGTCGAACATGACCCGGCGGTGATGCTGGCGGCCGACCGGCTGATCGACATGGGCCCCGGCCCGGGCGAGCGGGGCGGACAGATCGTTTTTGACGGCACGCCAGATTCGATCCGCGCGGCCGATACCTTGACCGGTGCCTACATGGGCGCGCGCAAGCATGTCGGCATGGGCCTGAAGCGGGCAGTCGAAGCGAGCAATCCGCGGCTGATCCTGACCGGCGCGACCGAACATAACCTGAAGAACCTGACGGTCGAGTTCCCGCTGCAGCGCCTGGTGGTGGTGACCGGTGTGTCGGGCTCGGGCAAGAGCACCTTGATGCAGGACCTGCTCTATCCGGCGCTGGCAAGACATTTCGGCCGTGCCACTGAGTCGCCAGGCGTTCATGAAAGCCTGCTCGGCGCTGATTGGCTGGCCGATTCGGTTTTCGTTGACCAGTCGCCCATCGGCAAGACCGCGCGCTCGAACCCGGCCAGCTATGTCGGCGCATTCGACGAGTTGCGCAAGCTGTTCGCCGCAGCGCCGCTGTCGGCCGAGCGCAGCTATACGGCCGGCATGTTCAGCTTCAATGCCGGCGACGGGCGCTGCCCGAGCTGCGGTGGGTCGGGTTTCGAGCATGTCGAGATGCAGTTCCTGTCCGATGTCTATCTGCGGTGCCCTGATTGCGACGGCCGGCGTTTCCGTGCCGAGATCCTTGATGTGAAGCTGAGTCGGGCCGACCGCGAACTCAGCGTTGCCGATACGCTGGATCTGACCGTCAGCGAAGCGGTGCGGCTGTTCAAGGACGATCGCGAGGTGCTGGCCAAGCTGCAGCCGATCGTCGACGTCGGGCTCGAATATGTAAAGCTGGGTCAACCGGTGCCGACCTTGTCGGGCGGCGAGGCGCAGCGGCTCAAGCTGGCGGGTTTCCTGGCCGAAGCGGCAACCAAGCCGCGCCAGGCGCTGGCCAAGAAGGGCACGCTGTTCATGTTCGACGAGCCGACCACCGGTCTGCATTTCGACGACATCGCCAAGCTGATGCGGGCGCTGCGCAAGCTGCTCGCGGTCGGGCATTCGTTGATCGTGATCGAACATAACCTCGACGTGATCCGCGCGGCCGATTGGCTGATCGACCTGGGCCCCGAAGGCGGCGAAGCGGGTGGCGAATTGATCTGCTGCGGCACGCCCGAGCAGGTCAGGGAACATCCGACTTCGCATACGGCCAAAGCCATGCGCGACTATGCGCTGGTGATGGACCGGCCGGCGACCCAGGTAGCCCCTGTGGCCCATGTAGCGGAAGAGGGTCGGCCGCTGCAGACCTTGATGCGCGCCAAGCGCGCGGCCGCCGAGCATTCGCTGCGCATCGGCGGCGTCGACCTTGAGGTCATTCGCATCGTCAACGCGCGTGAACATAACCTGCAATCGGTCGACCTGAGCATCCCGCGCGGGATCTTCAATGTGATCACCGGCGTGTCGGGTTCGGGCAAAAGCACGATCGCTTTCGACATCCTCTTCAACGAAGGTCAGCGCCGCTATCTGGAGTCGCTGAACGCCTATGCGCGCTCAATCGTCCAGCCGGCCGGGCGGCCCGAAGTCGACGCGGTCTGGGGCATTCCACCGACAGTGGCGATCGAGCAGCGCCAGTCGCGTGGCGGCCGCAAGAGCACCGTTGCCACCGCCACCGAGGTCTGGCATTTTTTGCGCCTGCTTTACGTCAAGCTCGGCCTGCAGCATTGCATCCACGACGGCACGCCGGTGCGGCCGCAAAGCGTGGAGTCGATCGCGGCACAGCTTTTGCGCGACCACAAAGGCCAGCATGTTGGCCTGCTCGCGCCGCTGGTGGTGAACCGCAAGGGGCTCTATACCGATCTGGCCAAATGGGCCAAGGCGCGTGGCCATACCCATCTGCGCGTCGACGGCGAGTTCTTGCCGACCGCCCATTGGCCGCGGCTCGATCGCTTCAAGGAGCATCTGCTTGAACTGCCGGTCGGCGACTTGGTGATCGCCGTTGACAATGAAGCCGAACTGCGCCTGCTGCTGGCCAAGACCCTGGAGCTGGGCAAGGGCGTGCTGCATCTGCTGACGCCGCTCGACGGGCTGCAGACCGCGATCTCCGAAGGCCGCGGCACGGCTGATATCGGCAAGGTCAAAGTTTTCAGCACCAAGCGCGCCTGCCCGACCTGTGGTGTCAGCTATGGCGAACTCGATCCGCGCATGTTCTCGTACAACAGCAAGCATGGCTGGTGCGGCAGCTGCGTCGGCACCGGTCTGGCCTTGACGCGTGAGCAAAGACAAGCGCTCGATGATTCAAAGCCTGACGATGAGAAGAAGGGCCGCGAGCAGAGCTTTCCTTCCGAAGAGGCCGATGTTGAAGGTCTGGTCGATCAGCCTTGCGCCGAATGCCATGGCGCGCGCCTGAATCCCGCGGCGCTGGCAGTGACTTTTGAAGGCCTGGCGATCAGCGCGGTGGCGGCTTGCAGCGTCAAGCAGGCCGGCGCTTGGGCGGCAGGTTTGAGCTTGAGCGGCCGCGATGCCGAGATCGCCCGTGATGTGCTAAGCGAGATCCAGGGTCGGCTCGAATTCCTCGAAGAAGTTGGGCTCGGCTACCTGACGCTTGACCGCGCTGCACCCACGCTCAGCGGCGGCGAAGCGCAGCGGATTCGCCTGGCCGCGCAGCTTGGCAGCAATCTGCAAGGCGTTTGCTATGTGCTTGACGAGCCGACGATCGGCTTGCACCCGCGCGACAACCAGATCCTGCTGAAGGCGCTGGGCCAGTTGGCTGACCGGGGCAATACGTTGGTCGTGGTCGAACATGACGAAGACACGATCCGCCGCGCCGACCACATCATCGACATCGGCCCAGGAGCTGGCAAGCGCGGCGGCCGCGTCGTCGCCCAGGGCACAGTGGCCGAGCTGGCTTTGCAGGCTGAATCGGTCACTGGCCGTTTTCTGGCTCAACCGTTGATCCACCCGCTGCAGCCGCGCCGCGAGATGCTCGCCGATGCGCCTCGCCTGCGCCTGCTGGAAGCGAGCTTGCACAACCTGAAGCAGATCAGCATCGACCTGCCGCTGCACCGTTTGGTGGCTGTGACGGGCGTTTCGGGCAGCGGCAAGAGCACGCTGGCGCGTGATGTGTTGCTGGCGAATATGGCGCAGGCGGTACCGCTGCGGCGGGCCCCAGCGCGCTGGATCGGCTGCGCCGGCATCGAGGGCCATGAAAAGGTCGACCGGGTGCTTGAAGTCGACCAGACGCCGATCGGCAAGACGCCGCGTTCATGCCCGGCGACCTATATCGGCTTCTGGGATGCGATGCGCAAGCTGTTCGCTGAAACGCTCGAAGCCAAAGCGCGCGGCTATGCACCGGCGAGGTTCTCGTTCAATACTGGCGCTGGCCGCTGCCCCGGCTGTGAAGGTCAGGGCATGAAGACGATCGCGATGAGCTTTCTGCCCGATGTGAAAGTGCTTTGCGATCAATGTCATGGCCAGCGCTTCAACCCCGAAACGCTTGGCGTCACCTGGCGCGGCAAGAACATCGGCGATGTGCTGAAGATGGAAGTCGACGAAGCGGTTGAATTCTTCGCCGCGATGCCGGCCATCGGTCATCCTTTGAAGCTGTTGCAGGATGTGGGCCTCGGCTATCTGACCCTCGGTCAGCCTTCGCCGACGCTGTCAGGCGGCGAAGCGCAGCGCATCAAGCTGGTCAGCGAATTGGTCAAGGTCCGCGACGATGTCGCAAGGCGCGGCCAGAAAGCGCCGCACACACTCTATGTGCTGGACGAGCCGACCGTCGGTCTGCATATGGCCGATGTGGAGCGCCTGATCCATGTGCTGCACCGCCTGGTGGCGGGCGGGCATTCGGTGGTGGTGATCGAGCATGACCTTGACGTGATCGCCGAAGCCGACTGGGTCATCGACCTGGGTCCCGAAGGCGGTGACGCTGGCGGCAGCGTGGTGGTCGCTGGCACACCCGAAACCGTTGTCGCGACTGCGGCATCGCATACCGGACAGGCGCTGGCGGGAAGGCTAGGTCGGCAGAACTAATGGGGACGGGTGTTCATCGATCTGGCCGGGATGTTGCAGTTTGTTAACAAAGGCTTAATATTGGTCTGCTAAAGTGTTTTGCATAGTTTTTAGAAATCGAATAATTCCCATGAATCATGTTGTTGACAGCATGATTTCATCAGGGGTTCAATCCGTTTCAGACCCGTTCCGACAGCAAGAATTTCCCAATCAAGATGAAACGACGCCTACCTCTCCTCGCTGCAGTGGGACTCGCCTGCCTGTCAATCTCTTCAGCGCAAGCGCTGGAAGTCGGTCAAATGGCCGCTGACTTCGAACTCGCCGGGCGCAATGCTGCAGTCAAGCTCAGCGATTACAAAGGCAAGACCGTCTACCTCGATTTCTGGGCCTCCTGGTGCGGGCCTTGCAAACAGTCCTTCCCCTGGATGAACGACATGCAGTCGCGCTATGGCAGCAAGGGTTTGCGAATCGTGGCGATCGATGTGGACCGGAACAGCGACGATGCCAAGTCCTTTCTGAAGGACAACCCGGCAAACTTCGAGATTGCGTTCGACCCCAATGGCAAGACGCCACGTGCTTTTGCTGTCAAGGGCATGCCGACCTCGATCTTGATCGGCCCGGACGGCAAGGTGCTGATGGTGCACAGCGGTTTCAGGCCGGAGGAAAAGCAAGCGCTTGAAAATCAAATCAAACTGAGCTTGAAGGATGGATCATGAAGCCAGTAATGTTGAAAATTTTGCTCCTGAGTGCTTCGTGCGGCTTGGCAGCTTGTGGCACGTTGGGTCAGGTCAGTCCCTGGGAAAAAGGCAATCTGGCCAAGCCTGAGATGGGTTTCGAAGGCGACCGCCTCGACACCAGTTTTGTCGAACATACCTACAGCAGCAAGGAAGCCTCGTCCGGCGGTGCCGGTGTCGGTGGCGGCGGCTGTGGCTGCAACTGAAGCAGACCTCATGACGATAGCAAAGACTTCGATGCAGCCCCAAGAAGCCGTCCCGACCGAATCGGCCCCGCTGCAGACATTGGGCGCCGCCCTGCTGGCCGCTGCAATGGCCTTGCCACTGGCAGTTCAGGCCGAAAGCGCGCCGGAACATGGCCAGATCAGCCTGAAACATCTGGATTACCTCGACAGCCAGCCCGGTGCTTCACGCATCCGGGTGCTCACCACGGCGCTGTCGGTGCTGGCACCGGTCGGCAGCGACTGGCTTGTTGGCGGGACGCTGACCACGGACGGGATCTCGGGTGCCTCGCCGGCCTACCAGAGCGCTGCGCTGACCAAGATGCGCGATGAGCGTCATGCGGTCGACTCCGAAGTGACGCGCTATTTTTCGAACGGCACGCTGACACTGGGTGCGAGCCTGTCGAAGGAATCGGACTATCTGTCGCGCGGCCTGTCGGCGCAAGCGACCCATTCGAGCGAAAGCAAGAACACCACCTGGTCTTTCGGCCTGGGTGTCAACAACGATTCGATCAACCCGACCAACAAGGTGGTCGTCAACGAGAGCAAGAAGGTCACTGCGCTGCTGCTGGGCGTGACCCAGGTGTTGACGGTCGACGACATCGTCCTGCTCAACCTCGGCCATTCAGGCGGCCATGGGTATTTCTCGGATCCGTACAAATTTGCCGACAAACGCCCAAGCGACAAGAACAGCGACACGCTGATGCTGCGCTGGAATCATCACCTTGAAACGCTGGGTGCGACGGCAAGGATGAGTTATCGCCATTACAGCGATAACTGGGGCATCCGCTCGCACACCTTCGGGCTGGAATATGTCCAGCCTTTGGGTCGGGGTTGGACCGTGACGCCTTTGCTGCGGGTCTACAGCCAGAGCGCAGCCAGCTTCTATGTGCTGCCGGATGCCAGCAGTTATCCCTTCTCGCCATCGACCAAGGGCGACTATTCGGAAGACCAGCGCGTTTCGGCCTTCGGTGCGCATACCTTCGGCTTGAAGGTCGCCAAGCAACTCGATGCCGATTGGTTGATCGACCTGAAATTCGAACAATATGGCCAGCGTTCGGGCTGGCGCCTGTTCGGCGATGGCAGCCCGGGCCAGATGCCTTTCAATGCCCGCAGTGTGCAGGCAGGGTTGTCGCGGCAGTTCTGAGGCTGATGCTTCAGCAATAGGTTTGCAGGCTGCCGAATGAGGACTTTCCGGATCCCGTTCAAGGCGATGGCCAGCGCTTGTGAACTGGTCCTCGCGGTCGACGATGAGCCGCAGGCGCAGGCTTTGGCACGGGCCGCGATCGGCGAAATCCAGCGCATCGAGGCCAAATATTCTCGTTACCAGCCGGACAGCATCATCTCGCGCATCAATGCGGCTGCCGGCCTACAAGCGGTGGCATGCGACGACGAGACCTGGTCCTTGCTCGGCTATGCCGACAGCTTGTACCGCGCCAGCGACGGCCTGTTCGACATCACCTCGGGCGTATTGCGGCGGGCCTGGAATTTTCAGCAAGCTCGCTTGCCGTCGCAACAGGCCTTGGCGGATCTTCAAGGCTTGATCGGCTGGCCAAAGGTCGAGCGCGAGGCGCAGCAGGTGCGCTTGTCTGAGCCTGGCATGGAGCTCGACTTCGGTGGTTTTGGCAAGGAATATGCGGCCGACCGTGCCGGCGCCATTCTGGCTTCGTCAGGCCTGCGCCATGGCTATGTCAACCTGGCGGGCGACATGCGGATGCTCGGGCCCAAACCCGATGGCAAGCCCTGGATGATCGGGATCCAGAACCCGCGCGACAAGACAGCGATTCTCGCCACCATCCCGGTCGAGCGCGGCGGGCTGGCCACCAGCGGCGATTACGAACGTTTCTTTGAGCTCGACAGCAAGCGTTACTGCCATATCCTCGATCCGCGCAGCGGGCAGCCCGTCACCTATTGGCGAACGGTCAGCGTGGTCGCGCCGCTGGCCGTGGTGGCAGGCAACTGCGCAACCATCGCGATGCTCAAGCAGGCCGAGGGGCTGGCTTTTCTCGAGGCTTGCGGCATGGATTACCTCGCGGTAGACCATCAAGGTGAGATTCATGTCAAGCAGGTCGCCGGGGCTTGAGGCCGGAGCGATACGAGTTTTCAAGCGCATTTACTTTGTTCGGAGATTGATTTCATGGCTGGTTTTACTGCAACGCAAGGCAACGACATAGCCTATCTGACTGGCGCGGGCAGCGCTACAGTTGACTTCCTTGGAGGTACCGACACGCTTGACATGGGAACCTCGCTGCGATCGGCTTACACAATCGTCAAGGCCACTGATGGTTCTGTGCATGTCGACTCGCTCTCGGGTGCCAGCAGCTCGTTGCACCTGATTTTGTTCAATCTCGAGATACTCCAGTTCAACTCAGGTCGGGACATACTCGACTTGACCACTTATTTTGGCGTGACCAACCACCTACCGACGGGCATTGTCTCGATTTCGGGGACGGTGACTCAGGGTCAGACCTTGACTGCCACCAATACCTTGGCTGATGCCGACGGTCTCGGTGTGATCAGCTATCAGTGGAAGGCCGGCGGCGTCAATATCAGCGGCGCCACTTCAGCCAGCTTCACCCTGACCGAAGCTCAGGTGGGCAAGGCGATCACGGTGGCGGCGAGTTATACCGATTTACTGGGCACGGCCGAGTCCGTGCTCAGCAACGCGACGGTTGCGGTGGTCAATTTGAACGATGCGCCGACCGGCTCGGTTGCCATCGCCGGCACCGTCACGCAGGGACAGATTCTGACTGCGTCGAACAACCTGGCCGATCTTGACGGTATGGGTGTGGTCAGCTACCAGTGGAAGGCTGCAGGCGTGGCGATCAGCGGCGCCACTTCGAGCAGTTTTACCCTGACCGAAGCCCAGGTGGGCAAGGCGATCACGGTGGCGGCCAGCTATACCGACGGCCATGGCACGGCCGAGTCCGTGCTCAGCAACTCCACCATCGCGGTGGTCAACGTCAATGACGCGCCGACCGGCTCAGTGGCCATCGCCGGCACCGCTACGCAGGGGCAGATTCTGACTGCGTCGAACAGCCTGGCTGATCTTGATGGCATGGGTGTGGTCAGCTACCAGTGGAAGGCTGCAGGCGTGGCGATCAGCGGCGCCACATCAAGCAGTTTTACCCTCACCGAAGCCCAGGTGGGCAAGGCGATCACGGTGGCGGCCAGCTATACCGACGGGCATGGCACGGCCGAGTCGGTGCTCAGCAGCGCGACCATCGCCGTGGTCAACGTCAATGACGCGCCGACCGGTTCGGTCGCCATCGCTGGCACCGTCACACAGGGGCAAATTCTGACTGCGTCGAACAGCCTGGCTGATCTTGACGGCATGGGTGTGGTCAGCTACCAGTGGAAGGCCGCCGGCGTGGTGATCAGCGGTGCCACATCGAGCAGTTTCACCCTTTCCGAAGCCCAGGTCGGCAAGGCGGTCACGGTGGCGGCCAGCTATACCGACGGCCATGGCACGGCCGAGTCGGTGCTCAGCAGCGCGACCGTGGAGGTGGTCAACGTCAACGATG
>CAIJIT010000308.1 GCA_903820745.1 uncultured Burkholderiales bacterium
AAATGGAATCAAACTTCAGCCTGGATCAGTTGTGTGGACTGGTCGACCTCTCGAAGCGGACGGTGCGCTATTACATGCAGTTGGGCCTGGTGGATCGCCCGATCGGCGAGACCCGGGCGGCTTATTACACCGAGCAGCACACCCGGCAACTCCTGCAGGTCAAGGAGCTGGCGAACTCGGGGGTCTCGCTGGAGCGGATCCGGGAGGTGCTGGCCGGCAAGGAGCCGCCGGTTGCGCCGCGGGCCAGGCAGACAGGCTCGATCAGGGTGCTCAGCCAGGTGTACATCGCCCCCGGCATCGAGCTTCAAATCGATCCGGATCTGGCCGGCCTGACACCCGAGACCCTGCGGGAATTCATCCAATCAACGCTGCAGCAGTGGGAAAAAATCAATGGCACCGTCTGAATCTCCCAAACAGGCCATCCTCAAGGACAAGGCCGGCAATGCGGTGGCGCTGGAGTCGGTGCATGCCAATGGCGTCTTGAACGGCCTGCTGCTGCGGATGACCTTGCGCCAGGTGTATCGGAACACCGGCGCCAACAATATCGAGACGATCTACACCTTCCCTTTGTCGTGGGGCGCGACCTTGATGTCGATGCAGGTCAATCTCAACGGCAAAGAGCTTGCCGGGCAGATTGTCGAAAAGAAGGCGGCCGAGGCCGCTTACGAAAAAGCCATCGCCGAGGGCGACCTGCCCGTCATGCTGGAGCGCTCGGGCAAGGATCTGTACACCGCCAATCTGGGCAATCTGCAGCCCGGCGACAAGGCCACGATCGAGATTGAATTCGCGCAACTGCTCGACATCGACAAGGGGCATCTGCGCATCACCGTCCCGACCACGTTCGCGCCGCGCTATGGCAACCCTTTGGCCGCCGGCATGGCCGCGCATCAGAGCACCAACGCCGACCCGCTGGCCGCCTATGGTTTCACGCTGAACCTGGATGTGTTGAACCCGATCGCGGCCAAGGGGGTTTGCCGCTCGCCCAGCCACCATCTCACGCCCGAGCCGCATGAGGGTGGCGTGATGTTTTCGATCAAAAACCGGCAAGCGTTGCTGGACCGGGATTTTGTGCTCACCATCGACGGCCTGGACGGCATGGCCCTGGTGGTGGCCGACGAAGACCCTTGCGAGCCCGGGATCTTCACGGTGCTGGGCAGCTTTGAAGCGCGTTTGCCGCAGGAGTTGCTCGAGCAACCGCAGCCGCTTCGGCTCAAGCTGCTGGTGGATTGCTCGGGATCGATGGCCGGCGACAGCATGGCGCTGGCACAGGATGCGCTGTATTGGATCATCGCCCAGCTCGGCGAGGCCGACCGTGCTTCGTACAGCGCCTTCGGCTCCTGGTGCCACCACCGGATCAACAAGCTGACGCCCTGCACCACAGCCACCGTTGAGCTGTTGAAAACCCATGTTCGGCAGACCCGGGCCGATCTGGGCGGCGCCGAGATGAACGCCGCGCTGGAGAAGGTCATCGACATCCTGGACTTGGGCCGACTGCGCCCCAAGCCGGCCGACATCTTGATGATCACCGATGGCGAGATCTGGGACATCGACGAGACCGTGGCAACGGTTCGCAATGGCGGGCACAGACTTTTTGCCATCGGTGTCGGCAGCGCCCCGGCCGAGAGCTTGCTCAAGGAGCTTGCCGAAGTCAGCGGCGGCGCCTGCGAGTTGATAGGCACGAACGAGAACATGGGCGAGGCGGTGATGCGCTTGATCGACAGGATGCGCCAATCACACCCGATGGAGGTCGGCATCCAGGATCTGCGCTTGAATCCGGCGGTGGTCAGCACGATGAGGCCGGTGTGTGACGGGCAGACCCTGCATGTCTGGACCCGCATGGCCGTCAAGCCGGACCGGGCGCCCACCCTGCTGTGCGGCACCGAACTCAGCCAGGCCAGCCTCAATTGGGACCACGACGGCACCTTGTCGCGCCTTCACGCCAACCATCAACTCCAGACGATGACGCTGCCCTCGCAAGCCACGGCCTTTGCACTCAAATACCAGCTGATTTCAAGGTTCACCAACTACCTTCTGGTGCACAAGCGCGGGGAAGGCGAACAAGCCGTCGGCCTGCCCCATTTGCAGCAAGTCCGGTCGATGCTGGCAGCGGGGCATGCGGGGAGCGGATCGGTGCGGGACAGCCCATCCCTTGGCGGCAAGGACTACGCTGGTCTGAGCGTTCCTTCGGTCTGGCGGCATGGAAGAACCGCTGCAGCCAAGGCAGACCCGATGCCATCGGCCGGCTTCCGGCAACTCGCCGACAAGTTGACATCGCCAGACCACCCGATCGCCCGGTTGATCGTGGCTTTCAACGCAAATGCCTTGAAGCATGCCCAGTTCCAAGCCGCCCTCGAGGCGAGCATCCAGGGGCTGGACTTTGGCTATTTGACCGATCTTTTCAAGAGCCTTGACGGCGAGATTGCAGACCGGTCCACCGCATGGGCGCTGCTGCTGCTCTGGTTCATTGAAGTCAAGGGCGTGAAGCCTGGCCTTGAGCGCCACGGGCAGCGCCTGCTCGATCAGCAACTCCTGGGCCTGCCCTCTGGCAAGAAAGCCGCGGCCTACGCCCGCTTTGAAGCAGGTTTCCGCCAGGCCAGCAATGCACCGGATTCATTCGACATGGACGATGCCGAAATTCCGGCGTTTCTGAGGAAGCAAGCGGACTGAGGTGGACTAACCTCAGGCGACCCCCGTCGCAGGATAATCCCCTGCTTAATTTGACAAGTTCGCACCGGGGAACTTTTTTGAAAATGCAACATCGGCAGTTGAGGGACCCACTCAGGGGGAAAAAGGTCAAGTCGGACCGAAGAACATGGAACTTGTCAAGTTTGCGTTAGGTCGATGATGTTCGAAGTAAGCTGCAACGAGAGCATTCGGCGTTTATGCGATTTGACTCAACCACATCGCCGTGCGAGGCGAGCACACCAGTGCGGGCTTTTATCCCGGCCTAGGCCAGGATAGGTGGCATGATGACGATTATTTTGATCCGCGCCTGTTATTGACAGTGAACTATTGCCGCGTAGAAATTCGCTGCACCACCAAGTTCTACCTTAAGTACTGCCGGCAAGATTAGAAATTCGGCCTCAATGAGGTGATTTACCAAAGGGGGTGGGCTGATCTCCTGAGAATTCCAAAAACGGGATAGGACACCTAGCCATGACGGACGGATTAATTGAGCATCGGGGCCGGGAACTACCGTGGCTTTCGATCGTTCGGTTTCACAAGGAAATCGCTTGCCGGGCAGAGGAAAGTTTTTTCTCACTCTCGGGAGATGATCAGGCTGAAAGATGGTCGAGTCTCATTGACTTCGATCCCGCGGATCTCGGTGGACCGTGGACTCTCAGCGCCCAAGATCTTCGTAGCCATAGCTTTCAGTTGGCTCTGGAGCAGGACCAGCATGAATCAGTCTTCATCGGAGGCCCCTGCTACTTGGCCTCGGAAAAGGTCGAAGGCAAATGGCAGGCAAGATGGCGACCGATTCTGTACAGGGAAGTGTCGGTCAAGAAGTCCGGTGATGCATTCAGATTGGTGCCGCGGCAAGCCCATTGGCAACTCTGCCCGCTTGTGCACGCCCTATTGGATCGATTGAATGTAAGCCCGGAGTCGTTGGAAAAATTGGCTGACGTCTTGATCGACAAGACCGCCAGCCTGGTGGGCAGCCAGCAAATTAGCGCTGCCGAAGCCGTCATTCGGACCTTAATCGGTACAGTTCCAGAGGTTGCTTCAGAGCTTCGACGCAAGCCCCACGCTGGTGACTTCAAAGTGATGCCGACACCTTGGATAGTATTTGCACCGGCCAATCGGTTTTCAGCGCTCACGCGTTATTTGATACGCGACTACGTGAGCATGGAGAACATGCTGAGCATCGATTCAACAAGAGTCGGTGGATTGCGCCTGCTCGATGATCGGGCGGACCTTGACCTTGAAGCGCTAGGCGTTGCCAAGCCGTTTGTGCCCCTAAACGATTCTCAGGGAGTTGCTGTTCGCACGGCGCTTGGAACAAGACCACTCACCGTTATCAGCGGCCCACCGGGCTGCGGAAAAAGCCAAGTCGTAGTATCCATTTTGCTAAATTGTTGGGCCAACGGGGTGACCGTGCTGTTTGCTAGCAACAACAACAGAGCTGTCGACGTTGTGCGCGAAAGGCTTGAACGGTTCGAGTCCGAATTTCCCATTGCTGTGCGGGCCGGTTCTAGCAAATACAACAACGTGGGCGAGGTGCTGCGCCGAACTTTAAATATGGCAGCAGCGGTTCGCCGACAAGTAGCAGCAGGTAATCCGGCGATGTTTCAGCACAAGAGCATTGAGCTGACAACGCGGCGAAAACAATTGGAAGCGTTGCTGGCAAGCAAGTTGCCTCAGCGAATCGATGAAACCTTGCGGACTGCGCTGACCGCATATGGAAATCACCAGGGGAAACTCAACGAGTCCGATGAAAAGTCAGCCGCTCTGATTGAAGCCCTGAAGGGTCTGAGTTTGGGCAGTCTCGGTTCGAGCGAAGTCGAACGATGCTTGGCTGCATCACGCCGGTGGCTTGCTCGGCTCGTCGATTGCCAGGCTGTGGCCGAGGCTACGGCAAATCGGTCGCGTGCAATTCAGGCTGAGGTGCCTACGCTGGATCACCGT
Organism: uncultured Burkholderiales bacterium; assembly: GCA_903820745.1. Lineage (GTDB taxonomy): Bacteria > Pseudomonadota > Gammaproteobacteria > Burkholderiales > Burkholderiaceae_C > Paucibacter_A. The sequence goes on from CAIJIT010000308.1 coordinate 4,627, forward strand.
ATTCACGCATCGCTCGCAAAGGTTGGCTGGGTCGGAGATGGAGGCGCGCAGTCAAGATGGCTGCTGAGCGGACCATCACCAGATTTGGTCCAGCAATGGGAACAGAGAGCGCGAACGCTATTTGGCAAACAATTGGAACCTGACTTGCATCAGGTCCCATGGCTCATAGAGTTCGATGCGTGGTCATCCGAGGAAGATGCCTGTCGATGTAACCAAGATACTAACGGCCTCGCGGATGACATACGCGGCGTGTGCGGCCAACTAGCGCCCAGAGTAGAACTGATCGAGAGGATGCAGGCAGACATCACGGTCGCGCTACGGGGAGCAAACGCTCAAGGCATTTCGAAGGTACCGGCAGTGGCACCGGAAGCGCTCTCCATCTGGTCGTCGCTTTGGGCCGAGCTTTGCACTTTGGAGCGCGGCCCCTGGGATCTTTTACCGTGGTCAAAAAGAAATATTCTCGGAAGGCATCTGCGCCGAGCGGAGCGTGATCTGCGAAGAGGGTTACCAGTTCCAGCACTCTGGTCCCGAATTGGCAGCTTGAACAACGAGGGCCGCGCAAAGCTCGCAGACGTGATAGTTCCATGTCAAGTGTTGCTGGAAACGACTGCGCGATGGGTGGAAGCAAGGGTCGAGCGAGAGTCAATTGATAAACGGTTTGAGTGGCTACGAGTCAGAGCCAGCCGATTGCGGGTGGATTGTGTGCCGACGAATTGTGATGCGCAGTCTTGGCTACGAATCAGTGAAAACCTTGAGGACCGCGCCAAGCAGGCGACCGTGGCCGCCGGTGCGTGGAGAAAACGAACAGCACGCGTTGACGCCGAAGGAATGTTGCGTGGTATCGCCGTCGATTGGGTCGGACTGGCCAGCGGGAGTCCGGTGAAGGAAGCCTGGCGCTCGGGGCTTGGAAAAGAATTCGATGCGGCGTTTCGAGTGCTTACCGGCAACCAGACTGCGGCGGCGCTTCTGAATGCTCGTAAAGCGTTCTACGGTACAAGTTTGGTTGGACTCACCGACCCTTGGACCGATGCCATCACGGCACAGAAGGACTTGGCAAAACTACAGACGGAATTAGAGCGGATGCCTCTGCTCGCATCCCAAGTTTCGGTCTGGGCTTCATTGCGCGAAAAGCACCAAATTTTGGCAGAGTGGAATAAACCAACTTGGCCGAGCCAGGAATTGTTGGTGGAATGGAACGAAAAACTAAAAAGCGTGGATAGCTGGTGCAACCGATGGGCCACTCACATCCAGACTGATGGCCCCGCCATCATTGCCGACGCGGAAATTGAACTGGGGTGGGCTAGGCAGGCGCTTTGCCAAGTAGACGCAATGCTTCCGGTAATCGACGGAAACGATACCGTTCGCCGCCTGATCGCCAAGATCATCGCTACCAAGGACCATTGGCCTACCGCAGAACTGACGGAAGCATTCCGTGCATTCAGTCCAGCCATGATTGGCGCAAAGATCGATGGGATAGACGCCGAGCTTGAGCGCGGAGCCTTCGACGATGCAAAGGCAAGTTGGCTCAGCCGTTTAGCGGCGGACACCACTGCCGTGCAGGCAGTCGATTCGCTTGAAAAAGCTCTCAGTCGTCAACGCGGCGAATTGCAGTCAAGTCAGATCGATATATTCAAGGATGCGCTTCGTCTCGTTCCGATTTGGATTACGACTGCTCAGGCGCCACAGGCGATCCCGCTGGACCCCGAGTTGTTCGACCTAGTAGTAATCGACGAGGCATCGCAATGCACTTTGACAAATCTCCTGCCCCTTATGTACAGGGCCAAACGATTGGTGGTCTTGGGCGACGAAAACCAACTGACGGCCATTCCGACAATCCATGACGTTGAAGAGTCTTTTTTGGCTCAAAAATTTGGTCTTGAAGGCTACTTGCAGACCATCGGCCATGCGAACAATGACGTCTTCAAAGCCGCTACTGAAGCGCTACCAAGGCGCCGTGGCGATGTGGTCATGCTGGTCGAACACTTCAGAAGTCATCCGTTGATTATCGGATTTTCGAACCGTCACATATATGGCCAAAGGCTTGTGATCAAGAAAGACCCTTCGGTGTCTACGAGCTTGCCAATCGGCACCGGTGTGCACGGTGTGAAAGTTCGCGGGCAGGCGGCACGCGGCGATCGGAACCGAAGCTGGGTCAACGAAGAGGAAGGCCGAGTTGTAATCGCTCAAATTAAGAGTTTGAAAGCACTAGCCCCACATTCGTCGATCGGAGTTGTTACGCCATTTGCAGGACAGAAGGACTGGTTGCGTGAGCAAGTTCAAAGGATTGGCATGGGATCGGAAGTCCTTGTCGATACGGCCTACGGATTTCAAGGCGACGAGCGCGACATCATCATTTTCAGCGCAGTCATCGCGAAGGGAATAACACCCTCAGCCTGCCGCTGGGCGGAAAGCCCGCCAAATTTGGTGAATGTAGCCCTGACGCGGGCCAGAGAGGCCCTATTTGTGGTGGCAGACTTTGACTTCTGCATGCAGCAGCAGGGGATCTTGAAGAAACTGGCTGAATATTGCCGCGATGTGCAACTGCTTCGTGACACGAGCCCCGCGGAGTTGGCCCTTTATTCTTGGCTGGTCGTCGAGGGACTAATTCCCGTGATCCACCCGAGGATCGGCGACCATGAAGCCGACTTTGAGCTCAGAGGAAAGAGCGGAATCCTAGTTGCAGTCGAGGTGGATGGATCTGAACATCACGATGGACATGGGGCGCGTGACAGAGCTATCGACGCCTATCTTGAAGGCCGCGGATATCGTGTTGTTAGAGTACCCGCTCGAAGCGTTTTAGAAACTCCCCATGAAGTGGTTCACAAGATCCAGGCGGCTCTGATTTAAACAACGTTTCAGCCTTGCCGAGAAGCCCGGCCCACAGCTTTAAAATTTAACGCTCATTTCCAGGATGACCATCCAAAAAGCCCGAAAAATCCGCGAGCAGGTGGAATTAGCCAAGGGACTGAAGGCTGAACTCATCCGCTTGGTCCGGAGAAAATGGCGCTCCGAAAGTCCCGGCTCCGAGATGGCGTTGCATTGGCATGAACTTTTACGAGAGCTGGAACTGACGGCTGAGTCGTTCGACTTGGCGTTGAAATACTGCGCTGCCAAGGACGTCGATCGGCGGACCAGCATGCTGACCGGCCCATTTTTTACCTCGGAGGAATTTCCCGTTCCATCGGCAGCGACCGGGCCGATGTTCCCAGTCGTTCAAATCAGGTTGCAAGAAGCGGCCGCAGCAGCTCAAGAAAAAATTGGCGACGGCCTGTTGCAACTTTGGCTCGACCTCGGAACGCAAAAAGAGCTGATTCGGGTGATTCCATTGACCAAGGTGTACCGCCAGCCGATGACGGAATTCCAATGGCGGCAAAGCGGATCGGATGACAGCTTTCCATTGCCCAGCGGCTGGAACCTGGATCCCGTTGGTGACCAGGTAGCCGTGATCAGCCGCCTGAAATCGGCGGGATTTCAATCGCACACGGCATCGATCGAGGCATGCTACTGGCAAGCCGCTGGCGGCGAGCCTTCCTGGCTATGGACTTTGCTGAAGCTGTTTCTCCAAAACACGCCCTACAAATCCGGACGCAAGTTCAGTCTGTTGGGCGTCTTCTATCCGATCCAATATTCAGCCGCCGAGGTAGACAGGAAATGCCTGATCAACATCGCTGACTGGGGCGCGTCGGGCAATGCGCAGATCTTCTACAAGACGAGCAATGGGCAGCCGACACAGTTTTCGTTTTGGAGTTGCCTACGCTAGCGGGAGTTTGTTCCAGTCGCTCTAGAAATTTCGACGATGACGGTCCCTCTGCGGCCCCATTGAAGAGACTAATGAAAAAAGACATACGCCGGACCGACTATTGGTCCGTTTGTCAGATAACGGGGGAAGACATGAATTCACCATACTGGATCGAGCTAAAGCGGACTGATTTCCTGGATGCGTTGAAGTCGCTCAAGCTCGCGCTTCGGGTCAAAGGCTCACCCGCACGCGACCTTCAAATAGGGCTGATTGACGGTGAGGTTGTTTTTTCTGTTCAAGGCGGCACGGCATCCAGTCCAGCCAGTGGAAACTGGCCGGGGCTCGCAAGTTTGCCGCTCACCTATTTCCTGACCTTCCTGGTCGCCAAGCCTTCAGAAAACCCAATTCGGATGACCTTTGCCGACGGCAAGGTGCATCTGAGCACGGCACGGTTTCCCGCCAAATGGGTCGACTCCAACGACTTGCTGACAGGGGAACAACTGCATGAGCATGCTGTCATGCCCGGCATAGAAGAGATCCTCAAGTTCAAGTGCCCCAAGTGCCGCAGGAAGAAAGGCGTAGCCTTCGTGAGCCTGTCAGCGGGTTCATTCACACCCGATGGAATCAAGAATATGCTGCATGCAGGTGAATCGCTCGGCCACGCATTTGGCTGTCTTGCCTGCTCAGCGACTTGGGTTGAGCAGGTCGTCTAGTCAGCGTGGCGGTTGGCTGGACCACTTTGAGACGGTTCATGCCGACCAAGCACCTGCTCGTCACGCCGCAATGAGTTGAAGGAATTTGCCAGGCCAGCGATTCGCTAGGCTC
>CAIJIT010000309.1 GCA_903820745.1 uncultured Burkholderiales bacterium
ATGGACCTGCTGGGGGTGTGAGCGTTTGCATGATCGTGATGTGAACGCTGCTCGCAATATCCTGTCAAAGTTCAGAGCCGGCTGCGGACATGCAGCCCCTGTAGAGGGAATCCCCGCCCTTTAGGGCGGGGAGGATGTCAACGTTGCAAGTCTTCATGCGGCTTTGCTGACCGGTCGGCGCGAAGGCCGCGGCCGGCGTTTCGGCTTTGGCGGATAAGCAGTCTTTCATGAAGGCCTTGCGTTCATCGCCTTTCTTGTCGGGGGCTTCCTTGCTGCAGGTCGCCATCTTTGACTGCTGGGCGCTCGGGGCGCTGGCGGTATCGGCGGCCTGGGCCGATGCGGCGAAACCAAGAGCAGCCATTGACATCAGGAAAAAATAGATTGGTTTTCATCGCGGATTCCTGGTTGGGTGGACTGGAGTGCGGATTCAAGCTTGAGCCGGCGCCCGGCTCAAGCCCTTACATGATGCGGCGCGGATGCGCCATCGCTTCATGCGCGGCATGCAGGCGCCGTACCAGGATCTCGATGAAGCCGCGATCGAAACGGTGCCGGCATTCATTGCTCAATTGCGCCATCGATTCGGGCGTGAACGAGACTGTCGTGCAGGCCTGGCTGACCCGCACATCAGCGCTGTGGCTGCGCAGCGCCGGATTCGGCGCCAGATAGGCCAGCTCGCCGACCGAGTTGCCTTCCCCCAGCGAGGCGACCAGCGTGCCATCGCGGAACACCTCGACCTCGCCCTGCGCAATGATGTGAAAGTTGTTGCCCTCATGGCCGGCCTTGTAGATCATCTGGCCCGGCGGATAGCGGCGCCAGCGCGCACGCCGCACCACCTCCCACAACTCGACATCGCCGAATTTGTTAAAAAACGCCAGCTCGCGCAGCATATTGAAGCGCTGCGAATCCTTGACCTCATAGAGCTTGGTCTGCGGCACCAACTCGCCGCTCGCCAGGCTCGAGAGCGCGCGACTGAAGCTTTCCCAGTCGGCATAGCGATCAGCCGCCTGCCCGGACATGGCCTTGAGGATCACGGCGTCGAGCGCCGCCGTAACACCGCCGCGGCTGCCGAGCAGCGAAGCTGGCGCTTCGGTCTGGATCTTGTGCATCAATGCGGTCTGGCTGGGGGCGTCAAAAGGCGCGCGACCGGCCACCAGGTGGTAGAGCACGGCACCCAGCGCATAGATGTCGGTGCGGCAGTCGAGGTCGCTGCCCTCAATCTGTTCCGGCGCCATATAGGCCAGTGAGCCGACGCGGTGCACCTGGGTGCTGTCGGAATGGAGGTCGAAGGAGCTGCCGAAATCGCTGACCTTGACATCGCTCGGCCGGCCTTCGGCGTCGAGCGGCACCAGCAGATTGGCCGGCTTCACATCGCGATGGATCAGGCCCTGGCGGAAGACATAGGACAGGGCCATCGCGCATTTGAAACCCAGCTCGACGATCTGATCGAGCGGCAGCAAGCGGTCGGCGCGGCAGAAATCCTTCAGCGTCGCACCCGGCACATATTCCAACACCAGATAGGGCACCCCATGGTCCGGCACCGCATCGAGGATCTGCACCACGTTCGGATGTTGCAAACGCCTGGCCAAGGCGGCCTCGGCGGCGAAGAAACGCAGGCTCAAATCACCTTGCGGGCTGCCGCCGGCGGTCCGGGCATGGCTGCGTTTGATGGCCACTTCGCGCTGGCGGAATTCATCCAGCGCCAGAAAGACATCGCTGGTGGCGCCTTCGCCGAGTCGGCGCAGCACCTTGTAATTGCCGATATAGACAGGCAAGTTGGTCTGGGTTTGATGTGGCGTCTGGGCGTCCGGGAGCATCCCTAATCATAGAACCTTAGAATCTCGTCATGATCCAAGCCAAGCAAGATTTGCTCGCCGCCCTGGGCGAGGCGATTCAAGAACTCAGTCCCGGCAGCCTTGTCCCTGCCGCCTTCGAATCCCCCAAGCAGGCCGGCCTTGGCGACCTCGCCTGCACCGCCGCCATGCAACTGGCCAAACCGCTGAAAAAGAACCCGCGTGAACTGGCGCAAGCGCTGATCGACAGCCTGGCCGCAAGACCGGCTTTTCAGCGCTGGGTCGCGACGATGGAGATCGCAGGCCCCGGTTTCATCAACATCCGCCTGACCGCTGCGGCCAGACAGGCCGTGGTCAGCGAAACGCTGGCCGCCGGCGATGCCTTCGGCCTGCAGCCGGCCAATGACCGCCATGTGATGGTCGAATTCGTTTCGGCCAACCCGACCGGTCCGCTGCATGTCGGCCATGCCCGCCAAGCTGCGCTCGGCGATGCAATCTGCAGCCTGTTCCAGGCCCAGGGCGCAACAGTCACGCGCGAGTTCTATTACAACGATGCCGGCGTGCAGATCGCCACCCTGGCGAGCTCGACCCAAGCGCGCCTGCAAGGGCTCAAGCCGGGGGACGCCGGCTGGCCCGAGCTGGCCTATAACGGTGATTACATCCAGGACATCGCGGACGAGTTTCTGGCCTGCAAGACCGTGACAGCTGATGACCGCTCCTTCACTGCCTCGGGCGACAGCGCTGACCTTGACAGCATCCGCCAGTTCGCCGTCGCCTATCTGCGCCATGAACAGGACCTGGACCTGCAGGCGTTCGGGCTCAAGTTCGACAACTATTTCCTCGAATCGAGCCTCTATGCCAGCGGTGCGGTCGAGGCCGCCGTGGCGCGCCTGATCGCCGCCGACAAGACCTTCGAAGAGGGCGGCGCGCTGTGGCTGCGCTCGACCGATTACGGCGACGACAAGGACCGTGTGATGCGCAAGTCCGATGGCAGCTACACCTATTTCGTCCCCGATGTCGCGTATCACATCGACAAGTTCCAGCGCGGGTACACCAAATGCATCAATGTGCAGGGCACCGACCACCATGGCACGATCGCCAGAGTGCGCGCCGGGCTGCAGGCGGCCAATGTCGGCATTCCGCAGGGCTTCCCTGACTATGTGCTGCACAAGATGGTCACCGTGATGAAGGGCGGGGTCGAGGTGAAAATCTCCAAGCGCGCCGGCAGCTATGTGACGCTGCGCGACCTGATCGACTGGACCAGCCGCGACGCCGTAAGATTCTTCCTGAACAGCCGCAAGGCCGACACCGAATTTACCTTCGACGTCGATCTGGCCTTGCAGCAAAACGACGAAAACCCGGTGTTCTACGTCCAGTACGCCCATGCCCGCATCTGCTCGGTGATCCGCAACTGGGTCACGCGCGGTGGTGACGAAGCGCTGCTTGGCAGCGCCGATCTGGGCCTGCTGGTCGCAGCGACCGAAAACCAGTTGATGCTCAAGCTGGCCGACTACCCGCGCATGCTCAGCAGCGCGGCCGAAGGCCTGGCGCCGCATGATGTGGCCTTTTACTTGAGGGATCTGGCCGGGGCTTATCACAGCTACTATGCGGCCGAGCGCGTGCTCGATCAGACGCCCGAATTGACGCTGGCCCGCGTGGCCTTGCTGGCGGCAACCCGCCAGGTCCTGCGCAATGCGCTGGCCGTGCTGGGCGTCAATGCACCGACAATCATGTCCAGAGAAAGTTTGGAGAATTCATGAACAAAGGCTTGGCTGGCAAGCAGCGCGGCGGATTTGTCCTGGGCCTGATCGTCGGCCTGTTGCTCGGGCTGGCGGTGGCTCTCGGTGTGGCGCTCTACATCACCAAGGTGCCGATCCCCTTCATCAACAAGGTGCCGCAGCGCACGGCCGAGCAGGACCTTGAAGAAGCCTTGCACAACAAGAACTGGAACCCGAACGCTGCGTTGGCCGGCAAGTCTGCCAAGGCCGCGAGTGGCGCAGTCAGCATTGCTGCGAGCGCACCCGAGCCGGTCGAGCTTGTCCCCGCAGTTGCGCCGGCGCTGAAACCGTTCGAAAAACCGGCGGAAAAACCGACCGAAAAGCTCGGAGAAAAGAAGCCCGACAGCCGGGCCGCTGCAGCGAGCTCACCCTCAGCGCTGGCCTCTGCGGTGGCTGATCCCTATGTCTACTTTGTGCAGGCGGGCGCTTATGTGAAGGCCGACGATGCTGAACAGCAGCGCGCCAAGCTGGCGATGCTTGGTTTTTCCGCCAAGGTGTCCGAACGTGAGCAGTCCGGTCGCACGGTATTTCGCGTCCGACTCGGACCGATGGACGGCCGCGAGGAAGCCGAAGCGCTGCAGCGCAAGATCGAGTCCTCCGGCAATGAAGCCAATCTGGTGCCTGTCAGGCGCTGAAGACAATCCATTTTTTTACCTGATTCAAGGACTTTCAAGATGAAACGGCGTGATTTTTCTGTTGGCCTGGCGGGTCTGTCGGTTTTGCCTGGTTTGGCGCTGGCCCAGGGCGGCCCGATCGAGGGCCGGCAATACCAGAGCTTGTCGCAGCGCTTGCCGGTTGTGCCGGGCAAGATCGAGGTGGTCGAGTTCTTCTGGTACGGCTGCCCGCATTGCTATGCCTTCGAGCCAGTGCTGGAAGCCTGGGTCAAGCAGTTGCCGCCCGATGTCGCGTTCCGTCGCGCCCATGTGGGTTTCCGTGCCAATATCAAGTTGCATCAGCGCTTGTTCTATGCGCTGGAGGCGATGGGACGTGAAAGTGAACTGCGCCCCGCGATCTTCAATGCCTTTCACCGCGAGCGACTCGATCTCGACGAAGAGCAGGCCATCATCGCGCTGATGGCCAGGCTGGGTGTGGATACGGCCAAGTTCAAGGACGCATTCAACTCCTTCGGCGTGCAGTCCAAGTCGATGCAGGCCGGCAAACTGTCGGAAGGCTACCGCATCGACGGCGTGCCCGCTTTGGGGATCGCCGGACGCTTCCTGACCGCACCTTCCCAGGCAGGCACACAAGGTCAATCCGAAGTCGCACAAGGCCAGCAAGCCCTCGCCGTCGCCGATTTCCTCATCAAACGCGCCCGAAACAATTCCTGAGGCGGACCGAGTTCAAGCCCTGCGGCTTGAACGACGCCAGCCGAAGGCTATGGTGCCTGCCAGTTTGTGGTCAATCCACACCTGAATGCCCGGGCCTTGGGTCACGGCCGCGGGATAGAATGGTCTGCAAGAACTGTGCCGCCATGAAAACCCCCGACCTGAATCGTCCAAACCGACTGCCTGACCGTCTCGCTAGCGTGGTGACCCTGCTGCTGTGCCTGAGCCTGATGGCCGCTCCGGCCTTGGCGGAAAAGGCCGATCGATTCAAACCCTTGAACATCACTTCCGATCAGGGCGGCAGCATCGATGTGGCCAATCAGCGCACCGAGTTCGTCGGCGCTGTCGTGCTCAGCAGGGGCAGCATGGTGCTGCATGCCGAACGCATCGCCGTGAGCGAAACGACGGACGGCTATTACCAAGCCAAGGCAGGCAGCCTGCCGGGTCAGCAGGTCAGGTTTCGGCAGGCGCGCGATCTGCCCGGAGAAGCGATTGAGGGTTTTGCCGATCAGCTTGAATTTGATACCCGCGCCGATACCGTGCGTTTTATCGGCCATGCGGTGGTGCGCATCATGCGTGGGGCTCTGGTGGCCGACGAAGTGACCGGTGCGGTGATCCTGTTTGACAACCGCACCGAGGTCTTTACGCTGGAAGCCGGCACGGGCTCGCCGCATCCGAGCGGGCGCGCCCGCATGGTGATGATGCCGCGAGAGATCGCCGAAGCGCAGAGCACTGAGCCGTTGGTTCCCGCCTTGCCGCTCCAGCCGAGCCTGACTTTGCCGTCGCGCAAGCCCAAATGACCGACGCCCCAGTCCAGAGGGCTGCGATCGAGTCGCTGCCCGGTAGCCGCCTTGAGGCCGAGGGACTGGCCAAGAGCTATGGTGTGCGCCGGGTCGTCAAGGATGTCCACCTCGATGTCCACAGCGGCGAAGTGGTCGGTCTGCTCGGGCCCAACGGTGCGGGCAAGACGACAAGTTTCTACATGATCGTCGGCCTGGTGCGCGCCGATGCCGGCGTCATCCGCATCGATGGCAAGCCGGTGCAGCGCCTGCCGATTCATCAGCGCGCCAAGCTGGGGCTGAGCTATCTGCCGCAGGAAGCGTCGATCTTTCGCAAACTCAATGTGGCCGAAAACATCCGCGCGGTGCTCGAATTGCAGCAGGGCCCCGATGGCCGCGCTTGGCCGAAGCAGCAGATCGAAGCGGCGCTGGAGAGTCTGCTGCGCGACCTGGGGATCGAGAAGCTGCGCGATAGCCCTGCGCCGGCGCTCTCCGGTGGTGAACGCCGCCGCGTCGAGATTGCCCGAGCGCTGGCTACCCAGCCGCGCTTCATCCTGCTCGACGAGCCGTTTGCCGGTGTCGATCCGATTGCCGTGCTGGAGATCCAGCGCATCATCGGATTCCTCAAGGCGCGCGGCATCGGCGTCCTGATCACCGACCACAATGTGCGTGAAACGCTGGGCATTTGTGACCGCGCTTACATCATCAGTGAGGGTGCTGTGCTGGCTGAAGGCACACCGTCCGAGATCGTCGCCAATGCTGATGTCCGCAAGGTTTATCTCGGTGAAAACTTCCGCATGTGACGGCGGGCTGGGGCGATGAAACAGTCACTCCAGATTCGTCTCAGTCAGCATCTTGCGCTGACACCTCAACTGCAGCAATCGATCCGGCTGCTGCAACTGTCGACCCTGGAGCTGAACCAGGAAGTCGAGCAGATGCTGGCGCAGAACCCGCTGCTCGAGACCGAGGAAGACTTCTCGGTTGCCACGCCCGAGCTGGATGAAATGCGCAGCGCCACCGCGGCCGAGGACAGCAACGCCGACGGCGAACTCGGCGGAGGTGCCGAGGCCGAGAACATGGCCGAAATCAAGGCCGAAGATTTCGGCACGACCGAGCGTGATGACTGGGAAAACGGCACCGAGCGTGACGATTTTGACGGCATCCGCGAGCTCCCCACGAGCAGCGGTACCGGCAGCGGCAGCAACGAAGACGATGGCGAGCGCAGCGAGCAGGATTCGGCCGAGGTCAGCCTGGCCGAACATTTGCGCCAACAGCTGGCGGGCATGGGCTTGTCGGCAAGTGACCGCGTTGCTCTGCAAGTCTTGATCGAGTCGCTCAATGACGAGGGTTATCTCGAGGACAGCCTGGAAGAAATCGCCGCCGCATTGGCCGGCGATGAAGACATCCAGGAGGAACTGCTCGACCACCTGCGCATCGCCAGGAACTGGTTGCAGAGTATGGATCCTGCCGGTGTCGGCGCCCGGGATCTGGCCGAATGCCTGGTGCTGCAACTGCGCAGGCAGCTGGTGGGCCCGGCACAGCAGCTGGCGATCGCGATCTGTGACTCGCATCTGGAACTGCTGGCCAAGCGCGACAGCAAGAAGATGATGGCCTTGACCGGTGCCGATGACGCGCTGCTGCGCCTTGCCCAGTCGATGATCACAGCGCTTGAGCCCAAACCCGGCCGTCGCTTTGCCCCAGGCCAGGCGCAGGCCGTGCTGCCCGACGTGATCGTGCGCAAGGTCGGGCGCGAGTTGCGCGTCACCCTGAATCCGGAAGCGGCGCCCAAGCTGCGCATCAACGAGCTCTATGCCAATGCGCTGCGCGCGACGCGTGGCGGCATCAGCAACAGCCCCCTGGGCGGACAGTTGCAGGAAGCGCGCTGGTTCATCAAGAACATCCAGCAGCGCTTCGAGACGATCCTGCGTGTCTCCAAGGCCATCGTCGAACGCCAGAAAGGCTTTTTCACCCATGGCGCATTGGCGATGAAGCCGCTGGTGCTGCGCGAAATCGCCGACGAACTCGGCCTGCATGAATCGACGATTTCGCGCGTCACCACGGCCAAATACATGGCCACCAGTTTTGGCACCTTCGAGTTGAAATATTTCTTCGGCTCCGGGCTCTCGACCGAGTCAGGCGGCAACGCTTCGAGCACCGCAGTGCGTGCCTTGATCAAGCAGTTTGTCGCCGCTGAAATTCCCGCCAAACCCTTGTCCGACAGCGCCTTGGCCAGCATGCTCGATGAGCAGGGCATCCAGGTCGCAAGGCGCACGGTGGCCAAGTACCGCGAGGCGCTGAAAATCGCCCCGGCCAATCTGCGCCGACTGATCTGAGGGGAGAATTCGATTGATGCAAGCGCTGCGACTCGGGTATGGGCTGGCACTGATCGGCGCCTTGATCACAATCGGCAGTTGCGGTGGCGGATCAAGCCCGACTCAAGCCCCGGTCACCCCGGCACCGTCCCTGCCGACCGGCCGGATCAGCGCCAGCAGCCTGGTCCAGGCCGGCTGCAACGGCGGCTCGAGCAGCGGCTTGCTGTATGCCAATGCCGAGGTCGAGCCCTTCGTGGCGGTGCAGCCGGGCAATTCGAATCTGCTCGCCGCCACCTGGCAGCAAGATCGCTGGAGCGATGGCGGCGCCAGAGCGTTGGTGGCCGCCGTCTCCACTGACGGTGGCTTGACCTGGACCAGACGGCTGATGCCTTTTTCACGTTGCGGCGGCGCGCTGACCGGCAGCAGCGGCGACTACGAGCGCGCCAGCGATCCCTGGGTCGACATTGGCCCGGGCGGCGTGATCTATTCGATGGCCCTCGCCTTCAACGGCGGGACCTTGCTGGCCGGTTCTTCGTCGGCGCTGCTGGTCAGCCGCTCGACCGATAGCGGCCGCAGTTGGAGCGAGCCCGCCACCTTGCTGCGAGATGGCGATACCTTGTTCAATGACAAGAACTCGCTCACCGCCGACCCGACCGATGCCCGCTATGTCTTTGCCGTCTGGGAACGTCTCGACAACAGCGGTTTCGGCCCCACGCTGATGGCACGCAGCGGCGACGGCGGCGCCACTTGGGAGCCGGCCCGCGTCATCTATGCACCGGTCAAGGCGGGCGGTAGCAGCCAGACGCTGGGTAACCGCATCGTCGTGTTGCCCGATGGCACGCTGATCAATTTGTTCACCCAGATCGACACGCTGGGCAACCAGCAGACCGCCTGGTTCGGGGTGCTGCGCTCGCGCGACAAGGGCTTGACCTGGTCGGCACCGATCCGCATCACCGACATCCAGGCGGTCGGCGCCAAGGACCCGCAGAGCGGCAAGGCGATCCGCGATGGTGCTTATCTGGGCGCCATCGCTGTCGGGCCGGCGGGCAGCTTGTGGCTGACATGGCAGGACGCGCGTTTTTCAGCCGGACAGCGCGATGCCATCCTGCTGACCCGTTCGAGCGATGGCGGACTCAACTGGAGCGCGCCTTTGCTGATCAACCGGCAAACCACCGTGGCCGCCTTCACGCCCAGCATTGCGATCAGCGCCGACGGTTTGGTCGGAGTGACCCATTACGACCTGCGCCCTGACAGCGCTGACCCGGCCACCCTCTTGGCCGGCGCCTGGCTGCTGAGCTCGCGCGATGGTCTCAACTGGGCTGAAACGCCGGTCTGGAGCCCGTTCGATATGGCCCAGGCACCGGACGCGCGCGGTCTGTTTCTGGGCGACTACCAGGGGCTGGTGTCGATCGGGTCGGGCTTTCTACCGGTGCTGGCCTTGTCCGGCACCGATCTCGACAACCGCACCGACATCTATGCGATGCGGGTCACGCCGACGGCGATGGCGGCATCGACTGCCAGCATCCGGGCCCGAGCGCTGAACGCCGCACAGCTGCCAACGGACACGACTGCTGCTGAATTCAAGCGCGCCAGTCAGGAGGCGATCGTCACGACGATGGAGCGCCGGATGCCCGGATGGGCGGCCAGGATGAGCAAGGCCAGCGATTAGTTCAAAGCCTCAGACAGCTTAGCCGAGGTGGAACAAGGGATAGATTGCCAGGCCGACCAGCGCTGCGCCGACCACGATCACCGGTTCGGGCAGCTTCTTGAACTTCCACAGCAAGGCCATCGTCAGCAGCGCGATCAGAATCGTCGGCAGGTCGACGATCGAGCGCTTGGCCAGCACGATCACCGACCCGGTGATGGCGCCGATGGCCGCCGCTGTGACCCCATCGACAAAAGCGACGATGGCGGGCAGCTTGCCGTATTTCTTGAAATAGGGTGCCGGGATGATGGTGAACAGATAACAGGGCAAAAAAGTCGCCATTGCGGCCACGCAAGCGCCCGGCAGTCCGGCCACCAGATAGCCGATGAAGCCGACCGTGATGACAACCGGCCCCGGCGTGATCATCGCCACCGCCACCGCGTCGACAAACTGCTTTTCGTTCAACCAATGGTGCTCGGTCACCACCCCGCCATAGAGGAAGGGCACGATCGCCAGGCCTGAACCAAAGACAAAGGCCCCGGCCTTGGCGAAGAACAGGCCGAGCTGGGTCAGCAAAGGCCAGTCGAGCGTTGTCAGACCAGCGCTGATCGGCAACAGATCGAGTGGCAGCAGCGCTGCCAGACCGCCGCCCCGCCAACGGGCTGGAGGTACACGCCAGAGCCAGACCAGCAGCCCGGCGGCGATGAAGAGCCAGGCGATTTCAGTCTCGGTGATCACCGTCACCAAGGCCAGCAAGAGGTAGATCGCACCGAGCAATTTGTCCTTGCCGATGCTCTTGACGGTCAGCTTCTGTGCGCTGATCGCGATGATGCCGATCACGGCCGCGCCGACACCATAAAAGACCGCCTGCATCCAGCTCAAACCGCCAAAACGGCTGTAGGCCCAGCCCAAGGCGACCACCATCAAAAACGAGGGCAAGGCAAAGGCCAGGCCGGCCAGCGTGGCCCCCAGGATGCGGTAGTGGACATAGCCGATATAGATCGCCGTCTGGGCCGCCATCGGGCCCGGTGCAAGCTGGGCCAGGGTCAGACCCTCCTTGTAATCGGCGGCGCTGATCCAGCCCCGCTGTTCCACCAGGTCGCGATGCATATAGCCAACCAGGGCCACCGGACCGCCAAAACCGATGCTCCCCAGGCGCAGAAAATAACGCACCAGCTGCCACAGGCTGTACTTCACCTCGACTTGCGGGGCTGCTGAATCAGCTTCAGATCGGGCCATGGTGGTGGATCGTTTCCCTGGAAAAATTCATGCCCTTCGGCATGGGTTCGGCGTGCAGCAATCGGTGGAACTTGGCCGAACTGTAGCCCCTGTTGCAGCGCGGCAAGGAATTCATCCCGCACAATCCATCTTGCCCAATCCGCTGTTCACCCGAGCCCGTCAATGTATGAAAAACCCCGCACCGACCACTGAACCTCATGACGTGAATGCGAGTTTTCGAGGCGGCGGACGTTCGGTCGACTATCTCGACCAGATCAACAAGGCCTCGATCGTTGCGCTGGCCGAAGCCGGAGTCCTGCCGGCCGACATGGCCGGGCGCATCGCCGCAGCCGTCTTAGCGCTGATTGAGGATGAACGCCGCCAGCCCCGGGCCTGGTCGGCGGATTACCTCGACTATGAGCCCAAGCTGCTGGCCCTCATCGGTGCGGATGGATCACGCCTGCATTGCGGGCGCAGCCGTCAGGACATCTCGGCGACGATCGCAAGGATGAACCTGCGCGCGGGCCTGTTGGCGCAATGCGCGGCGCTCGACGCTGCCAGACAGGCGATGCTGGCGCTGGCGCAGCAGCACAAGAGCACGATCATTCCGGCCTATACCCATGGCGTGCAGGCACAGCCAACCACGCTGGCCCATTACCTGCTCGGTATGGGTGCTGCGCTGGCACGCAGCGCAGCACGCCTGCGCGCCGCTTATGGCCATGTCAACCAGGGCCCGCTGGGATCGGCCGCCTTGACGACCTCGAGTTTCGCCATCGACCGGCGCAGACTGGCGGCGCTGCTCGGCTTCAACGGGCTGGTGGAAAACGCCTACGACGCCAACCATCTTGCACCGGTGGATACCAGCCTTGAGGTGGCCTCGGCGCTGGCCATCGCCGCGGTGCAGATCGGCCAACTGGCCCAGGACCTGCATGCACAATATGCTGCGCCGGCGCCCTGGATGACCTTGCAGCGGGGCGAGCTGGTCGGGGTCAGCAGCATCATGCCGCAAAAGCGCAATCCGGCCGCACTCGAGCAGTTGCGCGTGCAGAGCAGCCTGCTGCTGGGCGAAATGCAGGCGGTGACGCTGCTGGCGCACAACGTGCGCACCGGCATGTTCGACTACCGGTCCTACGACCCGGTGCCCTGCGCCCGAGCGCTGGCCCTGTTCGAGCTGCTGCGCAAGGTGCTCGGGGCCATCGTCGTCGACAAAGAGCTCGCCCTGGCCGAAGTCCATGCCGACTATTCGACCGCCACCGAGATCGCCGATGCGCTGTTGCAGCGGGCCGACCTGCCGTTCCGGATCGGTCATCATTTCGCTTCGGCCTTGACCGATTACGGCCGCGCGCAAAAGCTCAGCATGCGCGAGATCCCTTACCGCGAGGCCGCCAGGATCTACCAGACCATCGCTGACCAGCCGCTGCCGCTGAGTGAACGTGAATTTGCCGAAGTTTCGAGCCCTGAGTACATGGTCTTCGGCCGGGTCGGCATCGGTGGCCCGCAGCTCGCCGAAGTCGACCGGATGCTGGCCGGCCAAGGCGAGTTGCTTGCCGCCGATAAGGCCTGGACCAATGCGCGCATTGCCGAACTCTCACAGGCCGAGGCCATGCTCGACGCCGCTGCTGCAGCGGTCGCCGCCAATTCAACCCACGATTGAAAAAACCAAGCACATGATGAAAAAACTTTTGCCAATGCTGGCACTGCTGGCCCATGCGCTGACGACGGTCGCAGCGCCTTACCCGGACAAACCGGTGCGCATCGTCGTTCCTTACTCGCCCGGCGGCGGCGGTGATGTGGTGGGGCGCCCATTGGCGCAGGAATTGGGTAAACAGCTCGGTGCTTCCTTCTTCATCGACAACCGGGGCGGCGCGGGCGGCAATATCGGCATGGAGCAGGTGGCCACCTCGCCACCCGACGGTTACACGCTGGTGCTCGCCCTGACGTCGCAGTTGGCGATCAACCAGGCGCTTTACCCGAAGCTGCGCTACGACGCTTTGAAGGATTTCACGCCGGTCACGCTGCTGGGTTCGGCGCCTTATTTCCTTGCGGTCAGTGAGTCGCTGCCGGTGAAGACATTGGCCGAGTTCATCAAGCTGGCCAAGGACAAGCCCGGTGCGCTGTCCTATGCATCGACCGGCAATGGCAGCGGCCTGCATCTGTCGATGGAATTGCTCAAGTCGATGGCGGGCATCGATCTGCTGCATGTGCCCTACAAGGGCGGCGGCGCGGCCTTGGGCGACCTGCTTTCGGGTAATGTGCAAGCGATGTTCGTCAGCTATGGCGCTGGCAGTGCCCATATCAAGGCCGGCAAGATCCGGGTGCTGGCCGTCACAACGGGCCAGCGTTCACCGGCATTGCCCGATGTCCCGACCATCGCCGAAGCCGGCGTGCCCGGCTATGAATCCGGGGTCTGGTATGCGCTGCTGGCGCCCCGCGGCACGCCCCAGGAGGTGATCAACCGCCTGCATGAGGGCTCGGTCGCAGCGTTGCAATCCAAGGAGTTACGCGAACGCTATGCGGCTGACGGCGTCAAGGCGATCGGCTCGGCACCCGAGTTTCTGACCAGGTATATCCAGACCGAACGGGTCAAATGGGCCGAAGTTGTGAAGCGCTCGGGCGCAACGGTGGAGTGAGCGTTTCAACCGTTACAGTCACGCTGAGCCTGCGGTAAATGAACTGGGCCTGCACTTGGTTCGACCGATTGACATGAGGGATGACAGATGAATTTTGCGAACCGGTTTGCCCGGCCGGCTGTGCACGCCTTGGCCGCGTCGAAAATCCGCGAGGTGGCCAATGCCGGCATGGGCAGGCCGGATCTGCTGGCTTTCTGGTTTGGTGAGCCTGACCAGGTCACGCCCGATTTCATCTGCCAGGAGGCGATCACCAGCTTGCAGGCCGGCGAGACCTTCTATACCCACAACCTCGGTATTCCCGAACTGCGGCAGGCGCTGGCGACTTATTCGTCGCGGCTGCACCAGGCTTGCAGCCCTGAGCAGATCGCGGTAACCAATTCCGGCATGAATGCGATTGCCATCGTGCAGCAGGCGCTGATCGATCCGGGCGACCGGGTTGTCGTCATCACGCCGGTCTGGCCCAATTTGGTCGAGGGGCCAAAAATACTCGGCGCAAAAGTCTGCAGCGTGGCACTCGATTTCAGCCCGGCAGGATGGACGCTGGATCTGCAGCGCCTGCTC
The DNA here is from genome assembly GCA_903820745.1 of uncultured Burkholderiales bacterium. Lineage (GTDB taxonomy): Bacteria > Pseudomonadota > Gammaproteobacteria > Burkholderiales > Burkholderiaceae_C > Paucibacter_A. The sequence goes on from CAIJIT010000309.1 coordinate 14,039, forward strand.
GATGCGCTGACCCCGGCGACCCGGCTGCTGATCGTCAACTCGCCCAACAACCCGACCGGTTGGACCATGCCGCGCGAGCAGCAGCAAACCGTGCTCGAGCATTGTCGCCAGCGCGGCATCTGGATCCTCGCCGATGATGCTTATGAGCGGCTGTATTTCGAAGCTGCAGGCGGCTGCGCGCCGACTTTTCTGGATATTGCCGGCCCGACTGACCGGGTGGTCTCGATCAATACTTTTTCCAAGTCCTGGCAGATGACCGGTTGGCGGCTCGGCTGGATTACCGCGCCGGCGGACCTGGTCCCTGACCTGGCCAAGCTGATCGAATTCAATGCGAGTTGCGCACCGGCCTTCGTTCAGCGCGCAGGGGTCGTTGCGGTCAGCCGCGGCGAAGCTGCGGTGGCGAGTTTTGTCGCCAGGCTCAAAGCGGGGCGGGACTTCTTGATCCCGGCGCTCAACGCCTTGCCACAGGTCCAGGCGGTGGCGCCACCCGGCGCGATGTATGCCTTTTTCCGGGTTGACGGCATCAGCGACAGCCTGTCGTTCTGCAAACGTCTGGCGACTGAGTTCGACCTCGGTCTGGCGCCCGGTGCGGCCTTCGGACCCGAAGGCGAAGGCTTCATCCGCTGGTGCTTTGCCGCCTCCGAAACCAGTCTGGGTCAGGGCATTGCCAGGCTGAAAACCGGGCTGGCTGCGGCGCGCTGACCAAGCCGAGCTTGGATGAATTGCGGGTTTTCACCTCGGGTAAAGCGTTCATCGCTGGCATGATGGTCTTGGATTTCTATGCCTTGAAAGGTGTAAATATGAAGCTATTTCCCTGGCTGGTCAGTGTCTTGTGTGCCGCGTCGATCGCCATGCCTGCGGTACAGGCGCAGACCTATCCGTCCAAGCCGATCAAGGTCATCGTCGGTTATGCCCCTGGCGGTGCGGTGGACATCGTCGCGCGTACCGTCGGGCAGCAGCTTGCCCTCAGTCTGGGTCAGCCGGTGATCGTCGACAACCGGCCGGGTGCAGCGACCAATATCGCTGTCAAGGCGCTGATCGAGAGCCCGCCGGACGGCTACACCTTGATGCTGGCGGCCAATGCGATCGCGGCCAACCCTTCGCTGTTCCAGCCGCCTCCATTCGACCTCAGCCGCGACTTCGCTCCGATCTCCCTGGTCGGCTCGGTCCCGGTGGTGGTTGCGGTCAGCAGCAGTTCAAAGCTGAACAATATTGCACAGCTGGTCGAAGCCGCCAAGGCACAGGCGATCACTTACGCATCGCCCGGCAATGGCTCGACGCCGCACCTGGCATTTGCGCTGTTCGAGCGCGCCGCTGGCATTGCCTTGACCCATGTGCCTTACAAGGGCGGCGCTCCGGCGATCACTGACGTGGTCGGCGGGCATGTGCAGGTTCTGGCAGTCAATGCGCTCGAGGTGCAACCGCTGGTCAAGGCGGGCAAGCTGAGGGTGCTGGCCGTGCTGAGCCGCAAGCGCTCGCCGATGTGGCCCGAGGTGCCGACGATCGCCGAGTCGGGTTATGCCGGCTTCGAGGCCTCGGTCTGGTATGCGCTGGTGGCGCCGGCCGCAACGCCAAAGTCGGTGACGACTCACTTGCACGCCGAGGTTCAGAAAGCACTGGTATCGAGCGAAGTGCGCGAGCGCCTGCAGTCGGCTGGCGGCGAGGTGATTCCCGGCAGCATGGAGCAAGCCAGGATGATGCTCGAGTCGGAGCGCGCGCGCTACGAGAAGCTGATCCGCGACGCCGGCATCAAACCCGATTGAGCGGCTGACTGATGGTGCAACAGCCTGATGAGACGGGGCGATCTCTGTGGCGGCGCCGCGAAGCGCTGCTGCCGATCGCAGCGGCTTTGCTGGCACCGGCAGCGCTGGTGCGCGCTGCTGGCAAGCCGATCCGCATCGTCGTGCCCTTTACGCCGGGCGGCAGCACCGACATCCTGGCGCGCGCCATCGCGCCAAAGCTGCAGCAGGCACTGGACCGCAATGTCTACATCGACAACAAGCCCGGCGCTGGCGGCTCGCTGGGCGCTGCCGAGGTGGCCAAGGCCGAACCCGATGGCAACACGCTGCTGATGGGCCATATCGGCACGCTGGCGGTCAATGTGTCGCTCTATCCGAAGCTGGCCTATGACCCGCTGAAGAGCTTTGTTCCGGTCGCCTGGGTGGCGCGGGTGCCCAATGTGCTGGTCGTCAACGCGGCCTCGGGCATCACCAGTCTGAAAGAGCTGATCGCCCGCGCCAAGGCCAGCCCCGGCAAGCTGACCTATTCTTCAGGTGGCAATGGCAGCGCCGCCCATATCAGCTTCGAATATCTGAAGCTGCGCGCGGGCATTTTCATGCTGCATATCCCTTACCGCGGCACGGTGCCTTCGGTGACAGACCTGCTCGGCGGCCAGGTCGATGCCACCTTCACTGGCGCACCTGCGGTGATCCCGCATTGCCGCAGTGGGCGCTTGCGCGCGCTGGCGGTCTCGAGCCCAACGCGTATCGCCGCGCTGCCCGATGTGCCGACTGTTGCCGAAAGTGGCTTCTCCGGTTTCGAGGCCGATCAGTGGTATGGCGTCGTCGCACCAACCGGCACCGCAGCGGACATGGTGACGCTGCTCCATGCCACGATCAACAAGGCGCTCGTATCAGCCGAGGTGGCGCAGCAACTCGCTGCCGAAGGCGCGCTGCCGATGCAGACCACGGCCAAAGCCTTTGGTGAACTGATTGCGGCTGAAATTCCGCGCTGGCGCGAAGTCGTGCACGCCAGCAATATGAAGCCGGACTGATCCGACAACTGTTGGTTGCATAGAAAGGAAATCCGATGATCCGTTCCATTGCCTACGGGCTGATTTCTCTGCTGTTGCTGTGCAGCGCTGCCATGGCGCAGGCGCCGACTGGCAAGGTCGAGTTGATGTGGTTGGGTCAGTCTTGTTTTCGCATCATTACGCCAACCGGCAAGGTGATCCTCATCGACCCCTGGCTGCTGCAGAACCCGAAGACGCCGCCCGAATACAAAAAACTCGAAGCCTTGGGCCGGATCGATGTGCTACTGGTGACCCATGGCCATGCCGATCATTTCGCCGATGCACCGGCGCTGGCCAAACTGCACAACATCCCCTTGCGTGCTCCTGGCGACATGAACGCGCAACTGGTGGCGCTGGGCATCCTGCCGGCGGCGCTGGCCCCGCGCTTCAACAAGGGCGGCACCATCGAAGTCGCGCCCGGCGTCAAGGTGACCGCAGTGCGTGCCGAACATTCCTCGGTCGTCAACTGGCGCAATCCGGCCACCGACAAGGACGAGGTGCATTTCGGCGGTGAGCCGCTGGGTTACATCATCGAGCTTGAGAATGGTTTTCGCATTTACCATGCGGGCGACACGGCGGTATTCGGCGACATGAAGTACATCGGCGAGCGTTATCGGCCCGATCTGGCTTTGCTGCCGATCGGGGGCAACTTCACCATGGATCCGGTCGATGCGGCCTATGCTGTCAACGAGCTGATCCGGCCCAGATTCGTGGTCCCGATGCATTTCGGGACCAACCCGCTGGCCAAGGGTACGGCCAAGGAGTTCGTCGATGCGATCGGCGCCGCGCCGGTCAAACTGCTGATTGCCGAGCCCGGCAAGCCGCTGTTTTTCTGATCCAGGGCCGAACCTGATCAAGTCGATGAATTTATTCGGTTGAATTTTGAAGCTGCGACATATTGCCGTCGCAGCCTTTGACCTTCAGTCGCCCAGATCGATCAAGCCCGCCAGGCCCAAGCCTGACAGACTAGCCGGTAGCTCATAGTCCGCCATCACCCAGCCCCGGCTTTGGTCGGCGGCGGCCTCAGCGAGCAGTTGCGCCAGCAAGCGGCTGGAGCTTGCATCCAGCGCTGTGAACGGACGATCAATCAGGGTCAACTCGGCGCCGCTGGCGGCAGCGCCCAGCAACCCGACCTTGCGCCGGCTGCCGGTCGACAGCATGTAGAGCGGCTTGTCGATATGCGGGCTCAGGCCGAAACCTTCGATCAACTCTGCTTCAAGGTCGGCCTGCCATTGGCTGAAGCGGGGGCGCCGCGCCGCCAGCCAAGCGCGCGCGACGATGTCATCGCTGCCGGGGTCCGCCGGGTCTTCGCACCATTGAGTTCTTGTCTGGCGCGTGACAAGCCCTGAGCTGGGCTGCAACTCGCCGCTGATCAAGCGCAGCAAGGTCTTCTTGCCGCGCCCACTGCCGCCGCGCAGCAGGGTCAGGCCGGGCTTGATCGCGAAGGACAGGTCGCTGAGCAGATCCAGTCCGGGATAGGAAAAAGCCAGCTCCTTGGCCTCGAACAAGCTGCTGCCGGCCGTTTCATTGCAATGCTCGCGGTGGCTTGTCACGGCGGCCAGGCTCAGGTTTTCTGGCTGACCAGGAAAGGCCGCAGCAGATGAGCCAGTTCGGTCCCCTGGATCAAGCGGATCTGGTGGGCTGCGGCATATTGCATCGCCTTGTCGGTGACTTCGGCCATGGTGATGCACAGGCAGCCGTTCGCTTCCATCGTCTCGCCGGCCTGGTGAAGCGCCTGGAAAGTTTCGATGCCCAGACGGGCTGCTTTCCAGCGCTTGCAGGCGATCAGCGTGCTGCGGCCGGCTTTGCGAACCAGTAAATCCGCAGCATCGCTTTTCAGTTGCTCGATCTCGAAGCCTTGGCGGATCAGGGCTTTTTCGAGTGCGGCGGAGAATTCACGCCAGGACATGGCAGCGATCTTCTCCAGCGTGCCCGCCACATGGGCATTGCTGGGGGCCTGGAATTGGCGATAGGCAGCGATCGAGCCGATGACGACAAACGAGAACCCGCCGAGTGCGCCGATCAGGTACAGCTTGGCCGGCAGCAAGGCCATGCCGGCCACCCCGATCGCGATCGCGATGGCATAGCTGATCCACCAGGGCGAGCGCAGCAGGATGGCGAAGATCGACTTTTCATTCAGCTTGAATTTCAACGGGGAATTCCTTGTCGGCAAAGAGAGCCAGCTCGTGAGTATCGCCGCCCAGGACCGGGCTTGTGCCAGTGCTGCAGCCACTGCCGTCAGTTCCGGGACAATAGCGCATGGCTGCCAAAGAATCTCTCCAACTTTTTCTCTCCTGCGCTTCTGGCGTCGAACGTTTGCTCGACGAGGAAATCCGCGGCATTTTGCCGAAAACCCATATCGAGGTACTGCGCGGCGGGGTCGCCCTGAAGAGCGATCTCGAAGGCGTGATGAAGCTCAACCTCGAAAGCCGGCTGGCGCAGCGGGTGCTGATCGAGCTGATCAGCGGCGGCTATCGCCATGAGGACGACATCTATGCGCTGGCGCGCCGGATCGACTGGACCCAATGGATCACGCCGGCCGAGACGATCCGCGTCGACACATCGGCCCGCCATTCACCGCTGCGCAGCCTGAACTTCGCCAATCTGCGGGTCAAGGACGCGATCTGCGACACGCTGCGCGACGCCACCGGCGAGCGCCCCAACGTCGACACAAGATTCCCCGACCTGCCGGTGATGATGCATCTGAGCGAGACCGATGCCACGCTGTATGTCGACACCTCGGGCGAGCCGCTCTTCAAGCGCGGCTGGCGCGAGGACAAGGGCGATGCGCCCTTGAAGGAAACGCTGGCGGCGGCGGTGTTGGCCGCGGCCGGTTGGAAGGGCAGCCCTGACGCCGGAGGCGCCTTGCATGACCCTTGCTGCGGATCGGGCACGATCGCGGTGGAAGCCGCGCAGATCGCCTGCGGCATGGCGGCCGGCATGCAGCGCCGCTTTGCCTTCGAGCGGCAGCTGCCGTTTGTGCCGCTGCGGGGTCGCTGGCAGGCGATCAAGCAGGCCGCCAAGGATCGCGAGCATGCACCGGCAGTGCCGATTTTTGCCAGCGATGTCTCATTCCGCATGGTCGATTTTTCGCGCCGCAATGCTGAGCGCGCTGGCGTGGCCCAGTTCATCCAGTTCAATGGTGGTGATGCGCTGGAGCGCCCGGCGCCGGCGCTGCCCGAAGGCATGCATGGCACGCTGGTGATGAACCCGCCTTATGGCGAGCGGATCGAGGTCGGTGGCAAGGCCGCGGGCAGCCAGATGATGAGCCGCGATGCTTCGGGCTCCGAGCAACGCGACACCAGCGATGACTTCTTTCCGCTGCTGGCTTCGCATTGGAAGCGCGCTTACACGCAGAATCCCGCCGGCTGGACCGCCTGGGTCCTGAGCCCCGACATGAAGCTGCCGAACCAGATGCGCTTGAAAGAATCCCGCCGCGTGCCGATGTGGAACGGCCCGATCGAATGCCGGCTGTTCTGCTTCGAGTTGGTGGCCGGCTCGGCGCGCACGCCAAAACCGACCGCAGCGACCGCGCCGACCGATCAGGCCGGCTGAAGTTTGCGGCTGGCCAGCCAGGCCAGCGCCGCGCCGGTGGCCGCCACCGGCAGCAAGGAGCCCAGGTTCATCCAGGTCCAGCCGCCGGTGGTGACCAGGGCGCCGGACGAAAACGAAGTCACCGTCATCGTCGTATAGATGCAGAAGTCCATCGCGGCCTGCGCGGTGGTCTTCTCTTCAGGCCGGTAGGCCTGGGTGAACAACGTTGTGCCACCGATAAAGAGGAAGTTCCAGCCCATGCCCAGCAACAGCAGCGCGGCGAGGAAGTGCATCAGATCGACTCCCGACAGGGCAATCACGACGCAGGCCAGGTTCAGCACCACGCCCGTCGCCATCACCGGCAAGGCGCCAAAGCGCTTGATCAGGCTGCCGGTGAAAAAGCTCGGTACGAACATGCCCAGCACATGCCATTCGAGCACCAGCGCGGTTCTGTCGAACGGATGCGAGCATTGCGCCATCGCGATTGGCGTGGCCGCCATCAACAAGTTCATCACGCCATAACCCAGCGCGCAGGTGGCGATCGAGACGACGAAGACCGGCTGGCGTGCCAGTTCGCGCAAGCTTCGACCCAGCGGCGCGGCGCCGCTGCCCTGCTGCAGGGGTGGGAAACGGATGAATGACATCACCATGAACGACAGCATCGCCACGCCGATCAACACCAGATAGGCGCCGGCAAAGGGCTGGGCCAGCAAGCTCTTGCTGGCATTGGCAAGGTTGGGTCCGGTCACGGCGCCAAGGATGCCGCCGGCCAGCACCCAGGAGATGGCGCGCTCCTGGTGCGATGGCAGCACCAACTCGGTGGCGGCAAAGCGGTACAGACCGGCGGTCCCATTGAAATAGCCAGCCATCAAGGTGGCGAAAACGACCCACCAGAACTGCTGCTGCACGACCGCCCAGGCCGCCAGGCCGCATGAGCCCATCGCCACCAGCAGGCCGAGTTGGAACGCGCGCTGGCGGCCAAGCGCGCGCTGATGGCGCGCCACCAGCGGTGCAAACATGGCACCACCCGCGACATAGGCGCAGACCGGCAGCGTCGCCATCCAGGCAACTGGCGCCAGCGCCAATCCGACCAGGCCATTGATGGCGATGAAAGTGACGTTGTTGGTCAGGAACAGGCCCTGGCAGACCGTCAGCAGCAGCAATTGGAGATTCATGAATCTACGGTCACAGTTGCTGCAGTGCCAGCCAGGCCAGCAAGGCCAGCGGCGCGGTGTCGGCGCGCAGGATGCGTGGCCCGAGCTGAACGGCTTCAAAGCCTTTATCCACGGCAGCCTGTTCTTCGGCCAGGCTGAGCCCGCCTTCGGGGCCTGACAAGACCAGCAGGTGGCTTGCCGACTCTCGCGCCAAGCCGTTGACCGGGCGGGCAGCGGTCGGGCTGAGCAGCCAGCGCTGCTGGTCAATGACTGGCGGCAGGTTCTGCAACCATTGCGCCAAGGTCAGCACCGGCAAGACCTGTGGCACGACAGCGCGGCCCGATTGCTCGCAGGAAGCTACCGCAACGCCCTGCCAATGCGCGACCTTTTTCAGCGCGCGCTCGGCGCTCAGGCGCAGCACCGAGCGTTCGCTCATCAAGGGCTGCACCGCAGCCGCGCCGAGTTCAGTGGCTTTTTCGAGCACAAAGTCCATCCGGTCATTGGCCGGTATCACCAGCGCCAGGGTCACCGCCTGGGCGAGTTCGCGCTGCACCGCCTGGCCTGCGCCCAACTGCACGACAACCTCGGAGCGACCGATGCGCGATACCTGCGCCGGCCAGTCGAAACCGGTGCCGTCGAACAAGGTCAGCGCAGCACCGGGTTGCAGACGCAGCACCTGCACATGACGCGCCGCACCCGAGGGCAGGCTCAGCTCGGGGCCATGGCCGGCGAGCGCAATGTCGACAAAGAAACGCGGAAACATGGCCGGATTCTGCTCAGTACCGGCGCTGCTGAAAGTTATTCCACCGCCTTCAGCATGTCCTCGACGACTTTTTTCGCATCGCCGAACACCATCATCGTCTTGTCCATATAGAACAACTCGTTGTCGAGGCCCGCATAACCGGCGGCCATCGAACGCTTGTTGACGATGATGGTCTTGGCCTTGTAGGCCTCGAGGATGGGCATGCCGTAGATCGCGCTGCCCTTGACATGGGCGGCCGGGTTCACCACGTCGTTGGCGCCCAGGATGATGGCCACATCGACCTGGCCGAATTCGCCATTGATGTCTTCCATTTCGAAGACCTGGTCGTACGGCACTTCGGCCTCGGCCAGCAGCACGTTCATATGGCCAGGCATGCGGCCGGCCACCGGGTGGATCGCGTACTTGACGGTGATGCCCTTGGCCGTGAGCTTGGCCGCCAGTTCCTTCACCGCGTGCTGCGCGCGGGCCACGGCCAGGCCATAGCCGGGCACGATGACCACGGTCTCGGCATTGCCCAGCACAAAGGCCGCATCGTCGGCGCTGCCGCTCTTGACCGGACGCTGCACCTTGCTGCCTGCCGCCGCCGATGTCGCTTCGCCGCCGAAGCCGCCGCCGATCACATTGAAGAAGCTGCGGTTCATCGCCTTGCACATGATGTAGCTGAGGATCGCACCCGAGCTACCGACCAGGCTGCCGGCAATGATCAGCATCGCGTTGTTCAGCGAAAAACCGATGCCTGCTGCGGCCCAGCCCGAATAGCTGTTCAGCATCGAGACCACCACCGGCATGTCGGCGCCGCCGATCGGGATGATCAGCGTTACGCCCAGCACCAAGCCCAGCAGGATGACGATCACGAAGGCGTGCTGGTAGCCCGTGTGGAAGAACACCGCGCAGGCCCACAAAGCCAACAAGCCCAGCACCAGGTTGACCTTGTGCTGGCCCGCGAACTGCACCGGCGCGCCCTGGAACAGGCGAAACTTGTACTGGCCGCTGAGCTTGCCGAAGGCGATGACCGAACCGGTAAAGGTGACCGCGCCGATGAAGGCACCCAGCGCAAGTTCGATGCGGTTGCCGCCCGGGATCTCGCCGCCCTTGGCCACGATCGAAAAGGCCCAGGGTTCGACCACCGCAGCCACCGCGATGAACACCGCCGCCAGGCCGATCATGCTGTGGAAGAAGGCCACCAACTCGGGCATCTTGGTCATCTCGACGCGCTTGGCCATCAAGGTGCCGGCGCTGCCGCCGATCACCAGACCGCCCAGCACATAGCTCATGCCGGGCCCGGCGCCGCCAGACAGCTTGACGATCAAGGCGGCCGTGGTCAGCACGGCAATCGCCATGCCGATCATGCCAAACAGATTGCCGCGGATCGAACTGGTCGGGTGGCTGAGACCCTTCAGCGCCTGGATGAAACAGACACTGGCGACCAGGTAGAGCAGCGTGACGAGGTTCAGGCTCATGCTTTGTCTCCTGCGGCTGCGGGGGCCTTCTTTTCCTTCTTCTTGAACATCTCGAGCATCCGGCGCGTCACGAAGAAGCCGCCGAAGACGTTGACTGCCGCCAGCGCCACGGCCAGCACGCCCATGGTCTTGCCGAGCGTGGTTTCAGTCAGCGCCGCCGCCAGCATCGCGCCGACGATGACGATTGCCGAGATCGCGTTGGTCACTGCCATCAGCGGCGTGTGCAAGGCCGGAGTGACCGTCCAGACGACGTGATAGCCGATGTAGATCGCCAGCACGAAGATGATCAGATTGATGATTGTTGGGGATACCGTTTCCATATTCAGCTCCGTTTGATTTCGCCGTCTTGCGTCATCAGGCAGGCAGCCACGATGTCGTCTTCCATGGGGACCTGGAACTTGCCTTCCTTGTCGATGACCAGCTTCAGAAAGTCCAGGATATTTCGTGCATAAAGCGCCGAGGCGTCGGCCGCCACCAGCGCGGGCAGATTGGTCTCGCCGACCAGGGTCACGCCATGCCTGAGCACTGTGCGCCCGGCTTCGGTCAGCGGGCAATTGCCGCCGGCTTCGCCATGCGGGCCGATCGGGCCCTTGCCTGCAGCCAGGTCGACGATCACCGACCCTGGCTTCATGCTTTTGACCATCTCCTCGCTGACCAGCACCGGCGCGGCACGGCCCGGAATCAGTGCGGTGCTGATCACCACATCGGCCTGCGCGACTCGCTTGGCGACTTCGAGCCGCTGCCGGTCGAGCCAGCTTTGCGGCATCGGTCTGGCATAGCCGCCAACGCCGACGGCAGCTTCCTTTTCTTCATCGGTGTCGTACGAGACCTCGATGAATTTGCCGCCAAGGCTTTCGACCTGCTCTTTCACCGAAGGCCGCACGTCGGAGGCTTCGATCACTGCGCCGAGCCGCTTGGCTGTGGCGATGGCCTGCAGCCCGGCCACGCCAACGCCGAGCACGACGACGCGCGCCGCCTTGACCGTGCCGGCCGCCGTCATCAGCATCGGGAAGAAGCGCTGGTAGCGGTCGGCGGCAATCATCACCGCCTTGTAGCCGGCGATATTGGCCTGGCTCGACAGCACGTCCATGCTCTGCGCGCGTGAAGTGCGCGGCGCGGCTTCGAGCGCAAAACTGGTCAGCCCGGCAGTCGCCAGCGCCTGCAGGCCTTCGCGGTCAAAGGGGTTGAGCATGCCGACCAGCGCCGTGCCGGGTTTGATCAGCGCCATCTCTGCGGTGTCAGGGCTTCTGACTTTGAGCAGCAAGCCAGCACCGAAGGCGGCAGCCCGATCGACGATTTCAGCGCCTGCGGCTGCATAAGCTTCATCGGTCACGCTGGCCAGCAAGCCGGCACCGGTTTCGACCTGCAACTGATGGCCCAGGGCTTTCAGTTTCTTCACCGTTTCAGGCGTGGCCGCCACGCGGGTTTCACCGGCAGCGCTTTCGCGCGGAACACCTATCAGCATGAAGCCTCCTGCGCCCGTCAGGGCAATTGCAATATTTCAAACGTCGAGTTCGCGCAGCTTACACAATAGTGGAGGCAATCTGAGCCGGTGAAGTCACGAAATGCAGAATTGAGAGCGATGCATGTCAAAAAAAGAGCGATGGAAACCCAGCGTCACGGTCGCGGCGGTGATCGAGGAGGGCGGCCGCTTCCTGCTGGTTGAAGAACAGACCCCCGAAGGCTTGCAGTTGAACAACCCGGCCGGACACCTCGATCCGGGGGGATCGCCGCTGCAAGCGGTGGTCCGCGAGGCGTTGGAAGAAACCGCCAGACCCTTTGAGGCCGAGGCGATGGTCGGCATCTATATGGCGCGCTTTGTCCGCCCGGCGAGCCAGGAAGATGTGACCTATCTGCGCATCGCCTTTTGCGGCCGCGTCGGCGCCGAGGTGCCTGGCCTGCAACTCGACCATGGCATCTTGCGCACCCTGTGGATGACGATCGACGAGTTGCGTGCCAGCGTCGAGCGGCACCGCAGCCCGCTGGTGCTGCAATGCATCGAGGACTATCTGGCCGGCAAGCGGCTCCCGCTCAACGCGATCGTGGTCGACCCGTCGCTCTATGCGCCCCGGATCAAGGCCTGATTGCAGGACAATTCAGCGATGAATTCAAAGCAACGCATCGTTGTCGGCCTGTCCGGCGGCGTCGATTCGGCCGTCACCGCTTACCTGCTCAAGCAGCAGGGGCATGAAGTCATCGGCATCTTCATGAAGAATTGGGAAGGCGATGACGACGATGAGTTTTGTTCGTCGAACATTGACTTCATCGACGCGGCCGCAGTGGCCGATGTGATCGGCATCGAGATCGAGCATGTCAACTTCGCTGCCGATTACAAGGAGCGGGTGTTTGCCGCTTTCCTGCGCGAATATGCTGCCGGCCGCACGCCCAACCCCGATGTGCTGTGCAATGCCGAGATCAAGTTCAAGGCTTTTCTTGATCATGCGATGCGTCTGGGCGCCGACAAGATTGCCACCGGGCATTACGCCAGGACCCGCGAGCTCAGCGGCCAGACGCAGTTGCTCAAGGGCGTCGATCCGGCCAAGGATCAGAGCTATTTCCTGCACCGCTTGAACCAGGCGAAGCTGTCAAAAACGCTGTTTCCGATCGGCGAGTTGCACAAGACCGAAGTGCGCCGCATTGCTGAATCGATCAAGCTGCCGAACGCCCGCAAGAAGGACTCGACCGGCATCTGCTTCATCGGCGAGCGGCCATTCCGCGAATTTCTCAACCGCTATCTGGCGCATCAGCCCGGGCCGATCAAGGACGAACGCGGCCGCAAGCTCGGCGAGCATGTCGGCCTGTCCTTTTACACCTTGGGTCAGCGCCAGGGCCTGGGCATCGGCGGCGTGAAGGAAAAGGGGCAACCGCGCGGCGGCGGCGACCATCAACCCTGGTTCGTGGCACGCAAGGACCTCGCCAGCAACACGCTTTACGTGGTGCAAGGCCATGCTCACCCCTGGCTGCAAAGCCATCAACTGGTCGCCGACGATCTCAGCTGGACCGGCAATGAACCCTTGGCTGGCCGCCTCGGCGCCAAGACCCGCTATCGGCAGAGCGATGCTGCATGCAGCTATGAGCCTGGCCTTGGCAGCTTCACGCTGCGCTTCGATCAGCCGCAATGGGCGGTCACGCCGGGGCAGAGCGCAGTTCTATACGATGGCGAGGTTTGTCTGGGCGGCGGCGTGATCGCCTCGGCCCTGGAATGAACAGCAATTCTTCGATCAACTCTGAAACTGAAAACCTCATGGCAGATTCGACCACCTTGGGCCCGCTCACTATCGACAGGCAGGCGCCGCAGGTCAAGCGCCGACGCAAGACCTGGCCCTGGCTGATTGGCGCTGTGCTGCTGATCGGCGGTGCCTGGATGGCGCTGGCGCCGCGCAAGCCCGAAGTACAGGCCACGTCGGTGCTGCAGAGTTATCCCTCGCAGCAGTACTTGCAACTGACTGCTTCGGGTTATGTCGTCGCGCAGCGCCGGGCTGCGGTCGCATCGAAGGCGACCGGGCGCTTGATCGAGCTGAATGTGCGCGAAGGCAGCCGGCTGCTGAAAGGCCAGTTGATCGCGCGGCTTGATGCCAGCGATGTGCAGGCGGCGATCGGCGCCGCGCAAGCCGGCGTGCGCCAGGGCGAGGCGGGAGTGCGTCAGGCACAGGCGCAAGTGCGCCAGGCCGAGGTTGAACAAGGTAATGCCGACGCCGAGATGCAGCGCAGCAAGAGCTTGCAGGCGCAGGGCTTTGTTTCATCCCAGGCGCTCGATGCGGCGCAGCGGCGGCTCGATGCGGCGCGCGCCGGCCAACTGGCTGCTCAGGCCGGCGTCGGTTCGGCCCAGGCTTCGCTGTTGCAGGCCCAAGCGCAGCTGAATGTGCAGCAGGTGATGCGCGATTACACCGAAATCCGCGCGCCGTTTGACGGTGTGGTCTTGAACAAGAATGCCAATGTCGGCGACATCATCACGCCGTTCTCGAATGCCGCCGGGTCGCAAGGGGCGGTGGTGACGATGGCCGACCTGAGTACGCTCGAGGTCGAGGCCGATGTATCGGAAAGCAGCCTGTCCAAGGTCGTTGCTGGCGCGCCGGTCGAAATCACGCTCGACGCCCTACCGGGTTTGCGCCTGCGCGGCAAGGTCGCGGGTATCGTGCCAACGGTCGACCGTGCCAAGGCGACGGTGATGACCAAGGTGCAGTTCGAGACGCTCGACCCGCGCATCCTGCCCGAGATGAGCGCCAAGGTGAGCTTTTTGTCGCAGGCGCCGACGACGGCCGAACAGCAGTCGGTGCTGACGGTGAATCCGAAGGCCTTGCTCGAGCGCGATGGCAAGCAATGGCTGCTGCGCATCAAGCGCGAGGGCGACAAGGACATGATCGAAGCGGTCGAGGTCAAGCCAGGCCGCAAGCTCGGCGATGTGATCGAAATCAGCGGTGCGCTGAAGTCGGGCGAACGGCTGGTGCTGGCGCCCACTGCCAGTTTGAAAGCCGGCATGCAGGTCAGCCTGGTCAGCAAATGAGCGTGGAAACGCCATTGATCAAGATCCGCGATCTGTCCAAAGGCTATCAGCGCGGCGGACAGGACATTGTGGTGCTGACCGAATTGCAGCTCGACGTGATGGCCGGCGATTTCGTCGCCTTGATGGGGCCCAGCGGATCGGGCAAGAGCACCTTGCTGAACCTGATCGCCGGCATCGACAAGCCCAGCAGCGGCCGGATCGAGATCGGCGGCATCGACATCGCCACACTCAGCGAAGGCGAACTGGCCGATTGGCGGGCGCGCAATGTCGGTTTCATTTTCCAGTTCTACAACTTGATGCCGGTGCTCAGCGCGTTCGAGAACGTCGAACTGCCTTTGTTGTTGACCCATTTGTCGGCCAAGCAGCGGCGTGAGCATGTGCTGACCGCCTTGCATATGGTGCGGCTCGACGACCGCATGGACCATTACCCGAACGAGTTGTCGGGTGGCCAGCAGCAGCGTGTGGCGATCGCGCGCGCTCTGGTCAGCGACCCGATGCTGATCGTCGCCGATGAGCCGACCGGCGACCTCGACCGCCAAACCGGTGCCGAGGTGCTGGACCTGCTGGTCGAGCTCAATCGCAGCCTGGGCAAGACCATCGTCATGGTCACCCATGACCCGAAGGCGGCAGCGCGCGCGCGGCGCATCGTGCACCTTGAAAAGGGCGAGCTGGTGCCCGATGCAGCCCAGCTTGCCCAGCCGGTCTGATCGATGTTCATCTTCAAGCTGCTGCTGAAAAATGCCTTTCGCCACAAGCTGCGCACCAGCTTGACCATGGTCGGCCTGGTCGTCGCGATCTGCGCTTTTGGCCTGCTGCGAACGATCATCGGTGCCTGGTATGCCGGCGTCGAAGCCTCGAGCAGCACAAGGCTGGTGGCGCGCAGCGCGATTTCCTTGACCTTCCAGCTGCCGCTGAATTACCTGCAGCGGATCAAGGCGGTCGAGGGCGTGCAAGGCGTCTCTTGGGCCAACTGGTTCGGTGGCGTCTACATCACCGAGCGCAATTTTTTCCCGCAGTTTGCGGTCGAGCCGGCCAGCTATCTGGCGCTTTATCCTGAATATCGGCTCAAGGACGAAGAAAGGCTGGCCTTCATTCGCGACCGCCAGGGTGCCATCGTCGGGCGCAAGCTGGCCGATAAATTCGGCTGGAAGGTCGGCGACCAGATCCCGCTGCGCGGCACGATTTACCCCGGCACCTGGACCTTCACCCTGCGCGGCATCTGGGATGGCGCCGAGGCGAAAACCGACGAGAGTCAGTTGCTGTTCCACTGGGCTTTCGTGAACGAATCGCTGCGCAAACGCCTACCCGGCCGTGCCGACTATGTCGGTGTCTATATCGTCGGCATCAATGACCCGCCGAACGCTGCGGTGATCTCGCAGCGAATCGACGCGCAGTTCAAGAACTCACTGGCCGAGACCTTGACCGAAACCGAATCGGCTTTCCAGCTCAGTTTCGTCTCGATGAGCGAGGCGATTCTGGTGGCGATCGAGGCAGTCAGCTACATCATCATCGTCATCATCATGGCGGTGATGGCCAACACGATGACGATGACCGCGCGCGAGCGCTTGTCCGAATATGCAACGCTGAAAGCGCTCGGGTTCGCCCCGGCTTTTGTGGTCAAGCTGCTGTTCGGCGAGAGCCTGTTCATCGCCATTCTCGGCGGCTTGGCCGGCGTGCTGATGACCCTGCCGCTGGCCGCTGCCTTCGCCCGAGTTGCAGGCACCTTGCTGCCGGCTTTCCAGGTCTCGCTGCCGACGATCGGCTTGCAGATGCTGGCGGCGCTGGTGGTTGGCACTGTGGCTGCGGCTTGGCCGGCCTGGAAAATGAGCCGCATCGACATCGTGCAGGGCTTGCGCAATGTGGCTTGACGGAGTTCCTTGCCCGACATCCCGCAGCGAAAGTCACGGGCGGTTTGGCTCACGATGAAACCTATTCCTTTTTCCTATATCGCCCGCAACCTCTGGGTGAGGCGCTTCACCACCCTGCTGACCGCCGGCGGCATGGCGCTGGTTGTCTATGTGTTTGCCACCGTTTTGATGATGAGCGAGGGCATTCGCGCGACCCTGGTGGCGACCGGTCAGCCCGATAACGTGATCGTGCTGCGCAAAGGCGCTGGGGCCGAGATCAATAGCTCGGTCGACCGATCACAGGCGGCGATCCTCGAGAGCCTGGCCGGCATCGCTACCGATGCCGATGGGCAACCGCTGTTCAGCAAGGAACCGGTGGTACTGAACAACTTGCCCAAGCGCGGCAGCGGCAAGCCGAGCAATGTGACGGTGCGCGGCACCAGCTTGCGTGGCTTGCAGATGCGCCCGCAGGTGCAACTCGTCGAAGGCCGCATGTTCCGCCCCGGGACCTCGGAGATCGTCGCCGGGCGCGCCATCTCGCGCGGCTTCCAGGGCGCGGGACTCGGCGAGACCTTGCGCTTCGCCGGGCGCGACTGGGTGGTGGTCGGCGTCTTCGATGCCGGTCGCTCGGGATTCGATTCGGAGATCTGGGGCGATGCCGACCAGATGTTGCAGGCCTTCCGGCGTGGCAGCTATTCGACGCTGGTTTTTCGCCTCGCCGATGCGAGTCAGTTCGACTTGATCAAGGCTGCGCTCGAGTCTGATCCACGGCTGACCGTCGAGCTCAAACCAGAGCAGCGCTTTTATGCCGAGCAATCTGAAGCGCTGGCGACCTTCATCAGCATCCTGGGCATGTCGCTGTCGGTGATCTTCTCGGTCGGAGCGATCGTCGGCGCGATGATCACGATGTTCGCCGCAGTCGCGTCACGAGTTGGCGAGATCGGCACCCTGCGCGCCTTGGGCTTCAGGCGCGGCGCGGTGCTGATCGCCTTCCTGAGCGAGGCGATGTTGCTCTCCTTGGTTGGCGGCCTGATCGGGCTGGGAGCGGCTTCACTGATGCAGACGGTGAATATCTCGACCACCAATTTTCAGACCTTTGCCGAACTGGCCTTCCAGTTCAAGCTGACGCCGACGATCGCCTGGCAGACGCTGGCCTTCGCGCTGTTCATGGGGGTAGTCGGGGGCTTCATTCCGGCCTGGCGGGCGGCAAGGATGAAGATCGTCGATTGCCTGCGAGCGGCTTGAGCCAGGCGCTTGCAAAGCCTGCAGTGCTGCCTCACGATCACTGCATGAAATCTGCGTCTTTCTGCTTTTCCGCCATCTTCATGGTCAGCGCCTGTGCCGCCGAGCCGATGTCTTCAGCCAGTCTGTGGCCGCAGATTCAAGCCGAAGTCGGCGCTGCGGCCTGCGATGGCGCGCAGCGATGCCGGACCCTCGCGATCGGCGCCAAGGCCTGCGGCGGGCCGGAAAGTTATCTGGCCTGGTCGACCCAGCAAAGCGATGGGCCAAAACTGAAGTCACTGGTGGCGCAGCATCGCAGCTTGCGCGAGGCCGAAATGCGCCGCAGCGGCATGGCGTCGGATTGTTCATTTGTCACCGACCCCGGCGCCATTTGCCTTGCTGGGCGCTGCGAGTTGCTGCCAAGGGGACAGGCGGCAAAGCCATCGCAGTGAGACGGCAAGCCATTGAGCGCCAGTAATAATCACTGTAATTCAAACGCTATACGTTAAAATTACGGTGATGTTGATCCGTAAAATTGAATCTGTTGTGCAGGAGCGGCTGGCGTCTACCGCAGCGGTGGTGCTTTTGGGGCCGCGTCAGGTCGGCAAGACCACCCTCGCTCGCAAGATCGCCGCCGCCAGTCCGAATGCCATTTACCTTGACCTGGAGCGACCTTCCGATCGCCTGAAAATCGAAGATGCAGATGGCTATTTGCGTCAAAGCCCGGACCGCCTGGTCGTGATTGACGAGATCCACAGGGCGCCCGGGCTGTTTGAAGTGCTACGAGGGATCATCGATGAGCGCCGTGCGCAAGGCAAACGTTACGGCCATTTTCTGCTCCTGGGTTCGGCCGCGCTCGACCTGATGCGCCAAGCTTCCGAGTCACTCGCAGGTCGAGTGGCTTATCTGGACATGCCTGCGCTCGACATCCTGGAAATCCAGCCGAGCGGCATCACTGAATCTTCCTTGTGGCACAGAGGGGGATTCCCGGACAGCCTGCTGGCGCCAAGTGATGTTGCAAGCCTTGATTGGCGGCGTGACTTCATCCGCTCCTATCTGGAACGAGATGTCCCCATGTTCGCGCCGCGGTTGCCCACTGAAACGGTGGGACGCCTCTGGACCATGCTGGCTCACCAACAGGGCAGCTTGCTGAACCAGGCCCGTCTGGCAGCCAGCTTGGGTGTCAGTGCCCCCGCTGTCGCCCGCTACCTTGACTTGCTGGTCGACCTGAAGCTGTTGCGCAGGCTACAACCGTGGAGCGGAAATCTGACCAAACGCTTGGTCAAAGCCCCCAAGATCTATATCCGCGACAGCGGCCTTGTCCATGGCTTGCTGGAGATTGACACGCTCGACCGCCTACTAGGACATCCCGTCGCGGGGTCTAGCTATGAGGGCTTTGTGCTGGAAAACCTGATTGCCGCAGCGGGTGAAAGTCGCAGACCTTGCTTCTACCGTTCTCAAGACGGTGCGGAAATTGACCTGGTGTTCGAGCGTGGGGGCGTACCGGAACTGGCGATTGAAGTGAAACGTTCTTCCGCACCAAAAATCGACAAGGGCTTTGCCATCGCATGCGATGAACTGGGCCTGGAAAACCGCTTTGTGGTGTATCCCGGAGCCGAACAATTCGGCCTGCGTCACGGCGCTAGGGCGATCTCGCTCAAGGACATGGTCAGCCGTTTGGCAAGCCAGTAGTAAATCCTAGAAGTCCCAGCGAAGAATTCCCAGCAAGCTCAGCGCTGATTGATGCGTTTCCGGTTGCGCCGCGCCGCCGATCAGGATGCCGTTGCGAAATATCGCTTGACCAGCCCCGGCGGCGAAGCGCTCGGCGACCTGGTCCAGCCGCAGCTGCCAACCCCAACGATCGGTCAGCCCGCCAGCCAGCTTGCCGCCTATTTGCAGACCGAGTTGCGCCATCCGGCTTGGCCCCAGGCCCAAGGTCGCCGGATCGGCATGAGGCAGGCGCAGCAGCATTGTTCCTCTAGGCCCGGCGCCAAGCCAGGCCTCGGCCGAGACCTTCAATCCGTTCCAATCTGCCAGGGCATAGCGCAAACCTGCGGCCGCCTGCCAGTCATCGAATCGTTCCGGGTAGCCTTCGACCAGACCGACGCCGGCGATGTGGCGCTGGATCCTGCGGTAGCCCAGGCTGGCACCGAGCGACCATGCTTCGGACACCTCGCGCAGGACCACCAGCCTGGCCTGCTGTTGCTTGATCTTGCTGCTCGTTTGCAAGGGCATATCGGTGCTGCTGACGCCCCGATAGGCGCGAAGACCGTTTACCTGACTGATGCGGCCGGTCCAATGCATGGCGCCGCAGTCACTGCCCAAGCTCAGGCCCTGCGTGTGCAGGGTGCCTTCTTCGCGCAGCAACTTGCGCCCTTGCGCATTGAACTCTTCCCAGCGGCTGTGCCAGACGCCAGCATCGAGTGCCGGGACCGGCAAGCTGCAATCTGCCAATGCCATGCCATGCAGAAAGGCCATGCAGATCGCAATGACAGGGCGCCTCAAAGCAGGTCGAGCCATGCCTTGATGACCGAGGCTTCATAGATGCCGTTGCCGTCTGCGTCGAGCTCGATCAACACGTTCGTCAGGCTCTGCGCGGTGAACCTGACCTGGCTGCCATTCATGCCCACCGCCTTCAGTTGTCCGCTCGACGGGTAGTTTTCGCTGCTGGAGCGCAACAGCGGTGCAATCGTGCTCAAGGTGAATGGCCTGGACTCCAGCGCCGAGCTGGTCACGGTGCCGGCAATCGAAGTCGAACTGAGGAAGCCAAGCCCCGAAGGCGTGCGGGTGTCGCTGATCGTGAAGTCTTGCAGCGAACGCGTGCTGCTGACACCGCCATAGTTGTCCGAAGTCGAAAAGCTGACCACAGTCAGGTTGACGCTGCTAGTGTTGGCTGCAGTTGAGCTGAGGGCAAGGCTGATGCTGCCGTTGCCTGTAGCGCTGCCAGCGCTGGTGCCGGCTGACAGGTTGGTGAAGCTCATGGTCATGGCGGCGGAATAGACATTGCTGTCGAGGTTGCCGGTCAGCGCCGTGACCGACGCGGCGAGTGACCCATTCATCGACAGACCGCCCTCATTGCAATTGGCCAGGTTCATGCTGACCGAATCGCCGGCATCGACCTGTTGATTGCCGTTCACATCGGTGACGCTGACGCTCATGCTGCCGCCGCCGCTGCATGAATTCGTCTGTGTTGTCGTCGCGCCGGTGACCAGCCTCGGCGCAGCAGCAAACCATTGGTTCAACTTCGGCAACTGAGCCAAGCCATATGACAGCAGCACGCGGTCGCTGGCGACCTGTGCGCCGGTGACCAACGAGGTCGACTGCAACAGGTAATAGGTCGACGACATCGATTCCTGGGCCACTGCCTGATAGTTGCTGGCCGTGATCAGCAAGGCCCCTGCTGCCTGCGGATTGTTCACGCTGCTGCCGCCGCCACCGCCGCAAGCCGCCAGCAAGGTGACCAAGGCCAAGGTGATTGAAGAGATACGCATCTTGATTCTCCGGTTGGTTTGAACTGAGGCCGCTTGACGGCCTCCCGGAACATTCTTTGACGCTGTGTCTGGACGCGCTTGTGATCGATCAACGCAGCGATACCGCGGCGGCTGGATCATTCGGGTCGGCTGATCTGTATCAAACTTGGCCGCTTCGGCTATACCGGCTCGCCATAGTCGCCGCCTGGCGTGTGACGATTTCGCCCTGCGCGCCCGATGCGCTCGGTCGCCTCGATCAGCTGGCTGTAGAGCAGTTCGGGCAGGACAATATGGCGTTCGAACAGCTTGGGCCTGGCTTGGGTGGCGATCCGCAGCGCATCGCGGAGGCCCTGCGTTGTCACCAGCAAGGTCGGGTCACCTTTGCGCTCGAGCAGCGCATTGGTGGCGACTCGTGCCCATCTTTACGCAGTCGACCCGCTCCGGCGTGATGGCCTCGCCTGGGCGCAGGCCAAGCAGGCGGCGGATGCCTTCGGCGGCAACATCCTGATATTGCTCCGGGTTCTCCGACAGCAGCTTCAGCGTCTGTAGCGAGCCACCTGGCGCGCGCCCGATCAGGTCGGTGAAGGTACCGCCGCGGTCGATCCAGAACTGCCAGCGCCCTGGCTCAACGGACGGACGATTCGCTCATCATCGACGCGAAGCTGCTTCAGACGGCGGCCAACCGCCACAGCGAGGTCAGTTCGGCCGAACGCGCCTTGAACAGCGTGTCGCTTTGATCGGCGGCGCGGGCATGCTGTGGCTTGGCATCGAGCCGGCCCAGCACGCGCAAGCCCGCGCCGCTGATCCAGCCAAGCAATTCTTCCCTTGTGCGCAGGCCCAGCAACTCGGCCAGATCGGACAGGATCAACCAGCCTTCGCCACCGGGCGCCAGATGGCCGGCGAGGCTGGCGAGGAAGCCGCGCAGCATGGCGCTGTCGGGGTCATAGACCGCATGTTCGAGCGGCGAAGTCGGCCGCCAGGGCAGCCAGGGCGGGTTGCAGACGATCAACTGCGCCAGGCCTTCCGGGTACAGATCGGCGGTCACCAGTTGTACGCGGCCGGTCAGTTGCAATAACTTGAGGTTCTCCTTTGCACAGCTTATGGCGCGCGGGTCCTGGTCGGTGGCGATGACCTTGCTGACACCGCGGCGCGCCAGCATCGCGGCCAGCACCCCGCTGCCGGTGCCGATGTCGAAGGCAACGCCGGCCTTGCCGCTGCTTTTCAGGCAGGCGGGAAAGGGCGCTTGTGCGACCAGGTCGACATATTCGCCGCGTACCGGCGAGAACACCGCGTAATGCGGGTGGATCGTGGTTTTCAGGGCGGCAACCTCGACGCCTTTCTTGCGCCATTCATGGGCGCCGATCAGACCCTGCAACTCGCGCAGGCTGGCGACGTAATGCTCATCCACCGGGCCGCGCGCTTGCAGGCCGGCTTCGCGGACATCGGGCGCACGGCGCAGGAGTACGCCATGGTCGGACTCAAAGGGCAGCAGCAACATGCTCAGCACCCTTGTGCGCAAACCTTGCGCTTTGCGCTGTGCGACAAAGGCATCGCGCATCGAAGCACCTTGCTGGGCCGGGCGGGCCGAGCGCTGGGCTTTCGAGTCGATGCGCCGGATCATGGCCTGCATCAGCAAGCGGGCGTTCTGGAAGTCACCGCACCACAGAAGGCCCACACCCTCACAGGCCAGACGGTAAGCGCTGTCCGCGTCGAGCGTGTCGTCGACCACCGCAATCCGCTTCGGTGGCGGGTAGTCAGCCAGCGAACGCCAGCGCGCCTGTTGCGGCTGTTTGTCGTTATCGGTCCAGCGGATTTGCGGTACGTTGTCATCATTCATCCCCTATTCTCGCGGTGAATGGCTTTTTTCGAGGTTGCAGACGCGTAGGCACTCCATAAAAAAAGCCTACTTCTCATTCGAGAAATAGGCTTTAATCAACAAAAAAGTGACTTAGTGTGTCCTAAAACGGAATATCGTCTTCCATGTCGTCAAAGCCGGTTGCCGGCTTGCCGGCAGGCGCGCGTGCAGCGGGGGTGCGGGCTGCGGCGGGGCGTGCAGCCGGGGCGCGGGCGGGCTCGCCATATTCGTCGCCACCAGCCGGGCCGCCGCGCGCAGCGTAACCGCCTCCACCACCACCGCCTTCGTCGCCACCCTCGCGGCCGCCAAGCAACTGCATCTGGTCGGCAATGATTTCAGTCGTGTAGGTTTCCTTGCCTTCCTTGTCGGTCCATTTGCGGGTGCGCAGGCGGCCTTCGACGTAGAGCGGCTTGCCCTTCTTGCAATATTGACCCACGATTTCGGCCAGCTTGTCGTTGAAGACGACCCGGTGCCATTCGGTTTCTTCCTGCTTTTCGCCGGATTCGCGATTCTTCCAGCTGCGCGTGGTTGCCAGGCTGATGGTGCAAAACGCCACGCCGCTGGGGTTGTAGCGCAGTTCGGGGTCGCGCCCCAGATTGCCGATGATGATGACTTTGTTGACCGATGCCATGATGCCTCCGCCTCCTGTTTGACTGATGAATGCCAAGATTATGCCGTTGTGCAAGCCGGGTCAGGGTTCTCCATCCCAATAGTCGAGCTTGTTTTCGCGCCGCTGCATGAAGGCCGCCCCCGCGCCCTGGACGCCGAACTTGCCTGAGTCCGGATATTCGCAGACCTCGGGTTGCTCCTGGGTGCTGATCGACAGATATTTCAGTTCGGCATCCGATGTGTTGACGATATGGTGCGGATATTCCGGCCCGCAGGGGATGAAGATCACATCGCCGGCTTCGATGGCGAGTAATTCACCGGCCACCCGCAGCGTGCCATGGCCCTCGAGCAAGATGAACATTTCTTCCTGTGCATGGTGGAAGTGGTACGGGCAGCTCTGCATACCCGGGGCCAGGGTATCGATGCCGCAGCCGAGCTTGCGCGCCAGGGTGCCATCGGAGACGCTGGCGACCATGCTGTCATACAGCGGCGCGCGCAGAAATCGCTGGCGCGGCAGGTCCAGAAAATTACGGATCAGCTGGCTGTGCAGTTCGGCGGATTTTTCGTTCATCGTTGATCTCCGGGACAATAGCGGGCTACATGACCCATTCAAGCCATCTTCCCGTTTCCCTGTCGATCCTGCAAGAAGTCTTTGGCTACGGCGCCTTCCGCGGCGCGCAGGAAGCCATCGTCGACCATCTCTGCAATAGCGGCGACGCGCTGGTCTTGATGCCGACCGGCGGCGGCAAGAGCCTGTGCTACCAGATCCCGGCGATCGCCAGGCACCGTGCCGGGCAGGGCGTCAGCGTGGTGGTCAGCCCCTTGATCGCGTTGATGCACGACCAGGTCGGTGCGCTCGAAGAAGCCGGGGTGCATGCCGCTTTTCTCAATTCAACGCTGAGCAGCGAGCAGGCCGGCAAGGTCGAGCGCGAGATGATGAGCGGCCGCCTGGTGATGCTTTATGCCGCTCCCGAGCGCGTCACCAATCCGCGCTTTCTGGCGCAACTCGACTCGCTGCATGAACGCGGCCTGTTGAGCCTGTTTGCGATCGACGAAGCGCATTGCGTCAGCCAATGGGGGCATGACTTCCGTAGCGAATACCTGGCCTTGAGCCTGCTGCATGAGCGCTACCCCGATGTGCCGCGGATCGCGCTGACCGCGACTGCCGACGACCTGACCCGCGCCGACATCATCGAGCGGCTCAAGCTCGAAGAAGCGCAGTTGTTCATTTCTTCCTTCGACCGGCCCAATATTCGCTATTCGATCGTTGAAAAAGACAAGCCGCGCGAACAACTGTTGCGCTTCATCCAGGACGAACATGGCGACGACGCGGGCATCGTCTACTGCCAGAGCCGCAAGAAGGTCGAGGAAACCGCCGCCTGGCTCGAAACCGAGGGCATCAAGGCGCTGCCCTATCACGCCGGCCTGGATGCAGCGCTGCGCCAGCGGCACCAGGACCGTTTTCTGCGCGAAGACAGCGTCGTGATGGTGGCGACGATCGCCTTCGGCATGGGCATCGACAAACCCGATGTGCGCTTCGTCGCGCATCTGGACCTGCCCAAGAACATCGAGAGCTACTATCAGGAAACCGGCCGCGCCGGCCGCGATGGCACCCCTGCTGACGCCTGGATGACCTATGGCCTGGCCGATGTCGTCAACCAGCGCCGCATGATCGATGAGAGCCCGGCTGAAGAGGAATTCAAGAAGGGCCAGCGCGGCAAGCTCGACGCCTTGCTGGCCCTGGCCGAGGCGACCGACTGCCGGCGCGTGCGCTTGCTCGGCTATTTCGGCGAGGCCAGCAGCGACTGCGGGAATTGCGACAACTGCCTGTTTGCGCCGGCCACCTGGAACGCGACCGATGCGTCGCGCAAGGTACTCAGTTGCATCTACCGCTTTCACCAGAACGGCGGGCAGCGTTTCGGCGCCGGTCATTTGATCGATGTGTTGCGCGGCAAACTGACCGACAAGGTGGCGCAATATGGCCACCAATCGCTGAGCACCTGGGCGGTCGGCGCCGACCTACCTGAACAGCAATGGCGCGCCGTGCTGCGGCAGTTGATTGCGCTCGGCCATGTCGTCACCGAAGGCGATTACATGACCCTGGCCCTGGCCGACAGCGCCCGCTCGGTGCTCAAGGGCGAAGTGCAGTTGCTGCTGCGGGTGCCGACCGTCGCACCGAAGAAAGGCCGGCAATCGAAGCTCGCCAAGCCTGCGCGCAAGAGCGCTGCACCGGCCGATCTTGACGATCAGGCGCAGCAGCGCTTTGATGACCTCAAAGCCTGGCGCGCCGAAGTCGCCAAGGAACATGGCTTGCCGGCCTATGTGATCTTCCAGAACGCCACGCTGGCCGAGATGGCACGCCAGGATCCGCAAGACCTCGACGCGCTGGCGCAGATCAGCGGCGTTGGCGCCAAAAAACTCGAGGCTTACGGTACGGAAATATTGCGGGTGCTGGCGATCGCTTGAAGCGGCAGGCGGCTGTTGCGGTTTCGGCGACACTGGTCGGATGAAAAACCCCCTGCCGCCGCTGAATGCGCAAGACCTTTGGGCACTGGACCGGATCGGCCAGATCGCAGTTTCGCCCGATGGACAGCAGGTCTGCTGTTCGGTGACCCGCGGTTCGCTGGCAGAGAATAAATCTACGGCCTGCCTTTGGCTGCTGCCGACCGGTGAGGGTTCGCCGCGCCAGTTGACCTATTGCGGTGACAAGGACGGCCAACCCGCTTGGTCACCTGGTGGCGAATCGATCGCCTTCCTGGCCCGGCGCGAGCAACAAGGCGAGAAGGACGCGACGCCGCAGCTCTATTTGATCAGTCCGGACGGTGGCGAGGCCGAGCGCAAGACTTCATTCGCCCTTGGTATTGAATCGTTCAAATGGCTGGCCGATGGTCGCAGGATTGTCTTCACCGCCTGGGTCTGGCCCGAGCTCAAGGGCAGCGCCGCGCAGGGGCGTCGGCACAAGGCCGAGGCTGATCGCAAGCAAACCGGCTACGCCACCAGCGAAGCCTATTACCGTTATTTCGACCACAACATCCCGATGGGCCGGGTGCTGCATCTGTTGTTGCTTGACCTGGCCAGCGGCAAAATCACCGACCTGTTCGAGGGACAGAATCTGGAGCTGCCGCGTGATGCGGAGGGTAATCTGGTCTACGACCCCAGCCCCGACAGTCGCAGCATCGCCTTTGTGCATGACCGGGCAGCAACGCCGTTGATGGGCAACCGCTTGTCGCTGTCGTCGATCGACATCGCCAGCCGCCGCGTCACCCACTTGGTCGATTCGGCTGACTGGGATCTGGGGGCACCGCGCTGGCGCCCCGACGGCTTGGCACTGGCCGCTACCGCTGCGCAGGTCGGCAAGCGCCACACCGCGCTCAATCAGCTCGCCCTGGTCGAACTCGACGGCAGTTGGCAAGCGCTGGGTGAAAGCCGGGATCAGCATGTCGAGGCGCCGCTGCGCTGGGCTGCTGATGCCAGCGCAGTTTATTTCAATGCACAGAGCCGCGGCCGTTGCCACTTATGGCGCCATGAGCTGGCCGCCTGCAGCCTCAGCATGGCGGCCGAAGGTGGTTGGATGCAGAGTTTTGGTCTCGGCGACGGCTTGATCGTCTATGCCAGCGACAGTGCGTCCCATCCGGTGCAACTGCATGTCATCCGCAGCGGCCAGGCGCCACAGCGGCTCGACCGTTTCAACGATGCCTTGCTGGCGCAGCGCGATCTGGGCGAGCTGCGCGAGGTCAGCCTGACCGGCGCATTGGGAGACGCCGTGCAGATGTGGCTGACGCTGCCGGCGGGCTTCAATCCGCGCAAGAAATATCCGCTGCTGCAAGTCATTCATGGCGGGCCTTTCGCGGCGGCAGGCGACAGTTTCAGTTATCGCTGGAACCCGCATGTGCTGGCTTCGCGTGGCCATGTGGTGGCGCAGGTCAACTACCACGGCAGCAGCGGTTTCGGCTATGCCTTTCGCGACAGCATCATGGGCCGCCAGGGCGAACTTGAGTTGCAGGACATCGAGGCCGGTAGCGACTGGTTGCTGGCGCAGCGCTGGGCCGACCCCAGGAAATTGAGTGCCACCGGCGGCAGCTATGGCGGCTTTCTGGTGGCCTGGATGAATGGCCATCTGCCAACGCCAGGCCGCTACCGGTCTTATGTCTGCCATGCCGGCGTGTTTGACCGTGTGGCGACCTTCAGCGCAGATTCTTACCCCGAGCGCCCGAAAGACCTCGGCGCGCTTTATTGGGAAGCGAGCGCCAAGGTGCTGGGGCAAAGCCCGGCCAGCGCCGCTGCACAGATGAACACGCCCACGCTGGTGATCCACGGCGCACAGGATTTCAGGGTGCCCGACTGCAATGGCCTGGCCTACTACAACACGCTCAAGGCGCGTGGCATCGAGGCCCGCCTGCTCTGGTTCCCGGACGAAAACCACTGGATCCTGAAACCGAGCAATTCGCAACTCTGGTACCGGGAGTTTCTCAACTGGGTCGAGGCGCATCAGGCCAGTCCTCGAGGCCAGCGGGGCCACAACCACTAAACTGCGGCGGCCAAGTCGATCGCTTCAGGGTCTGCCCGGGAGGGGATTGCCGCAAGCTTGCCTTAAGATAATTTCTTGTTTGGAGATGAAACCATGAAAATCGAAACCATTGCCGTTCACGGCGGCTACACGCCGGATCCGACCACCAAAGCGGTCGCAGTGCCGATCTATCAAACGGTGGCCTACGCGTTTGACAACACCCAGCATGGCGCTGATTTGTTCGACCTGAAGGTCGCGGGCAATATCTACAGCCGCATCATGAATCCGACCAATGCGGTGCTTGAAGCAAGGGTGGCGGCGATGGAGGGCGGCATTGCCGCGCTGGTGGTGGCCTCCGGCATGTCGGCGATTGCCTATGCGATCCAGACGATTGCCGAGGCCGGCGACAACATCGTCTCGGCGTCGACACTCTATGGCGGCACCTACAACCTGTTTGCCCATACCTTCCCGCAGATGGGCATCGAGGTGCGTTTTGCCGATTACCGTGACCCCTCATCGTTTGCCAAGCTGATCGACGCGCGCACCAAGGCGGTCTACTGCGAAACGATCGGCAACCCGCTGGGCAATATCACCGATCTGGCGGCGCTTTCCGCGGTCGCTCATGCCCATGGCGTGCCGCTGATCGTCGACAACACGGTCGCAAGCCCTTACCTTTGCCGTCCGTTCGAGCATGGTGCCGACATCGTCGTGCATTCATTGACCAAATACCTCGGCGGCCATGGCACGACGATCGGCGGCATCATCGTCGATTCAGGCAAATTCCCCTGGGCCGATCACAAGGAACGCTTCAAGCGCCTGAACGAGCCTGATGTCAGCTATCACGGCGTGGTCTATACCGAAGCCTTGGGCGCTGCCGCCTATATCGGCCGGGCCCGCGTCGTGCCTTTGCGCAATATGGGTGCAGCCCTGAGCCCGATGGCCGCGTTCCAGATTCTGCAGGGGATTGAAACGCTGGCCCTGCGCATGGACCGTATCTGCGAGAACGCGCTGAAGGTCGCCAGGCATCTGCAGTCTCATGCCAAGGTTGGCTGGGTCAACTATGCCGGTCTGCCCGAGCATCCGGACCATGGTCTGGTGAATCAGCTGATGGGTGGACGGGCGTCGGGCATCATCAGTTTCGGCCTCAAGGCCGCCGACAGTCTGGAAGCCGGAGCGCGTTTCCAGGATGCGCTGAAGCTGTTCACGCGACTGGTCAATATCGGCGACGCGAAGTCGCTGGCCTGCCATCCGGCTTCAACCACGCACCGTCAGTTGAATCCGGCCGAGTTGGCTAAAGCCGGCGTGAAGCCCGATATGGTGCGCTTGTCGCTGGGTATCGAGCATATCGACGATCTGCTCGAAGACCTCGAGCAGGCGCTGGCCGCAGTTTGATCTGACTCGCAGGGCGGGTGATTACATCCGCCAACCCGCCGTGCCCATCGCCGGGATGCGCAGCGCGGGTGCAGGTGCTATCGGACGGACCGCAGCGGTCTCGCGGCTGATGCCGCTGTGCATCACTGCGGCTAGGCCGCTGAACATCTCGGCGCAGGCGTCGAGCATGTCGTCGAGTGAAACGATGCCGGTCAACCGGCCTTCGGCATCGGTCACCAGCAAGCGGCGCACGCCGCTCTCACGCATCAGCGCAATTGCCGCCGAGATGTCCTGATCTTCGGTCACGCTGACCAACTCGCGTCGGGCCAGCTTGCCGATCGGACCGGTGGCGACATCGAGCCCGCGCGCCAGCACATCAATTGCCAGATCGCGGTCGGTGACCACGCCGGCAACGCCTGGCCCTTCAGGCGTCTGGCTGGTCACGACCAGTGCGCCGACATGCTGCTCGCGCATCAGCGCGGCGGCTTCGACCAAGGAACTGCCAGCGTCGATGCTGACGATGCGGCGGCTGCAAATCGATGCAATCTTCAAACCTGTCTCCTGACCATTGAGGGGCAGGATGATTGGCGCATTGCGGGCGCTGGCGGGACTTGATGGCGGTCAATCCTCGAAGCGTCCGAGGCGGACCATGGTGTTGCCCGGTCTGCCATGCTTACGGCTCGGCATGACCAGCACCGTCTGGTCGTAATCGGTCCTGAAGACCCTGTTGCCGTCTTGCGCGAAGGCGGTGCCGGCAGCGGCGATCACGTCGAGGCCTTGCACCGGCAACAGGAAATGGAAGTCCTCGCTCAGCGCCACCACCGGCCGGTCGACCCGGACCAGCCGCTGCTTTGCCGGCAAGGCCAGTTTCAGTCTGGCTTGGGTCCATGTGGCATCGAAGCAGCCGGTCAGCTGCAAGAAACGCAGCAGGCAGTCGATGGCCACATCGGCCGACGACTGTTCCCAATGCTGGCCGCATTCAATCAGCAAGGCGTTCTTCGCGCTGGCCGGATCACCGAAGCCGCCGCGGTCGCGCATTCGCAGGCCCGAAGGGTGGCCGGTGTCGATCAGCAGATCACCGGGCATGCCGAGCTGACGCGCGAAGTTGGCGCCCTTGTCGAGCATGCCACAGACCATCAACGGCGGGCAGGCGTCTTGCATCGAATGCAGGTCGAGCAACAGGTCGGCCGCATCGACAAAGGGCTGCAAGGCTCTGGCGCGGCGCAACTCGAGCGAGTCGCGCGACCCGAACAGCGCTTCATCAGCCCAGATCCGGTTCAGGTCTTCGTCGATGCAGCGCGAGGCATCAGGGTCGGTCGCATCGAAGCGGGCATAGGCATCGACATTGGCAAAGCTGAGAATCAATTTGCCCTGCAGCGGCTGCAAACTTTTGCCCATGCCCTGCTTGAATAGCCAGTCCAGCGCGATCGCGCCGCAGAGCTCATTGCCATGGGTCAGCGCCTGCACCATCACCGTCGGGCCGGGGCGGCTTGAATCGAGAACATGGACAAAATCGACGCCGCTGTTGCCTTGGCGATAAGCCTCGATGTCGGGTGGGAACAGTTCGATCATCGCGAACCTTTTCAGAGCTTGCCGATGGCGGCCAGTGGCGCGAAATCGGCAGGCTGCTTGTCTTTCCAGGCGACGATCGCCCGGCCCATTTCGGCAGTGTCGAAAATTGCACTCTGCAACAAGCTCATCTGCTGCAGCGAGGCTGCCACGCCATGGTCGCGCGCATGGTTCAGGGCCAGTTTGCTGCCGGCCACCGCCAGCGGTGATTTGCCGGCAATCTTCTGTGCGACCTGCATCACATGGGCCAGCAGGCTGTCAGCATCGGGCAGCACCGCATTGACCAGACCGACGGCCAGCGCGCGCTCAGCCGTCAGCCGCTCTCCGGTATAGGCCAGCTCGCGTGCCAGGCCAGACGGCATGATTCCTTGCAGCCGCTGCAGCACGCCGAGGTCGGCCGCCATACCGATATTGATTTCCTGCACGCTGAAGAAGGCATCGGCGCTGGCATAGCGGATGTCGCAGGCCGCCGCCAGATCGAAGGCGCCGCCGATGCAGCCGCCCTGGATCGCGCAGAGCACCGGAAAGCGCGCTTCATCGAGCGCGGTGAAACAGTCCATCAAGCGGCGCAGCGAATCCTGGAAGCTCAGACGTGATCGCGGGCTGCTGGTGTCAAGCATCGATCCCTGGCCGGCGAAGGTTTCCAGCGCCATGCCGGCGCAGAAATGCTTGCCGGTCGACGAGATCACCAGCACGCGCGCGCTGCCGCTGTCGTGCAGCTCGCGCAAGCTGTCGCGCAGCGCCGGAAAGAATTCCGGCACCATCTGGTTCATCCGCTCGGGCCGGTTCAGGACCAGATGGGCGACGCCGTCCGGGTTGAGGTTCATACTGAAAAAATCGTTCATTGCTCGAATACCGGGTTGTTGATTGCCAAAGCATGCCTACACTTGGCCCCATGCGTAATTTGCGAACTGTCGACGGATTGCCGCTGCATGGGCGGCAATGGATCAAACCTGGCAATGGCAAGGCGCGCGGGACCGTGTTGATTGTGCATGGACTCGGCGAACATATCGGCCGCTATGAGGCCCTGGCTGCGCGCTTGAATGCTTGGGGCTGGCATGTCGCCGGCTTCGACTTGCGCGGGCATGGGGCTTCAGGCGGCGCGCGCGGCGATGTCCCCGATACCGAGCAGTTAATGCAGGATCTGGCGCTGGTGATCGACGCGGTGCGCGGTGATGCCTTGTTGGGCGCCGGCCCTTTACTGTTGCTCGGCCACAGCATGGGAGGTTTGATCGCGGCGCGATTTGTCGCCGGCGGTCTGGCCGGAGCGCAGCTGGAAAAACTGCCGCAATGGTTCAGGCCGGTCGACGGGTTGGTGCTGAGTTCGCCGGCGCTCGACCCTGGCATGTCTCTATGGCAGCGCCTACAACTGCGCCTGGGTGTGGCGCTGGCGCCGCATCTGGCGGTCAGCAATGGGCTCAATCCCGAATGGATTTCACGCGATGCGGCGGTGGTGCAGGCCTACAAGGCCGACCCCTTGGTGCATGACCGCATCACGCCGGCGCTGGCGAAGCTGATCGTCGATGGCGGCATCGATCTGCGCGACCATGCGCCGGCCTGGAAAATGCCGACCTTGCTGCTCTGGGCCGGCAGCGACCGCTGCGTTGCGCCGGCTGGCAGCGCAGACTTTGCCGCTGCTGCGCCGCTGGCCTCATTGCGCGCGCTATGCTTTGAGGCCATGTTTCACGAGATCTTCAACGAACCCGAGCGCGAGCAGGTCTATGCCGCGTTGGAGTCCTGGTTGAATGACTGTTTTGATCGATTGGAGCCCCCATGAATGCACGTGACTTGTCGCTGCCCTTGCAGCCTGATGACAACAGCGCCATCGGCGCATTTGCCGCCCGCCTCTGGGATGAGGAGATTGTTCCGGCAATGACGCGCTATATCGCGATTCCGGCCAAGAGTCCGATGTTCGATGCCGATTGGGAGGCCCATGGCCATATCGATCAGGTATTGCGCGAGGCGGCCGCCTGGGTTGAAGGCTGCAAGGTAGCCGGGCTCAAGCTCGAAGTCATCCGCTTGCCGGGCCGCACGCCGGTGATCTTCTTCGAGGTGCCGGCGACCAAGGCCGATTGCACCGAGACGGTGCTGCTTTACGGCCACCTCGACAAGCAACCCGAGTTCAACGGCTGGCGCAATGACCTCGGGCCCTGGACGCCGAAATATGAGGACGGCCGGCTTTACGGTCGCGGTGGTGCTGACGATGGCTATGCGGTTTATGCCTCGCTGACGGCGATCATGGCGCTGGACCAGCAGGGCATTGCGCGCCCGCGCTGCGTCGGCCTGATCGAGACCTGCGAGGAGAGCGGCTCCTTCGACCTGCCGGCCTATATCGAGTTGTTGAAAGACCGGCTCGGCCAGGTCTCACTGGTGGTCTGCCTGGACTCGGGCGCCGGCAATTACGAGCAGCTCTGGTTGACCACCTCGCTGCGCGGCATGGTCAGCGGCGTACTCAAGGTCGAGGTGCTAACCGAAGGCATCCATTCGGGTGAAGGTTCGGGTGTGGTGCCGTCGAGCTTCCGCGTGCTGCGCCAGTTGCTCGACCGGCTCGAGGACAGCAAGACCGGGCGATTGCTCCCTGATAGCTTCCACTGCGCGATCCCTGCCAACCGGGTCGAACAGGCCGCAGCGACTGCGGCGATCCTCAAGGACGAGGTCTACAAGCGCCTGCCCTGGGCTTGTGGTGCCGATGGCGGACCGGTGTTGCCGGTGACTGATGTGCCGGTCGAGGTCTTGCTCAACCGCACCTGGCGGCCGACTTTGTCGGTCACCGGTGTCGATGGGCTGCCCGAGATGCAAAGCGCCGGCAATGTGCTGCGGCCGCATACCGCTTTCAAGCTGTCGCTGCGCTTGCCGCCACTGATCGACGGCAATCAAGCGGCGCTGCGCTTGAAGGACTTGCTCGAGGACAACGCGCCCTACAACGCCAAGGTCACTTTCGTGCCCGATGGCCGCGCCGGCGCTTATGGCGCGACCGGCTGGAACACGCCCGAGCTATCGCCCTGGCTCAGCGCGGCGGTCAATGCCGCCAGCCTGGCGCATTTCGGCGCACCGGTCGGTTATGTCGGGCAGGGCGGCACGATTCCCTTGATGAGCATGCTGCAGAAATGTTTCCCGGCAGCACAGATGATGGTCTGTGGCGTGCTGGGCCCGAAAAGCAATGCCCATGGCCCGAACGAGTTCCTGCATGTGCCTTACGGCAAGCGCTTGACCGCCGCAGTGGCGCAGGTGATGGCCGCCCATCCCTGAGTTTTCAGCGCATTGTGAAGCCGGTCTCGACCAGATTGCCCTGCAGGTCCTGAAGCAGATGGGTCAAAGGTGACAGTTGCACATAGCGCGTCGAGACTTTGATCGAATAGGCCAGCAAGCGGGTGATCCGTTCGGCATCGGGCGTCTGGCTGCCGGCCTGCTTGCGGCGGCAGCATTGGCCCAGCTGTGAAAGATGGCGCTGCAGACCGGTCCATTCGAGTTGGCGCCAGAACTCACCGAAGTCGGCATCGATCGGCAGGCCAGCGCGGCGCGCCTGCTCCCAATAGCGCACGGCCCAATCGAGTTCCTGCTCTTCGTCCCAGCTGATGTCGGCGTCGCGCAGCAAGGCGGCCAGGTCATGGCTGATCGGCCCGAGCATCGCGTCGCCCGAGGGTGAATCGCCATGCATGGCCAGTTGCGGCTGGGCGCTGAGGTTGTCGATCAGCAACTGGCAACTGTGCTGCCACCATTTGGCCTGGGTTTCATTCCACTGCCTGCCGAACTCGATTTGCACGCAGCTGTCGACGAATTGCTGCAACTCGCGCTGCACCACCGCGGCATCGAAAGCGGCCAGTCTTGTCGCATCGAGATTGAGCTGCCATTGCAGAAGGGCTTGAGTGGCGCCCCGCATCAGTCGGTCGCAGGCGGCCGGACCTTGCGCTTGCGCGGTACGCAGCGCGGGCAGCGGCAGCAGCGGCCGCAACCAGGCGAGAAAGCAGTCTTCGCCGGCTTGATCAGCATTGTCGTGAGGATTCATCTGGGTTCGTAGTCGGTTGTTCGGCGAGGCACGGGCCTCATGGATAATCGATTTTACTTTTCCGTCGGCCTAGCCCCGTCGGTCCTGCAACCCTCCTGTTTGCCCATTCATCCAGACGCCGTGCCGCGCCAACTCCCTTCGTCCTTGTCTCGATCGATTCCCGCCAGCTTCTGGCGTCGGTGGGTCTGGGTCTGCTTGTTTGCGCCGGCGCTGCTCAGCGCTGCGGAGTCCGGGCAGGACGCCGTCTCCTTGAACCTTAGACCGGCCCGAGTGCTGGGGGCGAGCGGCAAGTCAGCCAGCAAACCTGCGTTGGTCTTGAGCGCCGATCGCTTGAGCATTCCGATCGATCAGACGGCGACCGCGCAAGGTGATGCCGAGTTGCGCTTCGGCGAGTTGCTGCTGCGCGCCGGCAATGTCAGCTATGACCCGGGCAGCGACAGGGCGCATGCCGAGGGCAATGTCTCGATCAGCCGCGCGGGTAGCGTGTTCCGCGGGCCGGAGTTGACACTCTACGTCAGTCGTTTCGAAGGTGAATTTCTCCATCCGACTTACTTTTTTTCGCTCACCGGCGGCGGCGGCAAGGCCGACAAGATCACCTTCATCGACGCCGACCATCTGCGCGCCGATGCCGCGAGTTACAGCAGTTGCCCGATCGATCAGGGGCAACAGCCGGCTTGGCAGATCAGCGCGAGCAAGTTGGGCATGGATTTCGAACGCAATGAGGGATTGGCCAACGGCGCCGTCTTGCATTTTTTGGGCGTACCGATCCTGGCCGCGCCAGCCTTGAGTTTCCCCCTCGGCGGCCAGCGCAAGTCGGGTTGGTTGCCGCCCAATATCAGCCTGGACAATCGCAGCGGCGTCGAACTGGGACTGCCCTTTTACTGGAACCTGGCGCCGCAACGCGACCTGACCTTGACGCCGTTCCTGATGACCAAGCGCGGCGCAGGTCTGGACAGTGAATTCCGCTATCTTGAGGCGGCGCATGCAGGCAAGATCAGCCTCAACTTGTTGCCCGGCGACCGCGTGGCAGAGCGCTCGCGCTGGGCGCTCAACCTGCTTCAGGATGGCGATGCAGGCGCTGATTGGCGCTATCGCATGCGGGCCGAGCGTGTCTCCGATGACAACTACTGGAAGGACATGCCGGGGCGCATGCACAGCCAGACCCAGCGGTTGCTGGCGGGGGACTTTCAACTGAACCGTCGCCAGGACCTGTCCTGGGGCGAGTTGCAGACTTATGCCAGGGTCCAGCATTGGCAAGCCTTGCAGGGGACGGATCCATTGGCGCAGTTCGTCACGCCCTATCAGCGCTCGCCGCAGGTCGGCATGCGGGTGACATCCGATGCCGATGCCGCAATGCTGGAAGGCTTCCAACCCTGGGGACGCAGAGCCCGTCTGGAGGGTGCACTGGAACTTGAATACAACCGTTTCGACCTGTCGCCGGATGCGCTGCAAAGCCAAATGCAGACCGGCCAGCGCGTTCATCTGCTGGGACATCTGAGCTTGCCGCTGGGCGGCCCCGCCTGGTGGCTGGTGCCGAGTCTGGCGGTCAATGCTGCCAGTTACACGCTCGACCAGCAGCAGGCCGATGGTCGACGCAACATGGGCCGCGTACTGCCGACCTTCAGCGTCGATCACGGCTGGGTGTTCGAGCGCGACACCCAGATGTTCGGGCTGAAGCTGCGCCAGACGCTCGAGCCGCGTCTGCGTTATATCAACACGCCTTTTGTAGCGCAGCAGAACCTCCCGAACTTCGATTCCGCACCGAAGGATTTCAACTTTGATTCGATCTATGCCGAGAACCAGTTTTCCGGCGTCGATCGGGTGTCGGATGCGAACAAGTTGACCCTGGGTGCGACCAGCCGCTGGGTCAATCCGGAAAAGGGCGAAGAGTTGCTGCGTCTGGGCTTGGTACAGCAACTCCTGTTTCGCGACCAGCGCATCACGCCCGACGGCGTGCCGGTGACGCAAAAAGTTTCGGACTTGCTGCTGCTCGGCTCCGTCTATCTGGATCAGCAATGGTGGGCCGATGGCACGCTTGAATACAACCCCGAAACCAGACGCACCGTGCGCAATGTCTCGCGCCTGCGCTTTTCGCCGGGACCATTCCGCACGGTCAGCCTGGCTTACCGACTGGCTGCAGGACAGAGCGAACAGGTCGAACTGGCTTGGCAATGGCCGTTATATAGCCAGGATACTGCGCGCAATCGCGGCTCCTGTAGCGGTGCCTGGTACAGCGCTGGAAGGCTTCAGTACAGCTTGCGCGATGCCAGGTTGACCGATTCAGTGCTGGGTTTTGAATATGATGCTGGCTGCTGGCTGCTGCGCTTCGGTGCCGAGCGGCTCTCGACCGGTCTGGCTGAAACGAACACTCGCTTGATGCTGCAATTGGAACTGGTGGGATTGTCTCAACTGGGTTCCAACGCGCTCAAGGTCTTGAGGGACAATATACCCGGTTACCGACAGCTGAGCTCCGACCGCTCTGCAAGCACAGAAGCTCCCTATGACTGATATGTTGATCCGTTTTCTCACAATGGCTGGCGCCGCCTTGCTGGCAACGCTGACGCTGGCCGTTGATTCTCAAGCCGCCCAAATTTTGCCTGGCGATTACATTGCAGCGGTGGTAAATCAGGACGTCGTGGCTGCCACCGAGGTGATGCAGCGCACCGAACGCTTGCGTCAGGACGCCAAGCAGCGCGGCGAATTGATGCCTGACACGCTGGTGCTGCGCAAGCTGGCGCTGGAAGCGTTGATCGAGGATCGCGTGCTCGTCACCTACGCCCGCGAAAGCGGAAGCAAGGTCGATGAGCCCGAGCTCGACCGGGTGGTCGGCAATGTGGCGGCGCAGAACAAGCTGACGCTGGATCAGTTGCGCGAAAGGCTGAAGATCGAAGGCATGGAGTTCCGGCGCTTCCGCGAGAACCTGCGTGACCAACTGCTGACTGAGCGGGTGCGTGAACGCGAAGTGCAGGCCCGCATCCGCATCACCGATGGCGACATCGACCAGTACCTGGAAAAGCGTCGTGAACAATTGAGTGTGGGCGGCCAGCTGAACCTGGCGCAGATCCTTGTCACCGTGCCCGAAGGTGCTGCTGACAGTCTGGTGGCTGAACGCCGGGCCCGCGCCGAAAGCGCCTTGGCAAGGATCAAGGCTGGCGAGGACTTTGCAAAAGTTGCGAAGGAAATTTCCGAAGACGGCAACAAGGAACGCGGCGGCGAGATCGGGCTGCGACAGGCAGACCGTCTGCCCGACCTCTTCATCGAAGCGATCAAGGGCGTGAAGGTCGGCGAGTTGAGCCCGCAATTGCTGCGGTCAGGCGCCGGTTTCCATCTGCTCAAGCTGCTTGACCAGCAGGGTGCCGCTTCACTGACATCGGTGGTTCAGACCCGGGCCCGACATGTGCTGTTGCGCCCTTCGCCGCAATTGACCGGCGAGGTGGCAACACGCCGGTTGGCCGAGTTCAAACGATTGATCGAAACGGGCGTTACCAGCTTCGAAAAGGTCGCGCGCGAAAATTCCGAGGATGGCAGCGCACCCGAAGGGGGCGAACTGGGTTGGACTGCTCCGGGCGGCTTTGTGCCCGAGTTTGAAGAGGCGATGAACGCCTTGCCGATCGGCGGCATCTCCGCACCGGTGCTGTCGCGCTTCGGCGTGCATTTGATCCAGGTGCTGGAACGCCGTACGACCGAGATCGAGGTCAAGCAATTGCGTGAGCAGGCGCGTACCGCTTTGCGTGAGCAGAAGTACGACGATGCCTACAAGGACTGGGTCAAGGATCTGCGTGCCCGCGCCTTCGTCGAGTTGCGCGAGTGGCAGGACTGACTGCGTGGCCAAGCATTTGGCGCGCAAGCGCTTCGGCCAGCATTTCCTGACCGACGTCAACATCATCGAAGCCATTGTCGACGCCATCGATCCGCGTCAGGGCGATGCGCTGGTCGAGATCGGCCCCGGCCTCGGAGCGATGACGCTGCCGCTGCTCAAACGCCTCAAGCCGTTCAGCGTGATCGAGCTTGATCGTGATCTCGCTGCGCGCCTGCGTCAACGCGAGGGGCTTGACGTGATCGAGTCCGACGTGCTGCGCGTCGATTTCGCTGCGCTGGCCGTTGCCAAGGGCAAGAAGCTGCGGGTGGTCGGCAACCTGCCCTACAACATCTCGACACCGATCCTGTTCCATTTGCTCGGCTTCGTCGACCATGTCGTCGACCAGCATTTCATGCTGCAAAAGGAAGTGGTCGACCGCATGGCCGCAAGCCCGGGTTGCAAGGACTTCGGCCGTTTGACGGTGATGCTGCAATGGCGTTATGCGATCGAATCGGTGCTGAATGTGCCGCCCGAAGCTTTCGACCCACCGCCCAGAGTCAACTCGGCAATCGTGCGCATGCAGCCCTATGCAAGGCCGCCGGTCGTGGATCCGGTCTTGCTCGGTGCGCTTGTGACTTCGGCTTTTTCACAGCGCCGCAAGTTGCTGCGCCACAGCCTGGGCATCTGGCTGACTGCGCGCGGTTTCACGGGGCAGTTCGACCTGCAGCGCCGCGCTGAAGAGGTGCCGGTGGCCGAATATGTGGCATTGGCACAGACAATCGCTGCAACCACGGCGGCAGCACCAAGCGCCTGATCTCTGTCAGGCGGTCATTCGGCCTTCAAGCCGGCCTTGTCGATGACGATTTTCCAATCGCGAATGCCCGTCTTGATTTGTTCGGTCATCAATGCCGTCGGTGCATGCACGGTAGTCCAACCCTGCTCGAGCAAGGCGGTCTTGACCTCCGGCATCAACAAGATCCGGCTTACATCGGCGTGAATTTTCTCGATGATCGCCGGTGCCGTGCCGGCAGGTGCAAGCAGGCCGTACCAGGACGCGACCCGGTAGCCGGGTAGCCCCAGCTTCCTGATTGGTTGCACGCCAGGCAAAATCTCGATTTGATTTTCAGCCGTCACCGCCAGAGCCCGCAGGCGCCCGGATTTCACGAACTGGACCACTGACGGGACAGTGGAGAAGATCATGTCGATGTCGCCGGCGAGCAAGGCAGAAGCCGCCGGAGCGCCGCCACGGTAGGGAACATGCAGCATGTCCACGCCGGCTTGCTGTTTGAAGACTTCGCCCGCCAGATGGCCAGTGGTGGCGATCCCGGAGGAACCGAACTTCAACAGGCCCGGATTGGCCCGGCCGTAGGCGATCAGCTCGGGCAGCGATTTGGCTGGCACCCGGTCATTGACCACCAGCACGTTCTCGACGTTCACCAACATCGCGATCGGCGCGAAATCCTTCTCCGGGTCGTAAGGCATCTTCTTGACCAGGCTCGGCAGCACCTCCATCGGCCCGACCGAACCGAGCAGCAAGGTATAGCCATCGCGCTCGGCCCGCGCTACGGCAGTCCCGGCGATCAGCCCGCCCGCGCCGCCCTTGTTGTCAACGATAACGGTCTGGTTCCAGGCTTCGCCGAGTTTTTGCGCCAGGATCCGCGCCAGGATGTCAGTGGCGCCACCCGGAGCGAACGGGCTGATGATCTTGACCGGGTGGTTGGGGTAATTTCCCACTGGCTGCGCATCGGCGCCGGGCGCCAGCAGCAAAGTTGCGCCGAAAATTAAGCAAGCTGTGAATGCTGTTTTCATTCAGTTTCCGTTGACCGGTGCAGCTTTCACATATTTGTCGAACCAGCGAACCATCTCGTAGATCAACTGTTCATTCGACTCCATTGCCGTATACCAATGGGGTTCATGCGGCAGCATGACCAGGCGGGTGGTACCCCCGTTGCCGCGGACGGCCTCATAGAGTTTGCTTGCTTGCAAGGGCGTTGTGCCGGGATTTGCATCGTCGGCGCCGTGAACGATCAGGAGGGGCGATTTCAACTTGTCTGCGAAAAAGAATGGCGAGACTTTCCGGTAGACATCAGGCGCTTCCCAAACCGATCGGCGTTCGCTCTGGAAACCGAACGGTGTGAGCGTCTTGTTGTAGGAGCCGCTGGTGGCTACACCGGCCCGGAACAGGTCAGAATGGGCCAGCAGATTCACCGTCATCAAGGCGCCATGGCTGTGCCCGGTGACGCCAATGCGTTTCGGATCTGCAACGCCAAGACGGACTGCCTCGTCGACCGCTGCCTTGGCATCGGCGACCAGTTGTTCAAGATAGCTGTCATAGGCCGACTTGGGATCGCCGACGATGGGGAATGAGGCGTTGTCGATGATTGCATAGCCGGCCAGCAAGAGAAGTCGGTATTGACGCAGTCTTGTGAAAGTCGCTTGAGATCCGGCGACTTGACCGGCCTTCGCAGCGTCAGCAAAGTCCAGCGGATAGGCATACAAAATTGTCGGCACGCTAATGCCTTCCTTGTAACCCGGTGGTGTGTAAAGCGTGAACGACAAGTCCAGTCCATCCTCACGCTTGTACTTGACCAACCGTTTCTTGATCGCTCTCACCGCGGGCGTTGGATCTGCAATCTGCGTGACATTGGCTCGGGACGAGGCAAATGAGGCTTCCCCGGCGACTGCTTCGACCGGCAGGCCCAGTGACCGCAGCAAGGCATTAGGCGGATCGATCGCTGATTGGTGCCAGGTCAGGAACTTGCTCGAATCAGGACCGGCGAAGGCGAGGAACCGTT
Organism: uncultured Burkholderiales bacterium; assembly: GCA_903820745.1. Taxonomy (GTDB): domain Bacteria; phylum Pseudomonadota; class Gammaproteobacteria; order Burkholderiales; family Burkholderiaceae_C; genus Paucibacter_A. The sequence continues at coordinate 55,294 of CAIJIT010000309.1, forward strand.
CATAGGCTTCCTTGCTGCTGCGAAACAAGCGTTCGGATGTCCGGGTCTTCAAATCAAGGCGGTCCAGGAACGGGCGGTCTCCGTCCGGCGAGGATCCCGTGCCGGACAGGTAGATCGAATCGCCTTGTGTCCGCAACAGCCAGGTTCCGTTGGCTTGCTGGCGATACAAGGGGTTGCCGGGGTTGGCATATTTCTCCTCAGTGGAGAGATCCCAGAGCAGGCTGGGTGCTTGTTGCCGGTCGTCGACGTTGATCACAAAGCTCCGGCGCCAATGCCGGTTATGGTCGTATTCATGCAGCAAGGCGAGGCCTGGTCTTTCCGCCCATGACAGGCCCTGGAATCGCTGCTCGGTCCGGGTGATCTCGACGGCGGGTTCCTTGAAGGGCGCTTTGAGCATCAACAACTTGTCGCGAGCGGGAACCTTGACGTTCCAATCACCGCCGTCCATTGCTTGTGCCCAGATCAAGGTTGCAGGTGCGTCGGCACGCCAGGAGAACTGACGCGGCCCGAGCGGAACGCCGTGGATCGGGACGCGATCGGCCAGCGGCAGGGAGGCAATGCGCTGGGCGACAGGTTTCGATTTATTGGATGTATCCCACACCTCGATCTCATGCGGGAACCGCTCGTAGGTCGTCACATAAGAGTAGGGCTTGCTGATCGAAGTGACGAGCAAATGCCGACCGTCCGGAGCTGGCTCGACGGCTTCGAAGTTGCCTGGTTTGCCAACTCGCGTGATGACCGAGTTGCTCGCATCGATAAAGGCCAGTTGTGCGGCGGCGTAATGGTCGAACAGGTCTTCGTCATGCTTGTTGTTCAGTGTGTCGCGATTCTCGTAGGTGCTGCTTTGGCCTTTTTCGCCCGCTGTCTCCTGGATGCTCGGGCCGCGGGGCACCGATGGTGTTGGCGGAGGCGGGCCCATTCCGGAGGGGACAAGCTTGACCAGCAGCGTTTTCTGGTCCGGCATCCATTGCAACTCGCCATTGAACATCGGGTTCAAGCTTGCCCCGGGAACCTGGTGCAATTTGCCGGTCTTTGCATCGCCAATCCAGAGTTCGACCGAAGTCGGTGCGATGTTCGCGAACGCAAATCGCTGCCCGTCAGCTGCCCAGACGGGTGTGTCGGGACAGGCGCCGGCGGGCAGGCCAATCTTGGTGCGTTTGCCGTCTGCAATCCGGACCAGTTCGAATTCAATGGCGCAGGACTTGATTCCGTAACCGCCCGGAGTGTCATGTTTGCTGTGATTTTTCGGCTCGACGCGCGCTCCTGCCAGTCGCAAGAACGGGGTTGCCACGCGCGCTATGGAGGGATATTCCTGCCAGGATACAAGCAGGATGGTCTGCTGTGTCGGGCTGACATAGGGGACCGGAGCCGCGGGCGCCCTCATGACATCGAGGATGTCCTGAGGCGGCTGGTCGTAGCCTGACAAAGGCCTGGTCTCGGCATCGGCCTGCTTGGCAATGGCCGCCGTAGCAGCGATCGCGGCTACAAGAAGGATGGTGATCTGACGCAGCACAGGTTTCCTTGTTCGAATTTTGTGGCTTGAACGGCCAGCGGAGGCCTGCGGTCGATCCTACAGTAGTCGTTCTGCGGTCTCCGGTTGGACGCGAGCCTGAGCTACTGTGGCGGCCGTCCCGGGCCTTGCGTGCCCTCGGCGCGCGCGGAGAGGAAGGCGTAGAGATCGACGATATGGGCGCTGACGCGCGGCTCGCCCTGCCAGACCGGCATCGTCAACGAATAGCTTTCCTTGCGCTGCTCGAGCAAATCGATCAGGGATTCGCGTTCGGCCGGCGCGGTGCTGAGCGGACCTGGTGGGAGGTTCCAGTCATAGCGCTTGAGTACCAGGCCGATGAAGCGGCGCGAACTCATCGTGCGGACCAGCGGCAGCAGGTCAGGAGCGCCGTTGGTGCCGGTTGCTGCCTGCCCATGACAGGCGGCGCAGCGATCCTGGAAGATGCGCCAGCCGGTATAGACGGAGCCGGGTGGCTTCGAGCGCTGCGCGAGTTCCCTGGCGGGCTGCAGGTTCTGCACTTCGACGGCGCAGCCGGCCAGCATCAAGATGCCGGCACATAAGGTGAACATCGACAATTTGGCCATTCTCACCACCTCCGGCTGGTTGGCCAAGTCGATTGTGGCGAGGTAGGTCCGGCCGGAACTTGCCGAAGATCAGTTCAATGAATGGTCATCAGGATCTGCTCCACCTCGGCGAACAGCGGGCGGGCTCCCGGCTGGTCCTGAAAGCAAGCGCATTTCAGATCATCGAGCAGCTTGATCGCTGCACCAGCATCAGCCTCCCCGTCCGAACTGCTGCAAAGAGCCAGCAATTCTTCCAGCAAGCAGGCAAAAGCGCGAATTTCCAGCCGCTGCAGGGCCTCGGCCTGTTGAGGGTCATCGGGCGCCAGAAATGAAGCGGCGCCAAAGTCTCCCAGCAAGACCGCGCCGCAGCCCTTGTGCAGGATGTTGTGTGCGTACAGATCGCCATGCATCAGCCCTTGAGCATGCAGATGCCCGGCTGCCGAGGCGATGCCTTGTGCGATCAGCAGCAACTCTCGCAGCGCAAAGCCGGCATCCGGCGCATAGATGTCGCGGGTGCAGGACTCCAGGCTGGGAGGCTGGGCCAGGTTGCGAAAAGCGGGGTCAATCAGGGGCATCACCATCGCGCATTGATCGGCCGGATGCCCCACCACCTGCCCGAGCATCTGGATCAGTTGCGGGTGACAACCTGCGTTGATGCAGGCCGCCAGTTCAGAGCGTGGCAGGCCGTCGCTGGTGACATCACCCTTGAACAGCTTGACTGCCACTGGCAGCAAGCGGTCCGCTCGCTGCCAGTGCGCCTGATGGATGACGCCCGAAGCGCCTTCGCCGAGTTTGTGTTGCAGGCTCAATTTCTGCCAATCAATCCTTGCCATCGGCGCGGCGCTTATTGCCGCCTGCTCGCGCTGTTCGCAAAATGGATTGCCGGCATAGGCCAGCCAGGACAGTCGCGGCAGCTCGAGCAGAAACGCCGGGAATTCATTCAGCTGATTGGCTGAAATCCGCAGCAATTCGAGCGCCTTGCAAGCCGCTAGTGCTGGCGGCAAGGTGCTCAAACGGTTGCCGGCCAGCATCAACTTTTGCAACTGCGTGCATTGCCCGATGTCGGCGGGCAATGCTTCGAGTTGGTTGTCGGTGAGGATCAACCAGCGCAAGCCGTGGGGGAGCGACCCGCCTGGAATTGACCGGATCCGGTTGGCCTTGAAGCCGATCATGCTCAGCTGCGGGCATTGGCCGAGAATTTCCGGCCAAGCAGTGAAGTTGTTGTCCGAAAGAAACAGCACGCGCAGCCGCTTCAGCCGGGGCAGATCGTCGGGAAGGCTGGAGAGCTGATTGTTCGACAGATCGAGGATTTCGAGGCTATCGGCAAGCTCAAAAATCTCTGGCGGAAATTCTTCCAGACCGCAAGCCAGCGTCAGGCGCTTGGCGCCGAGCCATGAACCTGAGCGGAGAGATGCGAGACTGCTGATCGAAGCGCTTTGCGGCGTGGCCCGTGCTTCAGAGCTTGAAGTCATAGTCGATCGTCAGCGGCGCATGGTCCGAGAAACGCGTCTCGGTGTAGATACTTTCGCGCCGCGCCAACGCAGCCAGTCCGGGCGTGGCGAGGTGGTAATCGAGCCGCCAACCGACGTTCTTGGCATAGGCTTCGCCGCGGTTGCTCCACCAGGTGTATTGCTCGGCCTTGTCGTTCAGGGTACGGAAGACATCGACCAGGCCATCCTGCTCGAACAGACCCGTCATCCAGGCCCGCTCCTCGGGCAGGAAGCCGCTGTTTTTCAGATTGCCTTTCCAGTTTTTCAGGTCAATTTCCTTGTGGGCGATGTTGACATCGGCCACCAGGATGAACTCACGTTCGGCCTTCAGCGCCTGCAGATGCGGATGCAGCGCGGCGAGGAAACGAAACTTGACTTGCTGGCGGTCCTCGCCGCTCGAGCCGCTGGGGAAATAGCAACTGATCAGGCTGAGCTTGCGGCCGGGTTTGTCAAAGCGCTTCTCGATCCAGCGGCCTTCATGGTCGAACTCTTCTATCCCCAGGCCGGTGATGACATCGCTCGGTTCTTCTTCGGTGTAGAGGCCGACACCCGAGTAGCCCTTCTTTTGCGCATAATGAAAATGACCTTTGAGCTTGCCAGGGCTGCAGTAAATGCCGTCGATATGCTCATGCTGGGCCTTGACTTCCTGCACGCCCAAAGCATCGGCCTCCTGCAAGGCCAACCATTCAAAAAATCCCTTGCTCGCAGCCGAGCGGATGCCGTTCAAATTGGCGGTGATAAAACGCATGCTGAAACCCTGCTTGTGTCGATCGACGATCTTGAAGGGCGCAGTATCGCAGCCGGGCGCTGGCACCTGAGCCGGGCTGCAGTCGACCCCTACAATCTTGTGATCCCGCTACAGGTTCGCCATGACAGCACTTGCACCTCCCGATCAACTGGCCCAGGATTTCGTTGCCTTTGCAGTCGAAACCGGCGTGCTGAGCTTTGGCCAGTTTCAGACCAAGGCCGGCCGGCTGAGTCCATATTTCTTCAACGCCGGATCGTTCAATGACGGTGCCACACTCGGCCGCCTGGCGCAGTTCTATGTGCAGCGGCTGATCGCTTCCGGGCTGCAGTTCGACATGATTTTCGGCCCGGCCTACAAGGGCATCACCTTGGCAGCGGCAGTGGCGGTCGAGCTGGCGCGACAAGGGAAGAACGTACCGTTTGCCTACAACCGCAAGGAAGCCAAGTCACATGGCGAAGGCGGCAACCTGGTCGGTGCCAAGGTGCAGGGCCGGGTGCTGATCATCGACGATGTGATCTCGGCCGGCACCTCGGTGCTTGAGTCGATCGCCATGATCCGGGCGGCCGGCGCCACGCCATGCGGCGTCACGATTGCACTCGATCGCCAGGAGAAGGCCGCCGAGGCCGGAGTCGAAATGAGCTGGTCAGCGGTGCAATATGTCACCCAGCAGTTGCAATTGCCGGTGTTGGCGATTGCCGGTTTGTCCGACCTGCTGCAATACCTGCGCAGCGACCCTGCGGCCGTTGCGCATTCGGTCGCTGTGCAAGCCTACCGGGACCGCTACGGGGTTTAGGCAGCGACTTACAGCGCCGCCGCCAGTCTCGTTCCTTGCAGGATCGCGCGTTTGGCGTCGAGCTCGCCCGCCTCCAAAGCCCCGCCGATCAGCTGCACTTTGCAGCCCGCAGCGCGCAGCGGTGCTTCGAGTTCGCGCAGCGGCAGCTGACCGGCGCAAAGCACGATGCTGTCGACAGCCAACAGCTGGGTGTCGAGGTGTTTTTCGCCATAACTGATCCACAAACCCTCGGCCGTGATCGCCTCGTAGTTGACACCGGCGAGCATCTCGACCTGTTTCATCTTCAAGGCCGCGCGGTGGATCCAGCCGGTGGTTTTGCCCAGCCCCGCGCCGGGCTTGCCGGCCTTGCGCTGCAGCAGCGTGATGTTGCGCAGCGGTGCCGCAGGTGCGGGCCGCAGCAGACCGCCGCGCGTCTCGGCCGGATCGCCGACCCCCCATTCGCGCCGCCAAGCCTGGGCGTCCAGCGCCAGCGAATGCCCCGGCGCATCGACCAGGAATTCAGCCACATCGAAACCGATGCCACCGGCGCCGATGATCGCGACGCGCTGGCCGACTTTGGCTCCACCTGCCAGCACATCGATATAGGACAGCACCATGCCAGCCAGGGCCGGATCGTTCTGGCCCTTGATCTGCGGGTCACGCGGCGTGACGCCGGTGGCCAGCAGCACGTCGTCATAGCCCGACAAGTCAGAGGCGGCCACGCGCCGGTTCAGGTGCAAGGTCACGCCGGTGACTTCGATGCGGCGGCGGAAATAACGCAGCGTTTCAGCAAACTCTTCCTTGCCGGGGATCAGCCTTGCCAGATTGAACTGGCCGCCGATCTCGGCCGCACTGTCGAACAGATGCACTTGATGGCCGCGCTCGGCCAGCGTCGTCGCTGCGGCAAGACCGGCCGGACCGGCGCCGACGACGGCAATCTTCTTGCGCGGCATTCTTGACGCTGCGATCGGGATGATCTGCAACTCCTGCTCGAAAGCCGCGCGCGGATTGACCAGGCAGGTCGAGATTTGCTGTGCGAAGGTATGGTCGAGGCAGGCCTGGTTGCAGGCGATGCAGGTATTGATTTCATCGCCGCGTTGTTCGCGTGCTTTTTTGACAAATTCCGGGTCGGCCAGAAACGGCCGCGCCATGCTGACCATGTCGGCATGGCCTTCGGCCAGAACGTTTTCGGCCACTTCAGGCGTGTTGATCCGGTTGCTGGTGATCAGCGGGATGGTGATGCCCTCCGCGCGCAATTGATCGCGCAGCTTTTTGGTGACCCAGGCAAAACCGGCGCGGGGCACTGAAGTGGCGATCGTCGGGATGCGGGCCTCATGCCAGCCGACGCCGGTATTGATCAGCGTCGCTCCCGCTTTCACAACCGCTCGTGCCAGTTGCAGCACCTCATCCCAACTGCTGCCGTTGGGGATCAGATCGAGCATCGACAGGCGATAAATGATGATGAAGTCAGGCCCGACCGCCTCGCGCATTCGGGTCAGGATCTCCACGGGCAAACGCATCCGGTTGGCATAGCTGCCGCCCCAGTCGTCGCTGCGCTGGTTGGTATGGGTGACCAGGAACTGGTTCAGAAAATAACCTTCCGACCCCATCACCTCGACGCCGTCATAGCCGGCTTCGCGCGCCAGTTTGGCGCAGCGAATGAAGGCGCGGATCTGCCTTTCGATGCCGCGCGCCGACAACTCGCGCGGCGTGAACGGCGAAATCGGCGATTGGATTCTGGAGGGCGCGACGCAAAAGGGTTGATAGCCATAGCGGCCGGTGTGCAGGATCTGCAGGGCGATCTTGCCGCCTTCGGCATGGACGGCCCGGGTGATGGTCTGATGCCTTCGGGCCGCACCGCGGGTGGCCAGGGTGCCGGCAAAGGGCTTGGCCCAGCCTTCGATATTCGGCGCGAAGCCGCCAGTGACGATCAGCCCGACTTCGCCGCGCGCGCGCTCGGCGAAATAGACGGCCATCCGTTCGAAGTGTTTGCGCCCATCTTCCAGTCCGGTATGCATACTGCCCATCAGTACGCGGTTCTTCAAAGTGGTAAAACCGAGGTCAAGCGGTTCGAGCAGATGCGGATAGGTCATGGCTGCGGATGCTGAAGTTGTAGCGCGATGCTAGCCTGTGCCGGGCTTGCTGGCAGACATCTGGTTTTTTTGGTTCGATCAATGACGGAAATATCACAGCAACAAGGGCTGCGTACAATACGCCGGCAACCTTCAACGGAGTTTCTCAATGCGATTCACATCCTGGGCGATTGGCCTGACCCTCGCCGGCGCCGCGCTTCTGACTGCCTGCGGCGGCAAGAGCAGCAGCAGCAGCAATACCAATGTACGGCTTTTGAATGCCAGCGTTGGATACGCCTCGCTCGACCTGACCGTCAACAGCACGGTGATCAACAGCAACGTGGCCTATGGCTCGGTCGGTGCTTATTCCAGCATCAGCACCGGCGCCACTTCGTCGCTGGTCCAGGCCAGCGGTGTCGGCAGCACCGTGGCGGCATTGACGCCGACACTGACCGGCAGCAGCAACTACACGATGATTGCCTATGGCTGGGGCGGCACGGTTCGCACCAGTTTGCTGCAGGAAGCAGAGCCGGTCGCCGATGCGAACAAGAGCAAGCTGCTGTTCCTGAATCTGGCACCCGATGCCGGCGCGCTTGACCTTTATCTGACAGCGGCCAACAACACCAACGCATTGGACGGCACCGCACCGGTGGCGACCAACATCCTCGGCGGCGGCAGCAGCGGCTACAACATCATCAACAGCGGTAGCTATCGGGTCACCCTCACCGGTTACAACAAGCCGGCCGATGTGCGGCTGAACATTCCTAGCGTTACGCTTGATTCGACCAGCGTATCGACCTTGATCGCCACGGCCACGCAGGGCGGCCGGCTGGTCAATGGCTTGACCTTGAAGCAGCAGGGTGCGGCCACCAATATCCCGAGCACGATGACCAGAATCCGCGTCGCTGCGACGATGTCGGGCAACTCCACCGTCAGTACGACCTTGGGAAGTGCGACGCTGCTGGCGACCACGCTGGCGCCGCAGATCGGCACCTACCAGACGGTTGCGGCGGGTGCTGCAACGCCGGTCATCACTGTCAATGGCGGCCCGCTGACTGTGGCCAGCCAGACGTTCAAGGCAGGCAACGACTACACCTTGCTCGTCTATGGCACGCCGGCACTCCCGCTGTTTGCCTTGATCAGCGATGACAATCGCCTGCCGACAGTTGCCGGCAGCGCGAAGATCCGCCTGGTCAATGGTTTTGCCAGCGGCTTTGCCGGCCTGACAATGTCGCTGGACTACACCGACATCGCTTCGAACATCACGCCAGGGGGCGCTTCAACGGTGACCACCGTCAGCGCCAGCAGCGGCAGCACTCCCTCGTTGCTGACCGTCAGGTCGCCGACCAATGGCTCGGTCTACAGCAACTCGACACTGATTGTCCCGCAAGGCGCAGTTTTCAGCTTGTTCATGATGGGTGATCCTGCCCTGGCGACGCCGATCGGCCAGTTGGTGCGCGAAGACCATTGACCCGGTGACGGCCTGCTTGACAAGAGATCAGTCAGGCCTGCTTCAAAACACGTAAAGCCCTACGGACTGCGCAGCAGTTCGGGGGCTTTCCCAATTCAGGCGACCAGTCAAGCGCGCGACAGTAACGTCCGGCAGCGCTTTTCATGCTGGCTGATTTCGGCCAGGGTGACCTCGATGTCATCGAGTTGTTGTTCGAGTTGTCGCCGATGTTGCTGCAGGATTTCGAGAAAAGCTTTCAACTGTGGTGCCGCATCGGATTCGTCGTCGTACATGCCGACCAACTGCTTGATTTCCTGCAGCGACAGCCCAAGGCGTTTGCCGCGCAGCGTCAGCTTCAGCCTTGTGCGATCACGCTGGGTGTAGACGCGGTTGCGGCCGGCGCGCGCGGGTTGCAGCAGGCCCATGTCCTCGTAGAAACGGATCGTTCGGGACGTGATGTCGAACTCCGCAGCCAGTTCGGTGATCGTGAATAAACGGGGATCATGGGTCATGGCTAAACTGGCGGTTCATTTGACGTTGACGTAAACGTCAATTTTATGCGCAGTGCCCTTGAAAAGATCAATCATGGCCAATCTCAGAGAATCAGAACTGCATTACGCGCTGGGCGACGCCTTGCCGGCGCCGGGCAGCGTGCTTGAAGTTGCTCCGGGTCTGCGCTGGTTGCGCATGGGTCTGCCATTCGCGCTTGACCATATCAATCTGTGGCTGCTGCGCGATGAGATCGACGGCCGGCCGGGCTGGACCATCGTCGACTGCGGCATCAGCAACGATCTCACCCGTGACAACTGGGAGTTGATCTTCGCAGGGCATCTCGACGGTCTGCCGGTACTGCGCGTGATCGTCACCCATTTCCATCCCGACCATATCGGTTTGGCTGACTGGCTGACCCGCCGCTGGGATTGCCGCCTGTGGATCAGTGCGACTGATTTCAATCTGGCGCGCTTGGCCAGTGGGTCGACCGTCGGGATGGGCGGGGCCGCCGCCGCCGAGTTTTTTGCCAGCCATGGACTGACCGATGCCGATTCGCTGGCCCAGATTCGTTCGCGCAGCAGCTACTACCCGAGCATGGTGCCGGCCGTGCCGGACAAGTTCCGCCGCTTGATGGACGGCGATGGCATTCTGATCGGCGGACGAACCTGGGTCTGCATCGCAGGCTTTGGCCATGCGCCTGAGCATATGAGCTTGCATTGCCAAGCGGCGGGGCTGCTGATTTCCGGCGACATGGTGCTGCCGCGGATTTCGACCAATGTCAGCGTCGTCGATGTCGAGCCCGAAGCTGATCCATTGAGCCTGTACCTGGCATCGATCGCGCAAATGCTCGCATTACCTGCCGACACGCTGGTGCTGCCTTCGCATGGCAAGCCGTTCACCGGCTTGCATGCCCGTGTCGACCAACTCCAGCAGCATCATGCCGAGCGACTGGCCGATGTGACGCTGGCCTGCGCAGCCAAACCCTGCCATGCGGCCGAACTGCTTGACCTGCTGTTCAGGCGCAAGCTCGATCTGCATCAGACGACCTTTGCGATGGGCGAGTCGGTGGCGCATTTGAACGCGCTGTGGCTGGCCGGAAAACTGACCCGGCAGCTAGATGCCGACGGCATCTACCGGTTTGCCGCAGCGCTCACTGCGCGATGATGGACTCCGCGCGCAGACGTTCGCGTGCGGCTTCGAAATCCGGCACCACCGATCGCACCACATCCCAGAAGCGGGCGCTGTGATTCATTTCGCGCAGATGCGCCAGCTCATGCGCGACCACATAGTCGATGATCGCTGGCGTGAAATGGATCAAACGCCAATTCAGCCTGACCTTGCCATTGACACTGGCGCTGCCCCAGCGGGTCTGTGCCGAACTCAGGCTCAATTGCGGCATGGCCACACCGAGTGCGGCGGCGAAATGCTGGCAACGCGGCAGGAACCAGGCCTTGGCACTGCGCTGCAGCCAGGCTTGCACGGCATCGCGAATCTGTGTGTCGCTGGCATTGGATGGCAGGCCGACAGCCAGCAGGCCTTCGGCATCCAGCAGCGCCACGCCTGAGCGCGCAGGCTCGAGGCTCAATTTCAAGACGCGGCCGAGGTAGGCGAGATCGGCGCCGTCGCACCAGGACTGGCGCGTTGCCTGCACCCGGCGGGCACGATCACGCTGCTCGATCAGCTTGCGCAGGATCCAGTCGGATTTTTGCTGCAAGGCCCGGTCGATGTCCGCCTGTGGCAACCAGCGCGGCGCGCTGACCCGCAGACCTTCGGCACCGACGACAAAGCCGATGCTGCGGCGCCTTGCCCGCTTCAATTCATAGCCGACCCGGTGTTCACCCAGGCATAACTCGCGCATTGCGCGCGGGTTGTTGAAAGCGTCCGGCGAGGGCGCTGCCGGCGTTGGTTCCGGCTCGGCTTCGAACAGCGAAATCTGCTTGTCCTGCAGCAAATTGGCCAGTCGTTTCAGCATCACTTTGCTTCCTGTCAGCGGGTTGCTTCCGGCAGATAGGCTTCGGGATCGAGGCGGTGCATTTCGGCCTCGATCCAGACTTCTACCTCTTGCATCAGTTCGGCCGCTCGGCGCCCTTCAGAAGGGATCGGCTTGCCGATGGAGATGTCGACCACGCCGGGGCGCAGCAGAAAGGTCTTGCGCGGCCAGCAGCGCGCCGACGTGACTGCGATCGGCACGACCGGCACGCCGCTGGCGATCGCCAGGCGGCTGCCGCCGGTCTTGTATTCGCCTTTCTGGCCACGGGCGATGCGCGTGCCTTCGGGGAACATGATGACCCAATGGCCCAAAGCCGCCAGACGGCGGCCCTGCTCGGCGACCTTGTTCCAGGCCTGCGCGCGCTTGCTGCGGTCGATATGGATCATGTCCATGCGCGCCATGGCCCAGCCGAAAAACGGGATGTAGAGCAACTCCCGCTTGAACACATAGGCCAGTGGATGCGCCATCAAGCCCGGGAAAGCCAAGGTCTCCCAAGTGCTTTGGTGCTTGGCGAGCAAGACGACGGCAGCTTTGCTGTCGGTCTTGTCAGGCAGATTTTCCATGCCCTGAATGCGGTAGCGGACGCCGCAGATATAGCGTGCGCCGAGCGTTGCGGTGCGCAGCCAGCCAACGCAGGACCAGTACACCGGGTCGCCACGGACGAACAGCGAAATCAGCACGACGGCCAATGCCCAGGGCACGACCGTGACCACCAACCAGACGATGTAGAGCAGTGAGCGTACGGCAGCAAGCAGCGTCGACATCAGTTCAGTTCTCCATTGCGGACAGGTTGCGGCAGGAGTTCAGCGCGGGCACCGGCTTTGACCCGGCGGCCCTGCTTGATCAAATATTCGGCAAAAGCGCTCAGATCGGCATGGATCCTGGTGCCCGGCACCTGGGCCGCCAAGGCCGTCAGCTGGGTCTCATCGATCGCACCGAGCCGGTCGCTGCGCAGCAGATGCGGTTGGCAGCCGGCCGCATGGGCGGTCTGGATGTCGCCGAGCGAGGCGCCGACCATATGCACAGTGGCCAGGTCGACGCCGAAGCGCTCGCCAATTTGCTGCAACATGCCGGGCAGCGGTTTGCGGCATTCGCAGTTCTCCTCGGGCGTGTGCGGGCAGAAGAAGGCCGCGTCGAGCCTTCCGCCTTTTTCGGCCAACAGCTGATTCAGGCGGATGTGGATCGCATTCAGCGCTGACATGTCGAGCAGGCCGCGGCCGATGCCGGGCTGATTGGTGGCCAGCACCGTGTGCCAGCCGGCATGGTTGAGCCTTGCCACCGCCTCCAGCGCGCCCGGCAGGGGCTGCAACTCCTCGACTGACTTCACATGATCATCGCGGTATTGATTCAGAGTCCCATCGCGCCCCAGCACGACGAGTTTCATGGCATGGCTATGGTCGTTTCTCATCCAGGCTCCTTGTTCAGGTCGCCAGGCGAGCCAGATCGGCCACCCGGTTCATGGCTTCGTGCAGAGACTTCAGCAGGCCCAGCCGGTTGGCGCGCAACAGTGGGTCTTCGGCATTGACCATCACATGGTCAAAGAAGGCGTCGACCGGGTCCTTCAAGGCCGCGAGTTCGCGCAGCGAAGCCGCATATTCGCCGTTATGGAACAGCGCATCAGCGAGCACCTGTGCGCTCATCAGCGCGGTCGCCAGATGCTGCTCGGCGGGCAATTGCAGCAGCGCTGGATCGATCCGGGCGAGCACAGTCGTTTCGCTCTTTTTCAGGATATTGCCGATGCGCTTGTTGGCAGCCGCCAGCGATGAGGCTTCAGGCAGGGTTGCGAATTCGCGCACCGCCTGCAATCTCGGCGTCACATCGGCCAGGCGCTGCGGTCGCAGCGCCAGCACCGCATCGACTTCCTGCGCGCTGAAGCCTTGCTCACGCGCGGCGCCGGACAGACGGTCGAAGATGAAATCAACCAGCGCTTGCGTCGGATCCTCGATCAAGCTGCCGAAGACCGGCAAGGCGGCGGCGATCAAGGCGTCGAGTTGCAGTCGGCCGGCACGCTCACCGAGCATGCGCAGCAGCCCCAAGGCATGGCGGCGCAAGGCAAACGGATCCTTGTCGCCGGTGGGCAACTGGCCGATCCCGAACATGCCGATCAGCGTCTCGAGCTTGTCGGCCATCGCGACGATCAAGCCGACCTGGTTGCGCGGCAGCGCATCGCCGGCGAAGCGCGGCTTGTAATGGTCTTCAATCGCGATCGCGACCGCTTCGGGCAAGCCGTCATGGCGGGCGTAATAGCCGCCCATGATGCCCTGCAATTCGGGGAACTCGCCGACCATGTCGGTCAGCAAGTCGGCCTTGGCCAGATGGGCGGCAGTGTCGACCTGACTCGCCAGCGCAACTTCGCCAAGCTGTGAGGCGATCGCTTTGGCAATCGCACGCACCCGCTCGGCGCGGTCCTGCTGGGTGCCGAGTTTGCCGTGGTAGACGACCTTGGCCAAGCCGGGAACGCGCTCAGTCAGCGATTTCTTGCGGTCCTGGTCGAAGAAGAACTTGGCATCGGCCAGACGCGGGCGCACGACGCGTTCGTTGCCCTGGATCACAGCGCTGGCGTCAGCCGGGCTGATGTTGCTGACGACGAGGAACTGATGGGTCAGTTTCCCTGCGCTATCGAGCAAGGGGAAATATTTCTGATTCGCCTTCATCGTCAGGATCAGGCATTCCTGCGGCACCGCGAGGAACTCTGGCTCGAACTGGCAGCTCAACACATTCGGCCGCTCGACCAGGCCGGTGACTTCGTCGAGCAAGGCGCTGTCGTCGATCGGCGTCAGGCCTTGCGCGGCGGCTGCGACATGCAGTTGCCGCAAGATTTCGGCGCGGCGCTGGTCAAAGCTGGCAATCACCGCGCCTTGCTCGAGCATCTGCCTGGCGTAACTGTCAGCCGACAGGATCTCCAACACCTCGACCTTGGCCTCGAAGCGGTGGCCGCGCGTCTGCCGACCGGCGCTCAAGCCCAGGGCCTGCACCGGGATGACTTGGCTGCCATGCAGTGCGATCAATCCATGCACCGGGCGGACGAACTTGACATCGCTCCAGCCATCGGCCAACTGGTAACTCATCACTTTGGGAATCGGCAGTTTCGCCAAGGCTTCGAGCAGGGCTTTTTGCAGACCCTCGAGCAGGGTGACACCGGCGACGATCGAGTCAAGGAACAGCGCCTCGGCTTTGCCGTCCGCTTTCCGCTTGAGTTGCGGCAACAAGGCCGGCACTGCGCTTGCCGCGATGCCCAGACTGGCGAGTTTTTTCACCAAAGCCGGTGTCGCCTGGCCTTCTGTGCCGAGGGCTACCGCCACCGGCATCAACCTTTGCAGCAGCGCCCGGTCGGCAGCTTTCGCCGCGACATCGGTGAGGTGCACGGCGAGGCGGCGCGGCGAAGCGAATGCCGTCACGGCCGTAGTCGCCTCGAGCAGGCCTTGGGCCTTCAGGCTGTCGGACAGCAAGGCGGCAAATGAATCACCGAGCTTCTTCAAGGCCTTGGGTGGCAATTCTTCAACAAACAATTCAATCAACAGATTGCTCATGGCTCAGGCCACCTTCTTCTTGTCGAACTGCGCCAGCAATTCTGCGGCCCATTCTTTCGGTGCCATCGGGAAGCCGAGGCGAGCGCGGCTTTCCAGATAGCTCTGCGCCACCGCGCGGGCCAGATTGCGGATCCGCCCGATATAGGCGGCGCGCTCGGTCACGCTGATCGCGCCGCGCGCGTCGAGCAAATTGAAGCTGTGACCGGCTTTGAGCAATTGCTCGTAAGCGGGCAGGGCCAGGCTCTGCGCCATCAGATGTTTCGATTGCCGCTCATGCGCCGCGAAAGCGGTCAGCAGGAAATCGACGTCGCTATGCTCGAAGTTGTAGGTCGACTGCTCGACCTCGTTCTGGTGGAATACATCGCCGTACTTGATGTCGGGCGCGCCATCGCGGCCCTCGACATAGACCAGGTCGTAGACGCTCTCGACGCCCTGCAGGTACATCGCCAGGCGCTCCAGGCCGTAGGTGATCTCGCCGGTGATCGGTTTGCAGTCGATCCCGCCGACCTGCTGGAAGTAAGTGAACTGGGTCACTTCCATGCCGTTCAGCCAGACCTCCCAACCCAGACCCCAGCAACCCAATGTCGGGTTTTCCCAATCGTCCTCGACGAAGCGCACATCGTTCTTTTTCAGGTCGAAGCCCAGCGCAGTCAAGGAGCCCAGGTAGAGTTCGAGAATATTGACCGGAGCCGGTTTGAGTACGACTTGGTACTGGTAGTAATGTTGCAGCCGGTTCGGGTTCTCGCCATAGCGCCCATCCTTCGGGCGACGACTTGGTTGCACATAGGCGGCGCGCCAGGGCTCGGGGCCTAGCGCGCGAAGAAAGGTCGCTGTATGGCTGGTGCCGGCGCCGACTTCCATGTCATAGGGTTGCAACAAGGTGCAGCCTTGGCCGGACCAATAGTCCTGCAGAGTGAGAATGATTTGCTGGAAGCTCAGCATGGAATGGGGCGATCAGCGACGGGCTGACGATGATTGAGAGGCGGGGTCGATTCTACGAGGCGCGGCGCCGCGCCAATGTCAGCGCCAGTCCGGCCGCAACCAGCAGCCACAGCGGCCACAGGCTGAAAGCCTGCAACCAACGGGCATAAGGCGTGCTGCCGTTACGCCCTTCAACCTCGGCCTCGAGCAGCGTACGCGTCGCCGGCGCCGATCGCGCAGTCACCTGGCCACGATAGTCGACCACGGCGGTTGCCCCCGTATTGGTGGCTCGGATGAAGGGCCGCTGAAACTCCAGCGCGCGCATCTGCGAAAACTGCAAATGCTGGTCCTGCACCATCAGCGTGCCGAACCAAGCCAGATTGCTGACGTTAATCAGCACCGTGGCGGCGCCTTCCCCGGTCATGCTGTCGGCAAAATCCTCACCGAACAAATCTTCGTAGCAGATCAATGGTCGCAAGCGCTGGCCCGCCACGGCAAAGGCGCGCTGATGCTGGCCCCGCGCCTGATCGTCGAGCGGAATATTCATCGCCCTGGCAAACCAGTGGAAACCGGGCGGGATGAACTCGCCGAATGGCAGCAGGTGGCGTTTGCCATAGCTGTAAGGCGCGGCGCTGCCGAAGCTGACCAGTGAGTTGACATAGCCGCTGGTCTCGTCGCCGAGGAAGATGCCCAGCAGCAAGGGCCGCCGGGCCGCCGCATGCCGGATCCGTTGCAGATATTCGGCCGACAGATAGTCCAGCGGCAGCGGCACCACCGATTCAGGGGTGACGACCAGTTGTCCGTGGGCGGCCTCGATCTGCTGCGCCAGCAGGTCGAGATTGGCGTCCATCAAGGCGCGGTCGAATTTTTCGTCCTGACGCACATTCGGCTGCAGCAGCGAGACCTGCAGGCGCCCGCTGCTGGTCGTGAACTCCTGCGGCAATAGCGCGCCCAGGCCCAGCAGCAAGGCCGGCCAAGCCGCCTGTTGCCAATGGCGGCCCGTTGCCAACGCGGCCATTGATGCTGAAATCGCCGCAGCGATGGCGCAGATGCCATAGACGCCGACCCAGGGTGCCCAGGCGGCCAGTGGGCCGACGCTGTGCGCATAGCCGCTGGCAATCCAGGGGAAACCGCCGAAAAAAGTCGCCCTGGCGACTTCGGACAGCAGCCAACAACAAGCAAAGCTGAATACCTTCCAGCCCGGATTCAAGCCGGCAGACAAGTGTGCCCATAGGGCCAGCGCAGCAGCGTAATAGCCAGTCAGAAAAATCGCCAACAGCAGCACGGCCAGCGCAGCAGGCACTGCCGGGATGTGGCCGAACTGATGCATGCTGATGAACAGCCACCACAGGCCCGAAGTGAGCCAACCGATGCCGAACAGCGCGCCGAGCGCTGCCGCCGCACGTGGCGCCGCCTGCCAGCTCAAACCGGCCAGCAGGGCCAGCGACAGCAGTTGCAGCCACCAGGCTGGCGAAGGGGCGAAGGCGGCTGTCTGCAGCAGGCCAGCACAGCATGCCGCCAGCCACTTTGAAGGCTGGCCCTGTTTCAAGCCGGGCTGCGCTCGGCGCGGGTGACCTTGAACCAGCGCACCGCGCCACCACGGGTCAACATCACGGCAAAACGCAGACCATGCAACTCGATCACCTCAGCTCGCCTGGGCACGCGGCCATGCTGGTGGGCGACCAGGCCGCCGATGGTGTCGAATTCATCTTCGGGCAGATCGGCCGAAAAGCTGTGATTGACGGCCGAAATCAAGGCATCGCCAGCGACCCTCTGGCTGCCGTCAGCCAGCGTGTAGATGCCCGACTCACCGTCCTTTTCGTCAAATTCATCTTCGATCTCGCCGACGATTTCCTCAAGCACGTCTTCGATCGTGATCAAGCCGGCGGTATTGCCGAACTCGTCGATGACGATCGCCAGGTGGTTGCGGTTCGAGCGGAAGTCGCGCAGCAACTCGTTCAGTCCCTTGCTTTCAGGTACGAAGACAGTCGGACGCAGCAAGGTGCGCAAGTTCAGTTCGGGCGCGCGCTGGACTTTCAGCAAGTCCTTGGCCAGCAGGATGCCGATGATGTTGTCGCGCTCGCCTTCGAAGACCGGAAAGCGTGAATGTCCGGAGTCGATGACCTGGTCCAGCAGCGCGTCGTAAGCGGCCTCGATGTCCAGCGAGTCGATGCGCGGTGCCGCGACCATCACGTCACCGGCGCACAGTTCGGCCATGCGCAGCACGCCTTCGAGCATCTGGCGCGATTCGGGTTCGATCAAATCCCGCCGCTCGGCGTCGGCCAATGCGGCCATCAGTTCGCTGGTCGAGTCCGGGCCCGGATGAAGAAATTCCAGCATGCGGTCGAATAGACCGCGTTGCAATTCGGCTTGTTTCTGGCCCCCGCGTTGCGGGTGCCGGCTAGACTGGGGATCAGACACAGGGGCGGGCGTGTCGTAGTTGCACAGGGACGCAGAATAACCGATTGACTTCTGGCGAGTCTTGCGTGAGAGTCACACGCCCCCATATCGGGTTTGCCGATTGTCGGCCCAAGATTCACTGATTTACTTTTGAGACCTATCCATGTCCAACGGCCTTATCCCTGTAACCATCCTGACGGGCTTCTTGGGTTCAGGTAAAACCACCCTGCTCAAACGCGTCCTGTCCGAAGCCCATGGTCAGAAGATTGCGGTGATCGAAAACGAATTCGGCGAAGAGAACATCGACACCGAAATCCTGGTGGCCGAGACGCAAGAACAGATCATCCAGATGAACAATGGCTGCGTCTGTTGCACGATCCGAGAGGATTTGCGCACGACGCTGAGCGACCTGGCGGCCAAACGGCGCCGCGGTGAGCTGGTGTTCGAGCGAGTGATCATCGAGACCACCGGGTTGGCTGACCCAGGGCCGGTAGCGCAGACCTTTTTCATGGACGACGAGATTGCCGAGAGCTATCTGCTCGACTCGATCCTGACCCTGGTCGACGCCAAACATGCCGATGAGCAACTGAATACCCGCCAGGAGGCGCGGCGCCAGATCGGCTTTGCCGACCAGATCTTCATCAGCAAGGCTGATCTGGTCGAGCCTGAAGTCGTTGCCGCGCTGATGCACCGGATCAAGCATATGAACCCGCGTGCGCCACAGCAGCAGGCCCATTTCGGTGAGGTCAAATTGGCCAAGGTGTTCGACCTGCGTGGCTTCAATTTGAATGCCAAGCTCGAAATCGACCCCGATTTCCTCAACGTTGATGCTCATGCAACTCACGAACATGAACATGGTGAGCATTGTGACCACCCGCACCATCATGTTCACGACGATGATGTGAAGTCATTTGTATTCCGCTCGGACCGGGCCTTCAATCCGGCCAAGCTGGAGGACTTTCTCGGTGCCATCGTGCAGGTTTATGGCCCGAAGATGTTGCGTTACAAGGGTGTGCTGAACATGAAAGGAACCGACAAGAAGGTGATCTTTCAGGGCGTGCACCAGTTGATGGGATCGGATCTGGGCCCGAAATGGATGCCTGGAGAAAAGAAGACGAGCAAGATGGTTTTCATCGGCATTGACCTGCCGCAGGAAATCCTGTTGCAGGGTCTGGAAGGCTGTTTGGCCTAGCCGCCGGAGTTTGTGAGTCATCGTTGGCGAGATGGCTACAATCTGCGGCGCTTGCAAATGGCGACAAATCCAGATCCTGATCTGTAGAGAGCAGGCATGAAGCCCCAAGCGAGGAGAGTTACGTGAGCAAGACCCCGGTCCAGAAGAACAACCCGACAGCCCCGACGTCAGCGGCGGTTGTGGCAGAGCCGCGTCCGACGGCTGTCAAGGCCAAGCCGGCCAAGAGCGCCGCCAAGCTCAAGGCAGAGGCGCTCGAACTGGCCAATGCGGCCTTCCTGGTCGCTGCGCCGCCGCCCAACAGCAGCCGTTTCGCCGACCGTTTCGCGCCGCCGAAGCCGCCCACAAGGCAGACGGTTTCGACCGTGATCGAGAGCCCGCGGGTTCCCGCGAAGATTGATCCCAAACTGGTGGGCGCATGGAAGTCGAAGTCAGGCAACGAGTTGACCGATGCCGAGGTGCTCGCGATGCCCGAGGCGGAGTACATGAATGCCAAGCAGATCGAGTTTTTCCGCGCCAAACTGACCGCCCTGAAGAATGGTGTGCTGTCGAATGCCGGCGAGACCACCGAACATCTGCGCGAAGACACATCGATCGTGCCTGACCCGGCTGACCGGGCGACGATCGAGGAAGAGCATGCGCTTGAGTTGCGTACCCGTGATCGGGAACGCAAGCTGTTGAAGAAGATCATGCAATCGCTGACCCGTCTGGACAATGGCGAATATGGCTATTGCGACGAGACCGGCGAGCCGATTGGCCTTGGCCGTCTGATCGCCAGGCCGACGGCGACCTTGTCGCTCGAAGCGCAGCAGAGGCGCGAGATGAAGCAGAAGATGTTTGGCGACTGAAAGCTCTTGCCGGCAGGCGCCTGTTCTTGCTTCAGCCGCTTGTTCACCTCTTCGCCAACAAGTTTCGGGCGACCATGACATTGCCGAAAAATGCCGGCGCTGCGCCGACCGGTCTGGTCTTGCGCCAGCGTCGTAACGACGAGCTACGCAAGGCCGAATTCGCGGCGCTGCGAGGCAAGCGCCGCGAAGAATTTTTGCCAGGCCTTGCAGCGCCAGACAGTGACGGCGCGGGCTTGTTTGCCAGGATCAATCACAGCGGACAGTCCAGGGCTGGCGAAGCCACCACAAGGCCGGCAATGTTCGCCAGCATCCTGCCGCCGCGGCAGGACTATCGCCATGACCCGCTGCTCGACCCGATGGTGATGGCCTTTGCCATCGGCGAATTTGCTGCCTGCGAAACCGCCCTGGTCGATTTGATCGGCCGTGGTGGCAGTCGCCAGCATCATGTCCAGACCTGGTTGACGCTGTTCGACTTTTACCGCGCCATGGATGCCCGGCCAGGCTTCGAAGCCCTGGCGATCGACTACCGCGTCAACTTTGATGCCACCCCGCCGCCTTGGGATGCTTCGTACGGTCGGCGCAGCGGCGGCGCTGAAACCAGTTCGGCTGATGCAAGCGGGCCATCGACCGACTTCATGCCGACGTTGCCGGGCCTGCCGGATGATGGAGGGTCAAGGATGCAGTTGGCCTTGCAAGGCCAACTGAGCGGCGACATCTCGGTGCTGCTGGATCGACTCAGCGCCGGAAAATCCGGGCATCTGACCGTAGACTGCCAAAAATTGCTGCGAATTGATTTTGCCGCCGCTGGCGATCTGCTCAATTGGGTCATGTGCCAACGCAGCGAAAAAAGCCGTTCGGTCAAGTTCCAAGGGGTCAATCGCCTGCTGGCGTCGTTCCTGAATGCGGTCGGAATTGCCGCTCATGCCGAGGTTGAAGTCCGTCAGGACTGAATCTTTTCAGAGCGCCAGACGGTGTGATTGCAATGCCAGCATGCCGTCGAAAATCAGTGAGTCGAGCAGTTCATGCCCAACCTCGAGCGTGGGTGAGACCTTCCAGCCAGCGCCGCCGGTCATCAAGGTCAGCGGTTCGCTACCAGTGCGGCGTTGCAGGTGGCGATGCATCCGCTCGATCGCCCCGGTGATCGCATAGGTGCCGCCACTGGTCAGCGCGTCCGAGGTATTGGTCGGAAATTCACGCACATCGCCGGTGGGCACGCGCAGCCCGGCCGTACCGGCTTCGAGCGCGCGCAGCATGATGCCGTGACCTGGCAGGATCAGACCGCCCAGAAAAATCCCGTTGGCGTCGAGCGCATCGACCGTCACCGCCGTGCCGATCATCACCACCAGAGCCGCGCGCGGCAGGCCACGCGCGAGCACATGGGAGTGGGCGCCGATCAACGCGACGAAGCGGTCGACGCCAAGCCTGCCGGGATGGTCATAGCCGTTGGTGACGCCGCCCGCATGGGCGCTCGACACCACCCAGCTGGGATTGACGTCCCAGAGCTCGAGCTGTTCCTCGACTCTGCGGCGCACCGCATCGCCAGCCACATTGCAGCCCAAGACGCTGTGTGGCTCGGACAGATGGCGCCAGTCGTTGTCGGCAAGTTGTTCGATGTTTTCCAGAAATACCGCCCCTTGGGCCAGCAGCACTGCGCCCGGTTGGGGTGATGTGTAGACAGCCCATTTGAGGCGGGTATTTCCGATGTCTATGGCCAAAAAGCTCATGGCGGCTGAGTTGGAAGCTTGCAAGAGCCGCTAGCCTATCAGTAAAGCGGACTTGTGCCTCACTGGCACGCCTGGGCCTG
>CAIJIT010000310.1 GCA_903820745.1 uncultured Burkholderiales bacterium
GATGAGTCGAAGTTGCCAGCCGCTGAATCGGTCAAGGACAACGGCGCTGACGAAATCGAATTCCAGCGCTTCGTGCGCAGCGCCACAGGCCAGACCCTGCGCCTGTTCGGTTTCGAGTTGTTCGGCGCGGAATCGAATTTTTCCCCGGTTCAAGCCGCACCGGTGCCTGCGGGCTACATCCTCGGCCCCGGTGATGAAATCGTCGTCCAGACCAGCGGCGCGATCCAGTTCGGCATGAATCTGCTGATCGACCGCGATGGCCGCGTGATGGTGCCGAAAATGGGCGCGGTGAGTCTGGCCGGCGTGCCCTTGAACGAGGCTGAAAAAGTACTCAGCGCCTATATCGGCAAGGACTACCGCAATTTCACCATCAGCGTCACCATGGGGCGGCTGCGCAGCATCGAGGTGTTCGTCCTCGGTCAGGCGCGCAAGCCGGGCAAGCATCTGGTCAGCAGCCTGTCTTCATTGACCAACGCATTGTTCGAGACCGGCGGACCGACCTCCAACGGCAGCCTGAGGGCGATCGAACTTCGTCGCGCAGGCAAGAAGATCGCCACAGTCGATCTCTACGCTTTTCTGGCCCGGGCCGACAACTCGGCTGACATGCCTTTGCTGGCTGGCGACATCATCTTTATCCCGCCGGCAGGCGCGCGCGCCGCTTTGGTGGGAACCATCAATGCCCCGGCAATCTATGAGCTTCGGTCCGGCGAGACCATCAACAACATGCTCGACATGTCAGGCGGTCTGCCAACGCTGGCAGCGCCGCAGAAAGCGCAGTTGGAGCGGGTCGAGGCCTCGCGGCAGATCGCGCGCTATGTCGAGGACTTCGCGCTGGATAGCGATGGCTTGAAGCGGACGCTCAAGGCCGGTGACATCCTGACCGTTTTCCAGATCAGCCCGCAAATCGCCAATGTGGTCACCTTGCAGGGCAATGTGGCTTCGCCGCTGCGATACAACTTCAAGCCCGGCATGAAAGTGTCGGACCTGCTGAGTGATGTGCGCCTGCTGATTCCCGGCAGCTATTGGAAGCAGATCAACGAAGGCGTTGCTGCAGGCAACTATTCACGTCCTGAAGTCAATCTGGACTACGCAACCATTCAAAGGCTTGACCCCGCCACGCTGCGCACGAAGATCGTTGCCTTCAATCTGCGCAAGGCCATTGGCAAGGACAAAGTCGAAGACCTGGACTTGCTCAGCGGTGACATAGTGACCGTTTACAAGCCAGAAGATGCCGGGCCTGAAACCGAAAACAGCGTTGCGATCACCGGTGAACTTGTGGGCGGATTGCGGCGTTTTGTCTGGCGGGCCGGTTTTTCGGTCCGGGACATCATCCCGTCGACCCAATGGCTGATCGAATACTACAGTTACTGGCAACGCCCCAGTGCGCGCAGTCTGAAAAACGACATCAACTGGGACTACGCACAAATCATCCGGCGGGTGCCGGAGGAATTGAAGTCCAAGGCTGTGGTTTTCAACCTCGGCAAGGCGATTGCGGGCGGCAGTCGCGCGGACAATATTGAACTTCAGGCCGGTGACCAGATCACCTTGTTCACCCAGGATTCGATGCAGATGCCGATCCAGCGGCGGGTGGTGATGGTCAAGGTCGACGGCGAAGTGGCTGTGCCGGGCCTTTATCAAGCCGAGCCGGGTGAGACCCTGCCGCAACTGTTGAAACGGGTGGGCGGTCTGACAGCGCAGGCTTATCTCTATGGCACCGACTTCAGCCGTGAATCAGTGCGGGCGTTCCAGCAGCAAAATCTGGACCTTGTGGTGCGTAAACTGGAGTCTAAATTTCAGGCGCAACTGAGCGAACGCACGATTGATACGCTGAGCCAGAACCCGGCTTTACCGATTCAACAAGCGCAGGCAAGAATGCAGATCGAAAAACTCAAATCGGTCAAAAGCAATGGCCGCATCACCCTCGAACTCGATCGGCAGGAAAGAAGCATTGCCGGCCTGCCTGACCTGCCGCTCGAAGATGGTGACCGGATCTTGGTCCCGGTCACACCTGGTTTTGTGACTGCGGTGGGCGCAGTCAACACCGAAAATGTCTACATC
>CAIJIT010000311.1 GCA_903820745.1 uncultured Burkholderiales bacterium
GGCCGGCTGCTGGCCGCGACACCCAAGCCGGGACGGCCGTTTCTCATGTACTTTTGGGCATTTGGGCCGAGCGCCAAGTGGCGATCCAAGGTCGTGCTGGCGGGTGAGCAGGCGCCGGGTCGACGCAAGCGCGTGTCCGACGAGCCAGCGCACGACGACGACGCCCCGCCGCTGACGGAGGCCGAGGAACTGGCGCGGGTACTGGCGGCGGAAGCGGAGAAGTCTCGTAAGCTTACGTGGGCCGACGCCTTGAAGCTTAGCTGGGGCGTCGATATTTTGACGTGCCCCTGCGGTGGCAAGCGCCGGCTGATTGCAGTGATCACCCAGGCCAAGGTGACCAAGAAGATCCTACGACATCTTGGGTTACCTACGGATGTTGTGCTCAAGGAGACCCAGCCGGTGTGGCGTGTGCGCGGGCCGCCGGGCGAGCTTTTCTCTGGAAAATCCGACGGTCGTGCTCAAAGCGCAGCTGAACAAGGCCAAGACCAAGCTGATTGCGGAGTTGAAAGCTGATGGCGTGCCGTTTGAGGAACGCCAGGAGATTATGCAGGAATTGACCTGGCCCAAACCGTTGGCCGAGTGGATCTATCTGACTTTTGAGCACTTTGCTGAGCATCATCCGTGGGTGAGCGAGGAGGCGATTCGGCCGAAATCGATTGTCCGCGAAATGGCTGAGCTTTATTGCAGTTTTGACGATTACATCAAGGAATACAACCTGGCGCAAAGTGAAGGCGTGCTGCTGCGCTACCTGAGTCAAGCCTACAAAACCCTAGTGCAAAATGTGCCGATGGAGTGCAAGAGCGAGGAACTGCTGGAGATTATCGGCTATCTGCGCGCGGTGCTGGCGCGGGTGGATAGCTCGCTGCTGCAGGAATGGGAGCGGATGCGCGGTGGTGATGTGGAAGCCCTTGTTATGCCTGAGATGCCCACGCGGCCACCTGATCCGACGCGCGATCGCAAGACCTGGATTGCCCGATTGCGGGCGGAGATGCATCGGCTGCTAAAGGCGCTGATTGATGGCGATTTCAGTGAAGCGGAGCTGTCGATTCGCCAGACGTTGGATAGCGAATGGCCGGCGGATCGGCTGGCGGCGATGTGGGAAGCGGTGAAAGACGATGTCGGTGCGATCGGTTGGACGCATTTGGCGCGCGCGGCGGATAAGACGCAAGTGCGTGAAGTAAGTAAGCAAAAGTGGCAAGTGGTGCAGACTCTGCTGACGGTGGATGGTGAGGATTCTGAGGTGCGGGTGACGGCGGAAGTGGATTTGGCGGATGTGGCGGTGGATTTGGGCGGGGTGATTTTGCTGTTGGTTGCGGTGGGTTGAGTCCGCATTCAATCGCAACTTGACAACTTGTCCCGCAGTCGCTAACCTGACAAGTGGAGGCAGCGATGGAAACGATTCCGGTAGGCCAGCTAAAAGCTCGATTTGCTGAAGTTTTAGCCACAGTTCGCGCCGGTGGCAGCGTGATTGTCAGTTATGGCCGCAAGCACGAAAACGTCGCGGCGTTGGTCCCGCTGGATCAGGTTCGGCAGCCCGGCCGTCGCCAGTTGGGCCTATTGGCCGGGCGGGCAAGCGTGGAGTTTGCCGACGATTTTGCGATCAGCGACGAGGAATTCCTCGACGCATGAAACTGCTGCTGGATACCCACGCGTTTCTATGGGCTTTGCTTGAGCCGGCCCGCTTGTCCGAGCGCGTGCGCCAGGCATTGGAAGATCGCGATAACCAAGTGTTTGTTTCAAGCGTGACGTTTTGGGAAATTGCGCTCAAGGCCTCGCTGGGCAAGCTGACGCTGCATGGTTGCACGGCGGAATCACTACCTGATGCGGCAAAAATGCAAGGATTCAATGTGCTTGTGCTGGATGCGGCGACTGCTGCAAGTTCCGCCGCTGTGCCGCGAAGGGTGGACCACCGCGATCCGTTTGACCGGATGCTGATGTGGCAGGCGATCCGCAACGAGCTGGCGTTTGTATCGCGCGATCGGACGATTCTGGCGCGGGATTCAGGGAATTTGAAGGTGTTTTGGTAAGCGCATTTTTTTGCTGGCGTCGGAGTCGATACCCGCTTGTCAAATCCGCTGCTTGCCTTCAAACTGCCGCGACACTTTGCGGAGTTTGAATATGAGCGACCAGCAATTGACCCTCAACCAAGCCCCCGAAATCGATAGCGACCTCGTCCACGGCGCCATTCAATTCCTCAACCGCACCCTGTACCGCAGCGGCGTTAAAGTCGCGGTTGAAGTCAGCGAATACGTCATCGCCACATTCTTGGGCGGCGACAGTTCACTCTTGGCCAGCAAAGATCCATTCAAGACCGGCAGCTTACGCGCGCTCGCCGAACATCCCGACTTGCAGATGGGCGCAGCGACGCTCAACCGGCTGGTGCGGATCGGCCTGCAAGTGCGGCATCTGCCCGCAGATTTGGCGGAAGAACTGTCGCCGAGTCATCACCGCGCGCTGCTGACGGTAAAAAATGCCGCGCACAAACAGCACTTGGCGCGTGAAGCGGTCCAGAATCATTGGACGGCACAGCAGCTGGAAGCGACGATTGCCGCAGAAAAACCACAAGATGAGCCACATCAAGGCCGGCCGCCGCAGTCTCCGGTGGTGAAGTGGGTCAACGCGCTGCAAAAGACTGCGGGTCAAGAGCAATTCGGCGAGACGATGGCGGAGGCTTTTCACAAGCTGCCCAAGGTGCATCAGGCCAAAGTCAAAGCGGAGCTGAAGGCGGTACATGCCGAAATTGGTGCGGTTTTGAAGTTGATGAAGGAGTGAGGGGGAACTGTTTCCGGCTGGAAACAGTTCGATTCGACCCAACATTGAAACGTTGGGCTCGCATTCGAGAAGCCTGCCTGCGCAGCTGGGGGCGGCGTTGGTTGAGTGCGTGGCTTGAAATTGTCACTGCGGTCGTCGTCGCGGAAGTCCTCGCAGCCAACGAAAGAACCATCGAAGAAAGCTTGGGCGCCATCCACCTGCTGACCCCGGACGGGCAACCGACGGTGGGCTTCAATTTTCACCAAAATCACCCACCAATTCGCCACCAAAACTGCCCCACCTCGTGACAACGTGACGCGCTGCTGACGCGTGCGACTCTGGCCCCGGCTTCCGGCGGAGCCGGAGGTCTGTGTGGCAGTTTGCAAAAAACGTCCGTGTCGAATCTGTCGTCGTTGGTTCCTGCCGGACGCGCGCGCAGTTGAGCGTCAGCAGGTTTGCGCGAAAGATGCCTGCCAGCGCGAGCGGCATCGGCGCAATTGCGCGGCGTACGATGCGCGCGAACGCGAAA
>CAIJIT010000312.1 GCA_903820745.1 uncultured Burkholderiales bacterium
CCTTCGGGGCTGGTTCAGTAGCGGCAGCGGCGATATGCGCTGCGGGTCAGCCAGCATTCTATTTGCGCAATAGGGGGGAACAAGCCCGGGGCGACAAACAGACCGGTCTTTGTCGCGCCGCCGCACCGGCCTTGTGGCCCTTTGGCTGGCTATGATGGCCGACTCGTCAAGTCCAAAAGGAATGCCACCATGTGGGTCCACCCGCAGTTTGACCCGATCGCCATCAAGCTCGGACCGTTGGCCGTGCATTGGTACGGCCTGACCTATCTGGCCGCTTTCGGCATGTTCATCTGGCTGGCCAGCTTGCGCATCGCACAGCCGCAATTCGCTTCGAAGAACTGGACCCGCCGCGATGTCGACGACCTGCTTTTCTTCGGCGTGCTCG
Organism: uncultured Burkholderiales bacterium; assembly: GCA_903820745.1. Lineage (GTDB taxonomy): Bacteria > Pseudomonadota > Gammaproteobacteria > Burkholderiales > Burkholderiaceae_C > Paucibacter_A. Next base: position 386 of record CAIJIT010000312.1, read on the forward strand.
GCGTGGTGCTGGGAGGGCGGCTCGGTTATGTGCTGTTCTACAAACCCGACTATTACCTGCACAACCTGTTCGAAGTTTTGGCGGTCTGGAAAGGCGGCATGGCATTTCATGGTGGCTTGCTCGGGGTGATTCTGGCGATGGCGCTGTTCGCCAAGTTGCGCGGCCGGACATTCTTTGAAGTCACCGACCTGATCGCGCCTTGCGTGCCCACAGGGCTGGCGGCCGGCCGGGTCGGCAATTTCATCAACGGCGAGCTTTGGGGCAGGGCGACCGACCCGAGCTTGCCCTGGGCGATGGTGTTCCCACAATCGGGCTCGCTCCTGCCGCGGCATCCATCGCAGATCTACCAGTTTCTTGGTGAAGGCCTACTGCTTTTTGTGCTGCTCTGGCTCTATGCGCGCAAGCCGCGTGCGACTGGTCAGGTGTCTGGCATGTTCATGGTCGGCTACGGCATCTTGCGTTTCATCGCCGAGTATTTCCGCGAGCCCGACGACTTCCTTGGTTTGCGCGCATTGAATCTGAGCCAAGGACAATGGTTGTGCCTGCCGATGGTGGCTGTGGGTCTGGCAATCTGGGCGTTCGCCCGCAACAAGAGGGCTTGAAGCGATGCGGCAGATATTTTTCGATACCGAGACCACCGGCTTGATGGCCGAAGGCGGCGACCGCATCATCGAAATCGGTTGCATCGAGATGGTCAACCGGCAACTGACCGGCAACAACCTGCACCTCTACATCAACCCGCAGCGCGCCAGCCATGAAGACGCATTGCGGGTCCATGGACTGACCGAGCAATTCCTCTCGACCAAGCCCTTGTTTGCCCAGGTCATCGAGCCGCTGCTCGAATTCGTCGCCGGGGCCGAATTGGTGATCCACAACGCACCGTTTGACATCGGCTTCATCAATGCCGAGATGCGCCGCCTGAAGCGCCCGCCGATCACCGACATCGTGGCCGGCGTTCGCGACACCTTGCTGATGGCGCGCGAGATGTTCCCAGGTAAATCCAACTCGCTCGACGCGCTCTGCCGGCGCCTCGAGGTCGACAACTCGGGGCGCACTTTGCATGGCGCCTTGCTCGACGCCGAGTTGCTGGCCGAGGTCTATATCCGCCTGACTCGAGGGCAGGATTCGCTGGTGATGGACGATTCGGGCGATCGGTCGAAGTCGGCTGAATTCAAGCTCGCCGCAGTCGATCTCAGTCGCTTTGACTTGCCGGTGCTGCACGCCAGTGAAGCCGAGCAGCAGGCCCATCTCGCGGTGCTGGCCGAACTCGATAAAGCCAGCGGCGGTAAAAGAATCTGGCAAGGCGCTTGATCAGCTAGCGATGGCTCATGGCATAATCCAAGGCTTGCCCGGGACAGAACGATGTTTCGCAAAGAAATTCAGGGCGGTTAGCTCAGTGGTAGAGCACTGCCTTCACACGGCAGGGGTCACAGGTTCAAATCCTGTACCGCCCACCAAAATACGCATGTAAATCAAGGACTTAGCAGGGATGCCAAGTCCTTTTTTATTGCAAAAACAGTCCGTACGGAATCCATACGGAAAGTCTGTTTGAACTTTTGCATCGAAAACGGCGGAAGTTTCGGTAAAAAAACCGTCCTCGTCGCTGTTGATGACGAACCGTTTTGCGACAGGGAATGTGTTTTTTTTGAGACGCTGACAGTGCGTTAGCTAACTTGCCGGGCGATCAAACGTCGAGGCCCAGCTGCCAAGATCGCTCCTGAGGCTGCCATTCAGCAGGCGATGCCGCTGCGACAGCGCCGCGTCAACCGAGTTTCAATAAGGAACACTCCTGCCCATCGACCCGGAAGTCGAGCGGAGCCTGTCCTGGGTACATTGTTGACCATGTCACACCGCTGAAGCGTGGTGGGCAAGATGCTCCAAGCAACCTGCAGTGGCAGACGACGAGCGCTGCTAAGGAAAAGGACAAGACGGAGTAGAAGAGGGGCGCTGCGCTTTGGGTTTGGCGGCTACCGCAACGCAAGAGAAAAGTCCAAGGCCGACAAGCATCAGGGCAAAGGACTGAGGTTCAGGAACTGGCGTAAGAACATCACCATTGCGAACAGCAAGCGCATAGAACGGATTGGTTCCTGTTCCGGTGTAGGCCTGGCCGTTAATGGAAGTTTGATATGTCCAAAGGTAGTAGTGGTCCGACTCAACAGGGGTTCTTGACCAATAGTAGTACTGCTGCAAATTGTAAAAAGGCCCTGTATTGGTGACAGTTTTCTCAGGCGCATTGCCCAGCGTGGCATTGAAAAGGTGTCCCATTTCGCTGCCGGTACAACCTATGCCGTAGCCTTGTGAGTAGACCGCAGGAGCGGCGTACGACATCGTGCATGTCAAATCAGGAATTTGTGTGCTCGGCAGCCGCCAACCGGAAATTCCATTGACGTCTAAATTAGCTACCCAGGTGGTGGCTACGTTCCATGTCATCGGTCCATTAGCACTCGCATTAGCCAGCCAAGTGACATTGAGCGCGGTGTCGTAAAAGGCTTCAGGGCCATTAGTCGCGTTGCCGTCCAAGTCCCGTGCTTGCAACGTGGTTTCCCAGGTACCTTGCCCAGGAACTCCGGCAGCAAGACCGCAAGTGCTGAACCCCCTGTGTCAGACTAGTTGTCGCTTC
>CAIJIT010000313.1 GCA_903820745.1 uncultured Burkholderiales bacterium
AGAAAACTCAGCCATTGCCCTTGCGGATTCCAGCGCGGCTGGCCGCTCACATCGCCCGAAAAAGTCAGCCGCAGTTGTTGCCCGCCCTGGGTCTTGGCGATCCAGAGGTCGGTCAGCAGCTTGTCCTTGGCGCTGTCGCTGAGCTTGACCTTGTAAGCGACCCACTGCCCGTCAGGAGAGATCTGCGGCTCGCTCAACTCGCGCAGATTGCCGGCATCGGCGAGTTGCATCAGACGCGGCTCGGCATGGCCAACTGCTGCAATTCCGAGCATCAGCAAGGGCAGGATCAGGTAATTGAGCATCGATAGGTTCCGGCTGTGAATGGCATGATTTAGACGATTGTCAATGCTTTGCACTGGCAAGGCCTCGATCCATCCCTGATTGCAGCAAAACCTATGGTCTGCCAGCTTGCGCAGCAGGCCAAGCTGTGTGTAAATCTGTATTCGCTGCTTGCAAGGCTGCAATCCACAGGAGAACGCTGATGACTTCCGCTGCTGATTTACTCAAGAAACACCATAGCGAGTTGTGGCATGTTCGGCCCGAGGACACCGTCTTCGAAGCCTTGCAAACGCTGGCCGGCTACGATGTCGGCGCCTTGATGGTGATGGAGGCAGATCGCCTGGTCGGCGTCTTCTCGGAGCGCGATTACACCCGCAAGATCGCGCTGCAAGGGCTCAACTCAAAGGAAACGACGGTGGCGGAGATCATGACCCGCAACGTTCTCAGCGTGAAGCCATCGACCGACACCAGCGACTGCATGACCTTGATGAGCGAAAAGAAGATCCGCCATCTGCCTGTGCTCGACGGCAGCAAGGTGCTGGGCATGATCTCGATCCGCGACATCATGGACGACATCATTGCCAACCACGAACTGACGATCGCCCAGCTCGAAAGCTATATCCATTCCTGACTAGCCTGTCATTTCCACGGGCAGTTGAAACGCTTGTCGTTGCCGGCTGCGTAGTCGTGATAAGTCATCCCGCCGCAGACCACGCGGTCGACGAACAGGCCCAGGCCGACCGCTGCGAGCAGCAGCGCGAGGATCAGATATTTTCTCGGTGACTTCATTGGCTTGTCCTCAGGTGGGTTATTGATGCGGTGCGCTCCATTCGATATGGGTGCGCGGCAAGGCAATGTCGGGCTTCATCAACTCGGTCACTTCAATAGTCAAGGCGCTCAGACGCCCGGCCGCCGTACGGTTGCCAAGCTGGCTTGAGTTGCGCAGGCCGAGCAGCGACAACTGCAAAGCCAGGCGCCGATCGAGCTCGGGCGCGGTGGCCAGCATCTCCGGGGTAAATCCCGCCGGCCGACCCTTGAACGAAAACACCAGCAGGTTGTAGCTGTCCAGCGCCCGGCACCACCAACTGCTGGAATCAAACTGCACCAGCAAATCAGACAGCAGAGATGCCACCCGGCTGTGCTGCCCCCATAGGTTGGCGACCAGGATGCCGCCAGGCTTGAGCGCCGCATGGCAGCGGGCGTAGAACCGGGCATTATTCAGCTCGGCCACCAACCCGATCTTGTCAAAACCGTCGAGCAGGATCACATCAAACTGCGGTGTCTTGCCGGCCAGATAGGTCACCGCATCGCAATGGATGATCTCGACATTGGCGCCGTCAGCCGGAAGCATGAACTGCTCGCGCATCGCGATCACATCGGCATCGATTTCCAGCACGGTGACGCGGCAGCCGGGCAAATGGCGGGCACAAAATTTCAACTGCGAGCCGCCGCCCAAGCCGATCATCAGCAACTGCCGCGGCGCCGGATTGGCCAGCAAAAAAGCCATCATCGCCCGGGTATAACCGCACAGCAATTCGTCCGGCGCATCGAGCTTCATCGCGCTCTGCACCGTGCTCTCGTTGAAATACATAAAGCGCAGATTGCCATCGTCGAACAAAAATGGCCGGCCCTGATGCTGATGCTTCAAGCGCTCCAAATGCTTCAAGCGGGCCCGTTCAATCCGGGCCGAACGACTCAGGAACAGGCTCGGGAACAGACGCGCGAAGAGGCTGCGAAAGATCGGCATCAGCTCAGGCTGCCTTGATCGCCCAGCGCAGCTTGGCCGAGCTCGAACGCGGATTGGCGCGGCGCTCTTCGAACGAAGGCCGGATCAGCTCTGGCGCCACGCTGGCATAAATACCGCTGCGTTCGCCCGACTGGAAGGCTTTTTTCACCCGCCGGTCCTCGCCTGAATGGAAGCTCAAGATCGCCACCCGCCCGCCCGGCTTGAGGCAGCTCGGCAGCAAGGCCAGCATCGCGTCGAGCACGCCGAATTCGTCGTTGACCTCGATGCGCAGCGCCTGGAACACCCGCCGCAGCGTCTTCTTGGTCTCGGCCAGGCGCTCGTCTTCGGGCATATTGCGCTTCCAAAGACCTGCCAGCGTGGCCCTGATCAGTTCGGCCAATTGCGTCGTCGTCTCGATATATTGGCCTTGCAGCGCGGCGGCCAGAGGCAAGGCATAGGGCTCGTCGGCGTTGTCGACCAGCAGCTCGCGCAGGCGCTGCCGGGTGACCGATTGCAGCAGCTCCGAAGCCGACTGGCCGCTGCTCGGGTCAAGCCTCAAGTCGAGCGGGCCATCGGTCTTGAAACTGAAGCCTCGTGCCGGGTTGTCGATCTGCATCGAAGACACGCCCAGATCGGCCAGCAAGAAATCAAAACCACCGCCGGCTTCGGGCAGCAGCTCGGGCAATTGCGAAAAATTGATCCGTTTCAGCACCAGCATCGAAGCATCGAAGCCCTTCGCCCGCAAGCGCGCTTCAGTGCGCGGAAACTCGATCGGATCGACATCGATGCCGAACAAGCGCCCGCCCGGCAGCACCTTGGCGAGCAACTCCTGCGCATGGCCACCAAAGCCCAAAGTCGCGTCCAGCCCAACCTCGCCCGGCTGCGGCGCTAGCAGTTGCAGGATCTCCTCGATGCAGATCGAGCGGTGCATGCCGGCCGGCGTCTGCCCGCGGTCCAGGACCTTCTGCAGCTCAAGCCCATGCTGCTCGGGGTTGAGTTCCTTGTACTTCTCTTCAAAGCGGCGCGGATGCGTGCCGACATAGCGGACGCGGCGCTTGTGGGGAACAGCTTCATCAGTCATGG
>CAIJIT010000314.1 GCA_903820745.1 uncultured Burkholderiales bacterium
GGGGGTGCGGCCAAAAACTTGGACTGGTTTATGCCGTAAGTCCTAGGCTCTCCCGGTACTCGATGGGACTGCGTGAGCCAAGGGATATCTTGATCCGCTTTTCATTGTACCAGCGGATGTAAGAGTCAACGACCTCAATGAACTGCTCAATGGTTGTGCCCCGCCATTTTCGAGGATAGAACAACTCCGTTTTGAGCCGCCCGAAGAAGCCCTCGCAGGCTGAATTATCTGGTGAGCAGCCTTTGCGCGACATTGAGCGAATCAACTTCGCATCGCGCATCCGGGTGAGCCACCCTGGCCATCGATAGTGCCCACCGCGATCAGAGTGGACGACGGGCCGGTCAGGGCTGCTGGCTACTCTTTCGATAGCAGCGTCCAGCATGGTGTTCACAAGATCGGCGTCGGGGCGCGTACCGATAGTCCAGCTGACCACCGGGCCGTCGAAGCAGTCGATCATGGGCGAGAGGTAGACCTTGCCGGCCGGTATCTGAAACTCCGTGATGTCGGTCAACCATTTCTCATTCGGAGTTGTAGCGTGAAAGTTCCGATTGATGAGGTTTTCGGGAGCCGGGCTGATTTCTCCCAGGTAGGAGCCGTACCGGCGCCGTCTGTTGGCGGCAACGACCAAGCATTCCTGCTTCATCAGGCGTTGCACGACTTTATCGGAGATGAACATCTGGCGCCGGCCAAGTGCTGCACGCAGCCGCCTGTAACCGTAGCAACGGTGATTGCGCTGGAAGACCTCTGTGATGGCAAGCCGTGCATCGGCATACTTGTCCGCGCCGTGCAGCCGGGCACGGTGATAAAAGTAGGAGCTGCGAGCCAGGTCAAGTTCGGCGAAGAGCTCCGGCAACGCATATGTTTGCCTCAGGGCGTCAACCAGCATCGTCTTCTCCCGGTTGCTCAGGAGTGGCAGGTGGACGCCCAGGCCTTTTTTTAACAGTTCGTTCGCCTTCTTCAAAAGATCGTGTTCAAGCTGCAACTGCCGCAGGTCGCGTCGAAGTGATTCGACTTGCCGCTGCAACTCCGTCCGCTCAGAATCTGGCGGTGAATCGTCGTTGAATTTCATGGTTGCAGGAACCTCTGGGCCGAGTAGTTGATTTTTCCACTTGTACAGCGTTGGCCTGCTCACGGCCAGCTTTTTGGCAACGGCCCCGGCACTGGTCTGCCGGGTGCACAGCTCAATGACTGCCGCCTGCTTGAGCTCTGGTGAGTGCTGTACACCGGACGCTTTGCCAACAACCTGATGCCTAGCTTCGGGGTGCAGCTCATCGAGCCAGGCCGCGAACGTGTCCCGGCATGGATAGCCGAGCGCTTTGATGGTTCCTGTCATGCAGCGATCATGATTGAGGTAATGCTCGACCGCCGCCTGTTTCTGTTCGTCAGAATACTTTTGCCATGAGCGCGCAGCGGCAGCGGGCAAATCGCGACCTTGTTCGAATTGCCGATGCCAGCTCTTGAGCGCATTCTTTGTCGGATAACCCAACTGCCGAAGGGTGGCTCCAATGCGTTTTCCGAGCCTTATGTAGAGCCTGACTGCTCGAATGCGGTCTTCGTATGAATACATGAACTACCTCCAGGTAGTCCAAGTTTTACGCCGCACCCCCGGGTGGTCAATGTGGAGTCAGCGAGAACATCCCCGCATTCCCTGATGCCACTGAGAAC
>CAIJIT010000315.1 GCA_903820745.1 uncultured Burkholderiales bacterium
ATGGACCTGCTGGGGGTGTGAGCGTTTGCATGATCGTGATGTGAACGCTGCTCGCAATATCCTGTCAAAGTTCAGAGCCGGCTGCGGACATGCAGCCCCTGTAGAGGGAATCCCCGCCCTTTAGGGCGGGGAGGATGTCAAATCGCGAATTGTGTTTTCGGAGCGTTCCCTACAAGGCCTCGGTGCCCTTAGACTCAGTTCCATGCCAGCCCGCCAGAAATCTTCATGAACCCAGGCCTTACCCGATTCGATGCACTGCTGATCAGCGTGGACCATGGTTTGAAGACAATCTTCGGCAAACCGGTGGCAGCGCGCCCGATCCCCAAGACTGAGGGCAGCCAGCAATTGACGCCAGAACAGCAGCGCTTGTCAGCGGCGCTGATGCGGGTCAACCATGTCGGCGAGGTCTGCGCCCAGGCGCTCTACCAATCGCAGGCCTTGATGACCCACTGCCCCGAATTGCGGGGGCATTTCGAACAGGCCGCCCAAGAAGAGCTCGATCATCTGGCTTGGACCCGCGAGCGCCTGCAAGAACTCGGCGGGCGCACCAGCCTGTTGACACCGATTTGGTATGGCGGCGCTTTCACGATCGGCTGCCTGGCAGGCCTGGCAGGTGACCGCATCAGCCTGGGCTTTGTGGTCGAAACCGAAAAGCAGGTCGAACAGCATCTGGCCGGCCACCTGCAACGCCTGCCAGAAGAAGACCTGGCGTCGCGCGCCATCGTCGCGCAAATGCAACTGGAAGAAGCTCGCCATGCCGCAGAGGCAACGGCAGCCGGCGCGGCGCCCTTGCCAGCGCCGGTCAAAGGCTTGATGCAATTGGCAGCCCGGGTGATGACCGGGACCGCGCATTACGTCTGAGTTGTGCTGACTCAGACCTCGAGCAGCGCCACCGAGGTCGTGATTGCTGCCGTCTTGCCCAACATGATGCTGGCCGAGCAGTATTTTTCATGCGACATCGCCACGGCGCGCTCGACCACTTCCTGCTTGAGCCCGCGCCCGCTGACGACGAAATGCATATGGATGGCGGTGAATACCTTGGGGTCAGTTGCAGCACGTTCGGCTTTGAGCATCAGTTGGCAGCCGCGCACATCATGGCGGCCGCGCTTGAGGATCAGCACCACGTCATAGGCGGTGCAACCGCCAGTGCCGGCCAGTACCGTCTCCATCGGCCGTGGCGCCAGGTTATGACCCCCGCCCTCCACCGCGCCGTCCATCATCAGTTGATGGCCGCTGCCGGTTTCGGCCTGGAATGCCATGCCCTCGCTGCCCATCCAGTTGATCGTGCATTCCATCTTTCGGCTCCCTGATAATGACTACATCCGCATTGATTACCTGAAATTCGTAAAAATCAGGCAAAAAGCATATTGCAGCGCAGCATAACTTGAGGCTAGAATAGGCTCCATACGTTGCTGTTTGTTCTGCAATAATCCGTACCGATTGTCTCCTCCACCGCCTCCATGGTGGATTCATAGCCCGAGCTTGCAAAAGCTCGGGTTTTTTTTGCCCTCAACTATCATGCGAGGCTGCAAAAGTCTTGCATTGGAGAACTTTCATGGCCGGCCCCGCGCGCAGCAAGATCAGCAACTCCAAGGGCGGCAGCGCCGATCTGCCGGCCTTGCTGCCCAGCGACAACAGTTATCTGCAACGGATCCTCAATGCCCGTGTCTATGACGTGGCGATCGAAAGCTCGCTGACACCGGCGCGCAGCCTGTCGAAACGAATCGGCAACAAGGTGTTCCTGAAGCGCGAGGACGAGCAACCGGTGTTCAGCTTCAAGCTGCGCGGCGCTTACAACAAGATGGTGCACCTGAGCCCGGAGCAACTCGCCCGCGGCGTCATTTGCGCTTCGGCCGGTAACCATGCCCAGGGTGTTGCGCTGTCGGCCAAGAAGCTCGGTTGCCGCGCCGTCATCGTGATGCCGGTCACCACGCCCAAGCTAAAGATCGACGCCGTCCAGGCGCTCGGCGGTGAAGTGATCCTGCATGGCGACAGCTTTACCGACGCCCATGGCCGGGCAATCGAACTCGAGGCCGAGCTCGGGCTGACCTTCGTCCACCCGTTTGATGACCCGGACGTGATCGCCGGCCAGGGCACGATCGCGATGGAAATCCTGCGCCAGCACCAGGGGCCGATCGACGCGATCTTTGTCGCCATCGGCGGCGGCGGGCTGATTTCGGGAGTGGCCGCCTATATCAAGGCCGTGCGGCCCGAGATCAAGGTGATCGGCGTGCAAACCCGCGATTCAGACGCGATGCTGCGCTCGGTGCGGGCGGGCGAACGCGTGCTGCTGACCGATGTCGGCCTGTTCTCGGACGGCACCGCAGTCAAATGGGTCGGCGAGGAGACTTTCCGGATCACGCAGGCGCTGGTCGATGACTTTGTCGTCGTCGACACCGATGCCGTCTGCGCTGCGATCAAGGATGTGTTCGAAGACACCCGCAGCATCCTCGAGCCTGCGGGCGCGCTGGGCGTGGCGGCGGTCAAGCAATATGTGGCCGAGAAGGGCTGCAAGGGCCAGACCCTGATCGCCATCACCTGCGGCGCGAACATGAATTTCGACCGGCTGCGCTTCGTCGCCGAGCGCGCCGAAGTCGGCGAGAACCGCGAAGCCCTGTTTGCGATCACCATCCCCGAAGCAAGGGGCAGTTTCAAGCGTTTTTGCGAGTTGCTCGGGCCGCGCAGCGTGACCGAGTTCAATTACCGTATCTCGGACGCCAAGCAGGCCCATATCTTCGTCGGCGTGGCCACGCAAAAGCGCGAGGAATCGCTGAAGCTGGCCAGGACATTTGGCAAAAACGGCTTCGCCACGGTCGATCTGACCGACAACGAACTTGCCAAGCAGCATGTGCGCCATATGGTCGGCGGACACACCGAACTGGCGCATGACGAGCGGCTTTACCGCTTCATCTTCCCCGAGCGGCCGGGCGCGCTGATGCGCTTCTTGTCTGCCATGCACCCCGACTGGAACATCACGCTATTCCATTACCGCAATCAGGGTGCCGATTACGGCCGCATCCTGGTCGGACTGCAGGTGCCGAAGGGCGACAACGCTGCATTGCGCGACTTCCTCGACGCGCTCAATTACCCCTGTGAGGACGAGACCGACAACCCTGTCTACAAGCTGTTCCTGCGCTAAGGATGCACTGGCATAACCCTCACGGCTTGTGCCAGTGCTGCCTCGCTACTGACTCAAGGCCCGGTTGATTGCCGGCTGACTCGGCGTTGGTGGCTTGCCTGGCGGGTTGATGCCGCCAAGATTGAGCGGCGATGGTGCCGCCGGACTGAGGGAACCGGTCGCCGCAGCATCGGGCGTGGCAAGCTGCAGCACCATGCTGATGACACCGCCGCGACCCAGACTGGCCGAGCGGGCATCCAGCGCCAGCAATTGCATATCGCCTTCCAGGGTCGCGCCGATTCGCATCGTCCGCGCCACGCCGTCAACCGCGATCAAGGCCACGCCCTCGCCAGCCAAGCTGGTCTTGGGATTTTTGGGTGCCACCAGGCCGAGCAGCTTGAAGCGGCTGTCGGCCAGCGGCAAAGCCTCAGCAGCCGGCGCCGCGCCGAACAATCGCGTCAGGTCGGCCTGACCGCCGCTTCGATCGGACAAAGGCGCTGCCTGCGCAGGCAGCGCCACGGGCAACACCAGCAACTGCAGCAGCCAATAAGCCGCGCTGCAACCCAGTAAACCCCACACCAGAAAAGCCATCAGTCGTACTTGCATGGCGCAATTATGGGCCAGTCACGGGCTTGCGCTAAGCTCTAGCCCATTCAAGCCAACACGCCTGCCCATGAACACCCAAGCAAGTCCCCGCAAACCTCGCCCTAGCCATGGTTTCACCTTGATCGAGCTGCTGGTGGTGCTGGTCATCATCGGCATGCTGGGCGCCTTGATCGTGCCGAATGTGCTGAACCGGCTGGATGAGGCCAAGGTGACTGCAGCCCGCACGACGGTCGGCAGCCTGGTGCAGCAGTTGAAGCTCTACAAACTCGACAACCAGCGCTACCCCAGCGCCGAGCAAGGCCTGGATGCCTTGGTGCACAAGCCGACGGTCGGCATCACGCCACCGAACTGGAAGCCCTATATCGACAAGCTGCCGCTGGACCCCTGGAACCAGCCTTACCAATACGCCAACCCGGGCCTCAAAGGCGAGATCGATGTCTACAGCTTCGGCGCCGATGGGCGCATCGGCGGCGAGGGCAATGATGCCGACATCGGCTCCTGGCAATAAGCAAAGCGGTTTCACGCTGATCGAGTTGCTGGTCGTCATCGCGCTGATCGCGATTGCCAGCGCCCTGGTCAGCCTGTCGCTGCGTGACCCGGAGAGCGCACAGCTCGAGCGTGAGGCCGAAAGGCTGGTGGCCTTGTTCGAAACCGCGCGGGCCGAAAGCCGCGCCAGCGGCTTGACCGTGCAATGGCTGCCGACCAAGGACGCCAATGGCGAGGGTTTCGTCTTCCAAGGCTTGCCGCCGGCAATCGCAATGCCCCAGCGTTGGTTGAAGGCACAGCCCGCCGTCGAGATCGCTGGCGATCGGCTGATCCACCTGGGGCCCGACGCCATGATTGGCGCGCAATCGCTGCATTTGCGCCTGGGCACGCAAAGCTTGAAGCTGGCCAGTGACGGACTCGGGCCGTTCGAGGTCAGCCCGATCGCGGCACCATGAAGACCCGCGGTTTCACATTGATCGAGGTGCTGGTGGCGCTGGTGATCGTCGCGATCAGCCTCGCCGCCGGGGTGAAGGCAGCCGGCGCGTTGACGGCCAACGCAGCCCGCCTGCGCAACGTCAGCGCCGCGCAATGGTGCGCCGAAAACCAATTGACCGAGTTACGCCTTTCCAAACAATTCCCCGGTGTCGGCGAGGCCGCCTTTGCCTGCGAGCAACTGGGGCAGAGTTACAGCGGAAAACTGCTCATCAAACCAACACCGAACCCGAACTTCCGCCGCGTCGACGCTTCGGTCAGCGATGAAAATGGCCAATCGCAATTGACCATCACCACCGTCATGGGGCGGTATTGATGCGGCCCCTGATGCGAAGGCACAGCGGTTTCACCCTGGTCGAAGTCATGGTGGCGCTGCTGGTGATGAGCTTGATGTCCGTGCTGGCCTGGCGCGGCCTCGACGGCTTGTTGAAAAGCCGTGACATCACGCAGTCGCATCTGCAACATAGCGCCAGGCTGCAGACCGTCGTGGCGCAATGGGAGCAGGATCTGCTGGCGCTGCAGGACAGCGGCAATGCCCCTGCGCTGAGCTTCGATGGCGCCACCTTGCGCATCACGCGCCAGCGGCCTTCGGGCATGCAGGTGGTGGCCTGGAGCTTGCGCAATGGCGGGCTCTACCGCTGGGAAGACCGGCCAGTGCAGACGGTGGCTGCGCTGCAGGAAAGCCTGCAACGCAGCCAGCAATCGCTGTCCCAGGACAAGACCCAGCTGCTGACGATCGAGGGCGTCAGCGGCTGGCAGATGTTCTTCTACCGTGGCAATGGCTGGAGCAATGCGCAGTCCAGCGATGACCAGGCGAGCCCGGTGGCGGCAGCATCAGCGGCCAGTGCAGCGGCCGCCCCGCCGCGCAGCGTTCTGCCCAGCGGGGTGAGGATGATCCTGCAGTTCGCCCCGGGGAGCGAATTCAGCGGCTCGCTGACCCGCCAGATCGAACTCGGGCCGCAGTCATGAGGAGATCCCAACAGCGCGGCGCGGCCTTGCTGACCGCGCTGATCATCGTGACCTTGGTCGCCACGCTGGCCTCGGCGATGGTCTGGCGCCAATACCAGGCGGTGCAGATCGAAGCTGCCGGGCGGGCGCGGGCACAGGCCGGCTGGATCTTGCAGGGCGCGCTCGACTGGGCCAGGCTGATTCTGCGCGAGGATGCGCGCGCCAACCTGAGCGAGCCGATCGACCATCTCGGCGAAGTCTGGGCTGTACCGCTGGCTGAAGCGCGCTTGTCGACCTTTCTCGCCGCCGAACCCGGCAATGTCGACGATGGCCCGGAGGCATTCTTGTCGGGCAGCATCAGCGATGCGCAGGGGCTCTACAACCTGCGCTGGCTGCTCGGCGGACCGCAGTTGCCAGCGCAGGAGTTGCGTGTGCTCGAGCGCCTGTGCGACAGCGCCGGTGTGCCGGCCGGGACGGCGGCGCTGCTGAGCAGCCAGCTGCGCGCGGCCTTCAATGGCGGCTCCGCCAGCAAACCAGACAGCGGCGACAGGCCGCTGCTGGCCAAGAACATCGATCAACTGGCCTGGATCGGACTCAGCGCCGACACGGTCGAGCGGCTGCGCCCTTTGGTGACGCTGCTGCCGGTGCTCACCCCGGTGAACTTGAACACCGCGCCACGCGAAGTCATCGCCGCGCTGTTCGACGGTATGGACCTGGCATCGGCCGAGCGCCTGATACAAGCCCGCAAAATAACGCCGCTGCGCAATGCGCAGGCCGCCAAGCCCTATCTGCCGGCCAATGCAGTCATCAGCAACGAACGAATCGGCGTGGTTTCGGCGTTTTTCTTCGTCAAGGGCAGTTTGCGACTCGATGCCCGGGTGCTCGAGGAACGCTCGCTGGTGCAGCGCATCGGACTGGACATGCTGGTGCTGGACCGCCAACGCCTCAGTCAAGTGCTGGCGGCGGGCCGTTGACCCGCTGCCGACTCCAACAAGTCTCCTAGAATGCCGCAGCCCCTGACCTTCAATGACTAATCTGCTTATCTTTCTCAACCCGCGCAATCGTCTGCGGGCAATGGGTCGCCCGTCAGTCGAAGGGCTACCGGTTGAATACGACTATCTGTTGAGTCCGGATGGCGTGCAGGTCAGCGCCCAGGGCCGCTGCCCTGCCGCCTTGCTGCCACGCGCCGACCATGTGATCGCCGTGGCCGCCGCAGCCGACGTCAGCTGGCAACGCGTGCAATTGCCACGTGCGGGCCGCCAGATGCGCGCCGCATTGGCCGGCACCATGGAAGAATCGCTGCTCGAAGACCCCGAGGATCTGCATTTCGCCATCGAGCCGGAAGCTGCCGGTGGCGACCGCGCCTGGGTTGCGATCACCTCGATGCGCTGGCTGGCCGGGCAACTCGCGCAACTCGAAGCTGCCCAGGTTTTTGTCGACAGCGTGGCTCCGTTGGCGCGGCCCGAGTTGCTGCCGCGCGGGCATTTCCATCCCTCAGACAGCGATCCCCAGCGGATGCTGCTGAGTTGGAGCCATGCCGAAGGGGCGGCTGAACTGCTGCTTGAAGGCAATCTGACACGCCAACTGTTGACGCCGCAAATGCTGCAGACCGCTCAATGGAGCGCCAGCCCGGCCGTCGCAGCAAGCGCCGAACAATGGCTGGGCGCACCGGTGACCGTGCTGACCAGCGCCCAGCGCGCGCTGCGCCTGCTCGACAGCAACTGGAATTTGCGCCAGTTCGAGCTCGCCCCGCGTACCCGGGGCGTGCGGGCCTTGCGGCAACTGCTGCGCGGCTTGATGCGTCCGAATTGGCGGCCGGTGCGCTGGGGGCTGACGGGCCTGATCCTGGTTCAGTTGCTTGGCCTGAATTTGCTCGCCTGGCGACAAAGTCAGCAATTGAAGCAGCAGCGTGCCGCCATCGACACCACGCTGACCAGCAGCTTTCCGCAACAGCGCGCCATCCTCGACGCACCGCTGCAGATGCGGCGTGAAACCGAAAAACTGCGGGGCAGCGCGGGCCGACCCGGGGAACAGGAGATGGAAACGCTGCTGGCTGCAGCCGCAAGCCGCTGGCCTGTCGAGCGAACACTTGAGGCATGGTCCTTCGAGGCCGGCCAGTTGCAGCTCTCGGCCAAGGGCTGGAACGACGCCCAGGTGCAGCAATTCAGCCAGCAGTTGCGCAGCGATGGCTGGCTGATCGATGTCAGCGAAGGCCGCATCAACATCAGACCCGCAGCGCCCAACGGCCCGCTCAAGCCATGAAGCAGCCCAAGACTTCAAACCTGCAGCAAATCGGCGGCGCGCTGCGATCTCATTGGCAAAGCCTGGGCGAACGCGATCGGCTGATCTTGCGTCTGGCCGCTGCCGGGCTGGCGCTGCTGCTGGTCTGGCTGCTGGCGCTGCAACCGGCATTGCGCGTTCTGCGCGCAACGCCGGGGCAACTCGACGCCGCCGAACTGAGCTTGCAACAGATGCAGCGCCTGGCGCTCGAAGCGCGCGAACTTCGCGCCGTGCCTGCCGTCAGCGCCGAACAATCGATGCAGGCCTTGCAAGCGGCGAGCCAGCATCTCGGGCCCCAGGCTAACCTGACCATCCAGGCCGACAGGGCAGTGCTTAACTTCAACGGCATTGCCGGTCCAGCGCTGCAAGCCTGGCTGATCGAGGTGCGTAGCGCGGCCAGAGCCAGACCGGTACAAGCGCAGGTGCAAAGCGGCCCGAAAGGCTATGACGGCAGCATCACGCTGGATCTATCGGGAGCTGCCCGGTGATCCCAGTGTCAGCGCGAGCAGCCCGGCAGACAAGAGCTGGCGCGGGCCTGGGCTGGAACCTGTCCGGCGCGCTGCTCGGCATGCTGCTCGCCCTGGTCCTATTCGCGCCCGCCAGTTGGCTGGCGCGCGCGGTGGCCGCAGCCAGCAATCAGCAACTCTTGATCACCGAGGCGCGCGGCACGGTCTGGAACGGTAGCGGCATGCTGGTGCTGACCGGCGGCAGCGGCAGTCGTGACGCCAGCATCCTGCCAGGCCGGCTGAGCTGGTCGATCGGTTTGAGGCCGTCCGGTTTGCTGCTGCGCGCCAGCCAGGCCTGCTGCATCAATGGCGAATTGCAGATGCTGCTGAAGCCTGGCTTGGGCCGCGTCGAGATCACGCTGTCGAACCAGTCTGACTGGCTGGTACGCTGGCCCGCGGCTTGGCTGGCGGGCTTGGGAACGCCCTGGAACACGCTGCAACTCGGCGGCTCGCTGCGCCTTTCAGCGCATGATTTGAGCCTGCAATTTTCCCAGGGACTTTGGCGTCAGTCCGGCCAGATCGACCTGGACCTGAGTCATTTATCTTCGCGCTTGTCGACCCTGGCACCGCTGGGCAGCTACCGGTTGCGAATCACTCCAGATGCCGGCAATTCGGGCGCCAGCAGCATCAGCTTGTCGACCTTGGACGGTGCGCTGCTGCTGTCAGGCCAGGGCAGCCTGGGCGGCCCGGGGAAAACCTATTTCAAGGGCGAGGCGGCAAGCGCGCCCGGCCGTGAAACCGCCTTGAACAATCTCCTGAACATCATCGGACGGCGTCAAGGCGCGCGCTCCGTCATATCGATTGGATCAGCATGACTCCGTGCAATAGATTGCTTCGCCGGCAGGCGCTCTGGCAGAAGCCGGCCATATTGGCGCTGGTCTGCGCCATGTCGGCCGGCCAATTGCCGGCCGCCGAAACAGCGCCAGCGCCACCGGGCGCCAGCAGCCATTCGCGGCCGGCCTTGAAATCACGCACGCCGGTGACGCTGAATTTCGTCAATGCCGACATCGAGGCGGTGACCCGCGCGATCGGCGTGATGCTGGATCGCCAATTCATCATCGACCCGCGGGTCAAAGGCCAGATCACGCTGTACAGCGAGCAGCCATTGAGCGTCAACGAGGCTTATCTGAGCTACCTGGCGGCCTTGCGCGGTCTGGGCTTCACCGTGGTCGAGAACACCGGCATGCTGAAGTTGATCCCCGAAGCCGACGCCAAATTGCAGGCCGGCTCGGTAGTGGTAGGAACCGCCAAGCAGCGCGGCGACCAGGTCGTCACGCAGATTTTCCAGATCAATTTCGAGAACGCCAATAATCTGGTCGCCGTGCTACGGCCGCTCATCAGCCCCAACAACACAATCAATGCCAACCCCGGCAACAACAGCCTGGTGATCACCGATTACGCCGAAAACCTGCAGCGCCTGGGCAAGATCATCGCGACGCTGGACCAACCGGGCAGCACCGACATCGAGGTCGTGCCACTCAAACATGCGATCGCCTCGGACCTCGCCGCGATGGCGCAAAAGCTGACCGATAGCGCGGGCGCAGCCGCGGTGCCGGGCCAGCCGTCCGGCAATGTGACGGTGCTGGCCGATCCGCGCAGCAACAGTCTGATCCTGCGCGCCGCCAATCCGGCGCGTCTGGCCGCTGCAAGGACGCTGGTCGAGCGCCTTGACCAGCCATCGGCCGAGAGCGGCAATATCCGCGTCGTCTACCTGAAGAACGCCGATGCAGCCAAGCTGGCGACGGTGCTGCGCGCGGCCTTCAGCAGCAGCGCCAGCGGCGCTTCTTCTTCAAGCAGCAGCACGCCCATGCCGCCGACCCCAACTGCGGTGGCGCCTGGCGGGGCATCGGCCGCGGCGACCACGCCGGTATCGGCCTCGCAAGGCCCTTCGACCGGCGGTTTCGTGCAGGCCGACCCATCAACGAATTCGCTGATCATCACCGCATCCGAGCCGATGTACCGGCAGATCCGCGGCGTCATCGACCAGCTCGATCAGCGCCGCGCCCAGGTCTATGTCGAATCAATGATCGTCAAGGTCGACGCCAGCAAGGCGGCCCAGTTCGGCATGCAGTGGCAGAACCTTTTCGGCAACAAGAGTGACAGCAGCGTCACTGCGATGGGAACGAATTTCGGTACGGGAAATGCCAATATCGTCAACCTGACGGCGGCCGGCGCCCAGGGCGCGAGCGGCATCGCCACTGCGGTTTCGGGCGGCATCACGGCCGGCCTGAATGTCGCCTTGCTGAAAAAAGTCAGTGACTTCTACACCCTCGGCGCGATCGCCAATTTTCTGGAATCGCAGTCGGGCGCCAACGTGCTTTCGACACCAAATCTGGTGGCACTCGACAACGAGGAAGCGAAAATCGTGATCGGCCAGAACGTGCCTTTTGTGACTGGCTCGTTCACCAACACGGGCGCGGGCGCCGGCGGCGCGGTGAACCCGTTCCAGACCATTGACCGCAAGGATGTGGGGCTGACCCTGCGCATCCGCAGCCAGATCGGCGAGGGTGGCACGGTGCGGATGACGGTGTTCCAGGAGAACTCCTCGGTCGTTCCGAGCCTGTCGAGCAGCGCCGGCCCGACCACCGACAAGAGCTCGATCGAAACCACGGTGGTCGTCGACGATGGCCAGATCCTGGTGCTCGGCGGATTGTTGAAGGATGAATACACCGATGGCGAGGACCGGGTGCCCGGCCTTGCCGCGATTCCCTTCGTCGGCAATCTGTTCAAGAGCGAAAACCGCAAGCGGGTCAAGACCAACCTGATGGTGTTCCTGCGTCCGGTGGTGATGCGCAGCCAGCAGACAGCCGACCAACTGACCCTCGATCGTTACGAGACCATCCGCGCGCTGCAGCAGGTCAATCAGCCCAAGCCGAGCGCGGTGCTGCCCGATACCGGCGCGCCGCTGCTGCCTGCCGGACCAGCGACACCGGCGGGCGGTATCAGCACCCCGCGCACAACTGCACCGCAATGAGCTGAGCATGCGCTACCCGCTTCCCTATGCCTTTGCCAAGGCCCATCTGGTGCTGCTTGAAGACGATGGCAGCAGCCTGGTCTTGTGGGCCTCGCCTGAAGTCAGCCTTGCTACCTTGTCCGAAGTGCAGCGGCAATATGTCATCGACCGCCTGGAAAAGGAAGCGGGCAAGACGCTGACCGAACGGATCAGCGCCGCCTATGCTGGCAGCGAATCGAGTGCCGCGGTGGTCGTCGGCGAGGTCGAAAGCGCGATCGACCTGTCGCGGATGATGCAGGACCTGCCGGCAGTCGAAGACCTGCTGGAAGCCGCCAACGATGCGCCGATCATCCGCATGTTGAACGCGCTGCTGACGCAGGCGGCCAAGGACGGCGCCAGCGACATCCATATCGAACCCTACGAACGCGCCAGCTCGGTGCGTTTTCGCGTCGATGGCACTTTGCGCGAAGTGGTGCAGCCCAATCGCGGCCTGCATGCGGCGCTGATCTCGCGGCTGAAGATCATGGCCGAGCTCGACATCGCCGAAAAGCGCCTGCCGCAGGACGGACGCATTTCGCTGCGCATCGGCGGCCGCGCGATCGACGTGCGCGTCTCGACCTTGCCCTCGGCCCATGGCGAGCGTGCGGTGCTGCGTTTGCTCGACAAGACCGAATCAAAATTCACGCTCGAAGGCCTGGGCATGAACGGTGAGTTGCTCGCCTCTTTCCAGCGCCTGGTGCAACAGCCCCACGGCATCGTGCTGGTGACCGGGCCCACCGGCAGCGGCAAGACCACCAGCTTGTATGCCTCGCTGCAGACCGTCGATACCGGCACGACCAATGTGCTGACGGTTGAAGATCCGATCGAATATGAGTTGCCTGGCATCGGGCAGACCCAGGTCAATGCCAAGATCGATCTGAGCTTTGCCAAGGCGCTGCGCGCCATCCTGCGCCAGGATCCGGATGTGATCATGATCGGCGAAATCCGCGACCATGAAACCGCGCAGATCGCGATCCAGGCTTCGCTGACCGGCCATCTGGTGCTCGCCACCTTGCATACCAACGACGCGCCGAGCGCAGTCACGCGGCTGACCGACATGGGCATTGAGCCCTTCCTGCTCAGTTCGAGCCTGCTCGGCGTGCTGGCACAGCGCCTGGTGCGCAAGCTCTGCGTCGAATGCAAACGCATCGATGCCCAGGGCCGTTACCAGCCGGTCGGCTGCGATGCCTGCGCCCGCACCGGTTACAAAGGCCGCACCGGCGTCTACGAGCTGATGGTTGCCGATGAAAAGGTGCGCGGACTGATCCACCAGCGCGCACCCGAGACTGAACTGCTGCTGGCAGCCCGAGCCGCCGGTCTGCGTTCGATGCGCGAGGATGGCGAACAACTGGTGGCGCTTGGCATCACCAGTTCGGCCGAGCTGTTGCGGGTCACGCGCGAATAGCCATGCCCGCGTACAAATACGAGGCGCTGAGCGCTGCTGGCCAAGCCAGCAGCGGCATGATCGAAGCCGACAACCCGCGCGCCGCCCGAGCGATGCTGCGCGCCCAGAGCCTGGTGCCGCTGTCGATGCTGGCCGTTCAGCAGCATGGCCAGGAGTCGGGCAACCGCTTCAAACGCCGTGTTTTCAGCGCCACCGCGCTGGCAGTCTGGACGCGCCAGCTGGCTGGCTTGGTCGGCTCGGGCCTGCCGATCGAACGCGCCTTGACCGCCTTGGCCGATGAGAGCGAAGACTCGCGCATCGCCGAGTTGCTGTCGCAGTTGAAGGCCGAAGTCAACGCCGGGTCGACCTTTGCCAGCGCCCTGGGCAGCGCACCGCGCGAGTTCGATGCCGTTTACCGCGGCGTGATCGCTGCCGGCGAGCAGAGTGGCGCCTTGGGTCAGGTACTGGAGCGGCTGGCCGATGATCTGGAAGAGCGCCGCGATCTCGCCGCCAAGCTGATCGGCGCGATGGCCTATCCGGCGATCGTGTCGCTGATCGCCTTGCTGATCGTGATTTTCCTGGTCACTTATGTGGTGCCGCAGATCGCCACCGTCTTCACCAGCTCGAAGCGCGCCCTGCCCTTTCTGACTGTCAGCATGTTGGCGATCAGCGCCTTCGTGCTCGAATGGGGTTGGCTGATGTTGCTGGCCGTCATCGGCGCAGTCACCACGATGTCCTGGGCCTTGCGCCGCGAGGCATTTCGCCAGCGCTTCGATGCGGCCTTCCTGAAATTACCGCTGCTCGGCCGGCTCGCGCGGGGCTACAACGCCGCCCGCTTTGCCGGCACGCTGGCGATGCTGGCCGGGGCTGGCGTGCCGATCCTGAAAGCCCTGCAGGCAGCAGCCGAAACGCTGTCGAACCGCGCCATGCGGGCCGATGCGCTCGACGCGCTGGTGCAGGTCAGGGAAGGTGCGCCGCTGGGCTTGGCCCTGGCGGGCAAGAAGCGTTTTCCGGGGTTGCTGGCGATGTTTGCCAGGCTTGGCGAGCAGACCGGCCAGTTGCCACAGATGCTTGAGCGTGCCGCGCGTCAACTGAGCCTCGAAGTGCAGCGCCGCGCGATGGCGGCAGCGACCCTGCTCGAGCCGCTGCTGATCGTCGCAATGGGCGCGGTCGTGCTGCTGATCGTGCTGGCGGTGCTACTGCCCATCATCCAGTTGAACACCTGGGTCAAGTAAACAATGCCCGCCACGCTTGAAGGACAACTGGTCGTCGCGATTTCGTCCCGCGCGCTGTTCGACTTCGAGGAGGAAAACCAGCTGTTCGAGGCCGGCGATGACCGCGCTTACATGGAACTGCAACAGCAACGGCTCGATCTGCCGGCCAAACCCGGCGTCGCTTTCTCGCTGGTCAACAAGTTGCTCGGTTTCAACCAAGCGGGCCGGAATCGGGTCGAGGTGGTGGTGCTGTCGCGCAATGACCCGGTTTCTGGCATGCGCGTGTTCCGATCCGCCGCCCATTACGGCCTGGCGATCCAACGCGGCGTGTTCACCCGGGGCGAGTCGCCCTGGCGCTATCTGGCACCGCTCAAAGCACAGCTGTTCCTGTCGGCCAACGATGCCGATGTGCGCTCGGCCTTGGCTGCCGGCGTGGCCGCAGCGCGGGTCTTTCCAAAATCTGCCCAGGCTTCAAGCGCACATCCGGACGAAGTCCGCGTCGCTTTCGACGGCGATGCCGTGCTATTTTCCGACGAAGCCGAACAGGTCTTCCAGCGCGATGGGTTGGATGCCTTCCAGGCCCATGAAACAGCACGCGCCAAGCTGCCGCTGGCCGCCGGGCCCTTCAAGCCGGTGCTCGAAGCGCTGCACCAGTTGCAGCAGCAACCTTCGGAGCGAATGAAGATCCGCACCGCCCTGGTCACCGCCCGCAGTGCCCCCGCGCATGAACGCGCGATCCGCACCTTGATGGACTGGAACATCGAGATCGATACCGCGATGTTCCTCGGCGGTCTGGCCAAGGGCGAATTCCTGCGCGAATTCGAGCCTGATTTCTTCTTCGACGACCAAGCCGGCCATATCACCAACGCCAGCCTTCATGTGCCTTCAGGTCATGTGGCGTCGGGCATCTCGAATCGCTGAAGACTCAAGTGCAAATGCTGCGCCGAGATCGTCGGCCGAATGGCATCGGGTAAGCGACTGCGCCCATGTCCCCCGAGCCGGTCTGCGACCAGCTCTCCTCCTTTACTTCGCTACGCCGCTCGCCCGATGTCATTCTTCTGCGTGGCTGCAGTTACTCAGATAATTTCAGCTCAACTCGACCCGAGCGAACTTGCGCTTGCCGACCTGGGCGACAAAGCTGCCGGCTCCCAGCTTCAGGCCTTTGTCGCTGATGGTCACGCCGTCGATCTTGACGCCGCCCTGCTCGATCATGCGGGTGGCTTCGCCGCCTGAAGCCACCAGACCTGCGGCCTTCAGCATCGCACCGACGGCAAGCGGGGCGCCGCTGAGGACGACTGCGGGGATTTCATCCGGAATCCCGCCGCGGGCGCGGTGGTTGAAGTCGGCTTCGGCGGCATCGGCGGCGGCGGCGCTGTGAAATCTTGTGGTGATTTCCTTGGCCAGCATGACCTTGGCGTCCTTCGGGTTGCGGCCGGCTTCGACCTCGGCCTTCAGGTCGGCGATCTCGTCCATGCTCTTGAAGCTCAGCAAGGTAAACCAGCGCCACATCAACTGGTCGCTGATCGACAAGACCTTGGCGAACATCTGCGCGGCGGGCTCGCTGATGCCGATGAAATTGTTCTTCGACTTGGACATCTTCTCGACGCCGTCCAGCCCTTCCAGCAGCGGCATGGTCAGGATGCATTGCGGCTCTTGGCCATATTCCTGCTGCAGATGGCGGCCCATCAGCAGATTGAACTTCTGGTCGGTGCCGCCGAGTTCGAGGTCGCTTTTCAAGGCCACCGAGTCGTAACCCTGCATCAGCGGGTAGAGGAACTCATGCACCGAAATCGGCGTCTGCGAGGCAAAGCGCTTGGTGAAGTCGTCGCGCTCCATCATCCTTGCCACCGTGTAACGGGCTGCCAACTCGATCATGCCGCGTGCGCCGAGCGGGTCACTCCACTCGGAGTTGTAACGAACCTCGGTGCGGGCCGGGTCGAGCACCAGGCTGGCCTGGGCGTAATAAGTCTCGGCATTGACCTTGATCTGCTCGGCAGTCAAAGGCGGGCGGGTGCTGTTGCGGCCGGAGGGGTCGCCGATCATCGAGGTGAAGTCGCCGATCAGGAAGATCACCTGATGGCCGAGGTCCTGCAACTGGCGCAGCTTGTTCAGCACCACGGTATGGCCGATATGGATGTCGGGGGCGGTCGGATCGAGGCCGAGCTTGATGCGCAGCGGCACGCCGGTGGCTTCGGACCTGGCCAGTTTTTGCAGCCAATCGGCTTCGGGCAAAAGTTCCTCGCAGCCGCGGCGTGACAGGGCCAGCGCCGCCAGAACGCGCTCGGTTACCGGGTAAGTCGGCTTCTTGGTATTGGCGGTAGAAATGCGCGATTCGGACATGTCAGCTGTTGGGCTCCGGAAAAAGCCTGTGTTTATGGGGTTTTCTCGGCATTGACGCCGCGCTTGGGTCGGTATACTGCGTGCTTTGCGGCGATTGCACCCGCCGCAAGGCGGACTGCAAAGCCAGACAATTCTAGTGGACATGATTTGTGGCCACCAGTTGCTGACCTCAGCCAGGCTGGGTGCGGTCAGAACTGAAATACTCAAGGGCCCATAAAGCGTGACCGACTGGATCATGACCGTAAAACTGGCTTTGGCGCGAGCCGAAGCCTTTGCCGCCCGGCATCCGCGCGGCTTGACCAGCGGCGTGGTCGGTTTATTGAGCGGTTTTGCGATCACGGCCTTCGGTATCGCGCCACTGGCGCCCGATGCACGCAACCTGCCTCAGCAGACCGTGACACAAAGCATTCAGTCGGCAGACCTTGAATCGCAACTGGCAGAGATCGCAGCGCAAAAGGTCGGCCTGAGTCGCAATGATTTCACCCGCAGCAGCGACACGATCGAAGCCTTGTTCAAACGCCTCGGCGCGTTTGATCCGGCCGCTGCACAGTTCTTGCGCAAGGACCCGCTGGCACGCCGGATTCTGCAGGGTCGTGCCGGCAAGATGGTGCAACTGACAGCCGATGCATCAGGCAATGTGCAGAGCCTGGTCGTACGCTTCCAGGCCGACAAGGCCGAACAACTCAACACCCATTTCAGTCGCCTGAGCATCGAACGCCAGGCCCACGGTTTCAGTTCGAAGCTCGAGACCGCCGCCTTGCAGTCGCAGATCCGACTGGGCAGCGGCAGCATCCGCAGTTCGCTGTTCGCAGCCACCGACGAAGCTCGCATCCCTGACGCGATCGCCACCCAGATGGCTGATCTGTTTGCCGGCGACATCGATTTCCACCGCGAACTGCGCAAGGGCGACCGTTTTTCGGTGGTCTATGAAAATCTGACTGCCGATGGTGAAGGCGTCAACTGGGACAGTGCTGCAGGCCGCGTCATCGCCAGCGAATTCGTCAACAATGGCCGCAGCTATACGGCGGTCTGGTTCAAGGACAGCAGTACCGGCAAGGGTGGCTATTTCGGCCCCGACGGCCAGAGCAAGCGCCGTGCCTTTCTGGCCAGCCCGATGGAGTTTTCGCGCATTACCTCGGGCTTTGCAATGCGCTTTCACCCGATCCTGCAATCCTGGAAAAAACATCTGGGCATTGACTACGGTGCGCCATCCGGCACGCCAGTGCGCAATGTGGGCGACGGCGTGGTCGAGTTTGCCGGTTGGCAGAACGGCTTCGGCAATGTCGTCCATGTACGTCACAGCGGCGACCGCAGCACTGTCTACGGGCATTTGAGCCGCATCGACGTGAAGAAAGGCCAGCGCCTCGACCAAGGTCAGCGTATCGGTGCGGTCGGCGCCACGGGTTGGGCCACCGGCCCGCATCTGCACTTTGAATTCCGCGTCAAGGGTTCGCAACAGGATCCGCGCGTGATCGCCCGCGCTTCCGAGTCTGTGACCTTGCCGGCCACGGCAAAGGCCCAGTTCCAGCAAACCGTGGCCAGTATCAAGTCGCAGCTGAGCGTAGCCCGGACCGTCGAAGGCGGCGTCATCGGCGCCGATTAAGTCGCTGGCTTGAGGCCATGTCCGAGTTCTATATCGGCTTGATGTCGGGCACCTCGCTCGACGGCATCGATGCCTTGCTGGTGAGTTTCCCGCCAACTGATGAAACCGGCACCATGCAGGTGCTGGCGCACAGCTTCAAACCCTTTGACCGCGAACTCAAGTCAGCCTTGCTGGCCTTGAACGGCCCGCTGGATCAGGAACTGCATCGGGCCGCGCTGGCCGGCAATCGCGTGGCCAGCAGCTATGCCGAACGGGTCAGGGAACTGCTGCAGATCGCCGGCAAATCCGCGCAGGACATCAAGGCGATCGGCGCCCATGGTCAGACCATCAGGCATTGCCCTGGTCAGCAAGGTGGCTACACGATCCAGTTGCTCAACGGCGCCATGTTGGCCGAGCTTTCCGGCATCTCTGTCATCTGCGATCTGCGCAGCCGCGATGTCGCCGCCGGTGGCCAGGGTGCGCCGCTGGTGCCGGCATTTCATCGCGAACAGTTCGGGCAGGACGGCCGCGACCTTGCCGTTTTGAATATCGGCGGCATCAGCAATATCAGCCTGCTGGGGCAGGACGGTAAGACCATGGGCTTTGACTGCGGCCCGGGCAACTGCCTGATGGATGACTGGATCCTGGCAAGGCAGGGACTGGCCTATGACGCAGCGGGTGCCTGGGCCGCCACTGGCGAGGTTCTGCTTGAGCTGCTGAACGCCTTGCTGGCCGAGCCCTTTTTTGCTCAGCCGCCACCACGCAGCACCGGCCGCGACCAGTTCAACCTGGCCTGGTTAGCCCCGCAATTGCACGCTTCATTCAGGCCGCAGGATGTGCAGGCGACCCTGCTCGAGCTGAGCGCCCGCAGCATTGCCGACAGCCTTCAGGGCTTCGGCCAGGGCAATGCCGAATTACTGGTCTGCGGTGGCGGCGCCCTGAATCTGCGATTGATGCAACGACTGCAGGATTTACTGCCCAATCTGACCGTCTTGCCGACCGACAGCCGGGGTTTGCCGGTGATGCAGGTCGAGGCGGCGGCCTTTGCCTGGCTGGCGATGCGCTTCATGCGCAGGCTGCCGGGTAACCTGCCCGCAGTCACCGGTGCCAAGGGGCCGCGCATTCTGGGCGCTTTGTATCCGGCATAAAAAAAGCCGCCTCAAGGGCGGCCATTCCGGTCAAAAATGACTCAAGCCGAGAAGCTTGAACCGCAACCGCAGGTTGTGGTGGCATTCGGATTCTTGATCACGAACTGCGCGCCCTGCAAGTCTTCCTTGTAGTCGATCTCTGCACCAGCCAGATACTGCAAGCTCATCGCGTCGATCAGCAATGTGACGCCATTCTTGTGCATCTGCGTGTCGTCTTCATTGACCGCTTCGTCGAAGGTAAAGCCGTACTGGAACCCCGAGCAACCACCGCCCTGCACGAAGACGCGCAGCTTCAACTCTGGATTGCCTTCTTCGGCTACAAGATCACGCACCTTTTCCGCCGCGCTGTCGGTAAAGATCAAGGGCACCGGCATTTCGTCGGCGTCAGCCACGATGGATTCAAGAACTGCGTTCATAGGGACTCCTGTTTGAATGCCGCGCTTTCAAGGCACGACAATACCCGTTTATTTCCTAATGATCCCATGCCGGATAGCCACCTGCATCTTTGTGGGTATTTTTCCGGCGCTCCCAAAAGCAAACAAGGCCGCAAAAAGCGGCCCTGTTGCGATTTTGCCGCCAACGGGGCCAGGCCCCGCAAGTGACAAATCGATCAGCGCTTGCTGAACTGCTTACGGCGACGAGCACCGTGCAGACCAACTTTCTTGCGCTCGACTTCACGGGCATCGCGCGTCACAAAGCCGGCACGGCTCAGTTCGGGCTTCAGCGTCGCGTCATAGTCGATCAGCGCACGGGTGATGCCGTGGCGAATCGCCCCAGCTTGACCCGACTCGCCACCGCCGTGGACATTGACCTTGATGTCAAACGCTTCGCCATTGTTCGTCAACAGCAAAGGCTGCTTGGCGATCATGATCGAGGTCTGACGACCAAAATAATCACCAACGGCCTTGCCATTGATGACGATGAGCCCGCTGCCTTTTTTCATGAAGACACGAGCAACCGACGATTTACGCCGGCCAGTACCGTAGTTCCAGTTTCCGATCATCACCGCTCCTTAGATTTCCAGAGCCTTGGGCTGCTGAGCGGCATGCGGGTGGGAACCACCTGCATAGACCTTCAGCTTCTTCACCATGGCGTAGCCCAACGGACCTTTGGGCAACATGCCCTTGACAGCCTTTTCCAGAGCGCGCCCTGGATGCTTGGCTTGCATGTCCTTGAACTTGGTGGCATGAATGCCGCCGGGGAAGCCCGAATGACGGTAATACACCTTGTCATTGGCCTTGTTGCCGGTGACACGCAGTTTTTCTGCGTTGATGATGACGATGAAATCGCCGGTGTCCACGTGAGGCGTGTAAATGGCCTTGTGCTTGCCGCGCAAACGGAGTGCCACTTCGCTGGCAACACGTCCGAGCACCTTATCGGTGGCGTCAATCACAAACCACTCGTGCGTCACTTCGGCCGGCTTGGCGCTGAAGGTCTTCATGAGTTACTTTCGAATGCTTGGTTCTCCGATAGACGGAGTCAAGCGGTCGGATGGCTGAATAAGGTCTTTGCCTCGCATTCGGTGCCGCTTATCGACATCCGCAACAAACCGGGCTTGAACCCCGTCGTATGCAGATCTCGCGACCTCTCACACCAAGCGCAAAGACTTCTTCCCTGCAGCCAAATACAGGAAAGCCGACGAGTGTAGCAGCAAGCAGGGCTTGCCGGCAGCTCAGGCGATAAAACTTCGCCCGATCGAGACCGCCTGCAGCGGTTACTATCAGGGTAATCACTTAGCTCCGGGGCATGAGTTTCAATATGAATGCGAGCCCGACCGACAAGAACGACAACATTCCAGCAGCCACGCCGATTGCAACAGCCCTGAGACGGATCTCCTCCTGGGTTGCGATTCGCTCGCTGGCAAAGCGGCACCGGCACCGTATCGCCCAGCACTTGCTGAGCCTGGATGAACATGACCGCTATCTGCGCTTCGGCTATCCGGCTGCGGATGAGCAGATCAAACGTTACGCGATGTCGATCGACTTCGATCGCGACGAGGTGCTCGGCATCTTCAACCGCAAGCTGGAGTTGATCGCGATGGCCCATCTGGCCTATGCCCCGGAGCCGCAGCGCGACGGGCATCCGGCCATGGCCGAGTTCGGCGTTTCGGTGCTCAAACATGCGCGCGCCAGAGGCTTCGGCGCACGCTTGTTCGAGCGCGCCGCATTGCACGCCCGCAACCGCGGCATCGACACGTTGTTCATCCACGCCTTGAGCGAGAACCTGCCGATGCTGAAGATTGCCCGCGATGCCGGCGCCAAGCTCGAGCGCAATGGCTCCGAAGCCGATGCCTGGCTGCGCCTGCCACCCGACACCATGACCTCGCATGTCGGCGAAGCCCTGGAGCGCCATATGGCCGAACTGGACTTCCAGTTCAAGCGCCATGCCCATGCGCTCGATGAGTTGATTGAGGGCGTGGGGGAATTGAAAGGCCAGCTCGAAGACTCGCACAACGCGGCCAACCAATAGTTACCCAAGCAGCTGCGATACTGGCCAGGCTGACCTTCCAGCTTGATGCCGCCCCAATGACCCAGACCCCAGACTCAAGTTTCGGCCAGCTAACGCCCGAATTCATGCTCGATGCGCTGGAAGCGGCAGGGCTTCATGCCGATGGTCGCATGCTGCAGCTGAACTCCTATGAAAACCGGGTGCTGCAACTGCATCTGGAAGACGGTCGCATCGCAGTCGCGAAGTTCTACCGCCCAGGACGCTGGAGCGATGAGCAAATTCTTGAAGAGCATTGTTTTGCGCAGGAGTTGGCTGCGGCTGAACTGCCAGTGGCTGCACCCTGGGTGCTGTCCAGACTCAAGGATTCACTGACCTTGGCTGGCGATCCCGCCACCTTGGCCCATTTCGGCGCTCAGCGTTTTGCTGTCACGCCGCGCCAGGGGGGCCGCTCACCCGAACTTGAAGACCCGGAAGTGCTGACCTGGATCGGACGCCTGCTCGGGCGTATGCACAACGTCGGCCGCAGCCGCCAGTTCCTGCACCGCATGCATTGGTCCAGCGCGAAGCCGGGCCGCGACGCGAGCGACTGGTTGATCAGCAACTCGAGCATTCCGCTGGAAATCTTTCCAGCCTGGCACGACATCGTGCAACGCTGCCTAGCAGCGATCCAGCAGCAATTCGATGCCTTGCCAAGCTTGCAATTGCTGCGCCTGCATGGCGACTGCCACCCCGGCAACATCCTCTGGACGCCCGCTGGCGGGCCACATTTCGTCGACCTCGACGATGCGGTGATGGGGCCGGCAGTTCAGGACTTGTGGATGCTGCTGTCGGGCGATGCGCTGGCCGCACGTCAGCAACTTGCCTGCGTGCTCGAGGGCTATGAGATGGTGGCCGAATTCGACCGCCGCGAACTGACCCTGATCGAGCCACTGCGCACGCTGCGCATGATCCACCACAGCGCCTGGCTGGCCAAGCGCTGGGGCGATCCGGCATTTCCGCTGGCCTTCCCCTGGTTCGGCACGCCCAATTACTGGAGCGATCAGGTCGCCAAATTGGGCGAACAACTTGAACTGATGAAGCCGCCCGAAACGGACCAGTTCATCGCCTTCGACGATGAAGACTGGGATCCCGACGCGAATTTCAAGTAATTTCGGCAATAAGCCGAACTTGCGGGATCAGGCCGGGCGTCAAGCGCCCAGCCGCGGTCATCAGCCCATCAGCAGCGCATTGACCCGCTTGACGTAAGCCGCCGGATCTTCCAGATGGCCGCCTTCAGCCAGCATCGCCTGGTCAAACAGGACCTGGGCCAGATCGTCGAAATGCTCGCTCGCTTCGAGCTTGCGCACCAAGGCATGCTCGGTGTTGATTTCGAGCGTTGGCAATGAAGTCGGCGCCGCTTGGCCCGCCTGCTTCATCAAGCGCGCCAGATGACCGCTCATATCGCCTTCCTCGACGACGATGCAGGCCGGCGAATCGACCAGACGGGTGCTGACGCGGACATCCTTGGCGCGGCCCTGCAAGGTCTGCTTGAGGCGTTCCAGCAAAGGCTTGAAGGCCTCGGCAGCAGCTTCAGTCTTCTTCTTTTCTTCCTCATCCTGCAGCTTGCCCAAATCGATCGCGCCCTTGGCCACCGATTGCAGCGGCTTGCCTTCGAACTCGTACAGATGTGAGAGCATCCATTCGTCGACGCGGTCAACCAGCAGCAGCACTTCGATACCCTTCTTGCGGAAGATTTCCAGCTGCGGGCTGTTCTTGGCAGCCGAAAGCGATTCGGCGGTGATGTAGTAAATCGCTTCCTGATCCACCTTGGCGCGCGCCAGATAGTCGGTCAACGACACGCCTTCGTCAGACTGGGTCGAGGCGAAGCGCAGCAACTTGGCCAGTCGTTCCTGGTTCTGTTGATCCTCGCCGACGCCTTCCTTCAGTACCGAACCGAAATCTTTCCAGAAATCCTGATACTTGGTGCGCTCGGCAGCGTCCTCGCTATTGGCCAATGACTCGAGCATCGCCAGCACGCGCTTGGTCGAACCTTCGCGAATCGCCTTCACATCGCGGCTTTCCTGCAGCAACTCGCGTGAAACATTCAGCGGCAGGTCGGCCGAGTCGATCACGCCCTTGACGAAGCGCAGATAGACCGGCATCAAGGCTTCCGCATCGTCCATGATGAAGACGCGCTTGACATAGAGCTTGACGCCGCCGCGCTTGTCGCGGTTCCAGAGGTCGAAAGGCGCCTTCTTCGGGATATAGAGCAGTTGCGTGTATTCGCTGCGACCTTCGACACGGTTGTGCGTATAGGACAGCGGCGCTTCGCTGTCGTAGCTGAGTTGCTTGTAGAAATCCTCGTACTGTTCCTGCGTGATCTCGCTCTTGCTGCGTGCCCAGAGCGCCGAAGCCTTGTTGACGCTCTCCCATTCGTCGGACATCACCTGGGCGGATTTCTCGGCGTCCCAGGACTCCTTGCGCATCAGGATCGGCAGCGAGATATGGTCCGAGTATTTGCTGATGATCGACTTGAGGCGCCAGGTCTTGAGGAATTCCTCCTCGCCTTCACGCAGATGCAAAGTCACCTTGGTGCCACGCGAAGCTTGCGTGATCGCCTCGATCTCGTATTCGCCGGTGCCTTCGGAACTCCAGCGCATGCCCTCGTCAGCGCTCAAGCCCGCACGCCGGGATTCGACCGTGATGCGGTCAGCAACGATGAAGCCCGAATAAAAACCGACGCCGAACTGGCCGATCAGGTTGGCGTCCTTCTTCTGGTCGCCACCGAGCTTTTCCATGAACTCGCGCGTACCGCTCTTGGCGATCGTGCCGAGATGGGCAATCGCCTCGTCGGCGCTCAAGCCGATGCCGTTGTCGGCGATCGTGACCGTGTGCGCTTCTTCGTCAAAGCTGACCCGCACTTCAAGGTTGGGCTGATCCTCGAAATAGTCCGGGTGGTCGAGCGCTTCGAAGCGCAGTTTATCGCAGGCGTCCGAGGCATTCGACACCAGTTCGCGCAGGAAAATTTCCTTGTTCGAATACAGCGAATGGGTGACGAGGTGCAGGATCTGCTTGACCTCGGCCTGGAAGGAATGGGTCTGCTTTTTTTCCATGATCAGGTGTGTATTTCCAATGGATTGAATTGAAGGGATGAAGCGTCCCGGCATTTGCCACATGGGGCCGATGCCTCGGGCTTCAAGGCTGGACGGGTCAGTAGGACAGGCTCAGCCTGGCCACATCGACGCTCAGCCGCGATTTGCCCAGCGCACCAAGGGACGCAATTGCATAAGCTTGCGCCCAGACCGGGTCTGCAAAAGCCGCCGGCCCGACCGCTGCCGCGATGCCGAGAATCTTGTCGGCGATCAGCACCTTGCCCGAGCCCCGCATCGGTTCGCAGCCGTTTTTGATGAACTGCTCATCGAGCCATTTTCTGGCGGTTTCGAAAGCCGAAGCTTCAGCGGCGGCAACCAGCAGATCGAATTGCTGATCCGGTCCGAATATGACTTTCACCTCACCTTGCATGGCTTGTTCCTCGCAGCGCATCCGAGCGTCGATTCTGACTCATCTGCGACTGGAGATGACCGCCTCGCTCAAGGTCTGCAACACCAGCAACGAATCATCCCAGCCGAGGCAGGCATCGGTGATGCTCTTGCCGAACTCGAGCTGGGCCGGATCATCCTTGCCGGGGGTGAACTTTTGCGCGCCGTCGTTCAGATGACTCTCGACCATCACGCCGAAAATACTCTTGCTGCCGGCCTTGATCTGGGCCGCGACATCGCGCGCCACATCGATCTGCCGCAGATGCTGCTTGCTGCTGTTGGCATGCGAGCAGTCGACCATCAAGGATTGATTCAGCTTGGCGGCCGCCAGATCCTTGCAGGCCGCAGCGACATGGGGAGCATCGTAATTGGGCGACTTGCCGCCGCGCAGGATCACATGGCAATCCTTGTTGCCGCGGGTCTCGACGATAGCCACCTGACCATTCTTGTGCACCGAGAGGAAATGGTGAGCGCCGGCCGCCGCCTGGATCGCATCGGTGGCGATCTTGATATTGCCGTCGGTACCGTTCTTGAAGCCGATCGGCGCTGACAGACCCGAGGCCAATTCACGGTGTACCTGGCTCTCGGTCGTGCGGGCACCAATGGCCCCCCAAGAAATCAGGTCGCCGATATATTGCGGTGAAATCACGTCGAGGAATTCGGAGCCCGCCGGCATGCCCAGGCGGTTGATCTCGAGCAGCAACTGACGCGCGATGCGCAGGCCTTCGTCGATGCGGAAGCTCTCGTCCAGGTAAGGGTCGTTGATCAGGCCCTTCCAGCCCACCGTCGTGCGCGGTTTTTCGAAATAGACCCGCATGACGATTTCCAGCGTATCGGCGTACTTTTCACGCTGCTTTTGCAGGCGCCTGGCATATTCCACCGCAGCGGCCGGGTCGTGGATCGAACAGGGTCCGATGATGACCAGCAAACGATCATCCTCGCGCCTGATGATGCGCCGCACCTTGGCCCGGGTGCCGCTGATCAACTGCTCCATCGGCGTGCCGCGGATCGGGAAAAAGCGGATCAGATGTTCCGGCGGCGGCAGCGGCGTGATGTCCTCGATGCGCTCGTCGTCGGTCAGACTGGTTCTGTCTTGCGGCGCGTAAAAGCGTTCGGCGCTGGGCTCCGATGGAGCGGATTTGGCGGTCATGGCTATGAATCTTCTGGCTTGAATGGATGGTTTTTCGCTCGGGCCGAAAAAAAGCCGCCAGATCTCGATCCGGCGGCTGCAACGATTTTAGTCTCGCGCGCTGGCTGGACAGATTTTCAGGCAGTCCCGCCTACGGTCAGACCATCAATGCGCAAAGTCGGCTGACCAACGCCGACCGGCACGCTCTGGCCTTCTTTGCCGCAGACACCGACACCGGTATCGAGCCGCATGTCGTTGCCGATCATCGTCACCCTTGTCAGCGCTTCGGGGCCGCTGCCGATGATCGTCGCACCCTTGACTGGATAAAGGATCTTGCCGTTCTCGACCCAGAAGGCTTCGCTGGCCGAAAAGACGAACTTGCCACTGGTGATGTCAACCTGGCCGCCACCGAAGTTGGTGGCATAAATGCCCTTCTTGATGCTGGCGATGATTTCCTGCGGCTCGGCCTTGCCACCCAGCATATAGGTGTTGGTCATGCGCGGCATCGGCACATGGGCATAGCTCTCGCGCCGGCCATTGCCGGTCGGGGCCACCTTCATCAAGCGCGCATTCATCGCATCCTGGATATAGCCCTTGAGGATGCCGTCTTCGATCAGCACATTGCGCTGCGAGGCGCAGCCCTCATCGTCGACATTGAGCGAGCCGCGCCGATCGGCCAGCGTGCCATCATCAAGCACGGTGACACCCTTGGCAGCGACGCGCTCGCCGATGCGGCCGGCAAAAGCGCTCGAGCCCTTGCGGTTGAAATCGCCTTCCAGGCCATGGCCGATGGCCTCGTGCAGCAGCACGCCGGGCCAGCCAGGGCCGAGCACCACGGTCATCTCGCCGGCAGGCGCCGGGCGTGATTCCAGATTGGTCAAGGCCGCAGCGACCGCATGGTCGACATAGCTGGCAATCATCTCGTCGGTGAAATAAGCCAGACCGAAGCGGCCGCCGCCACCGCCCGAACCGACTTCGCGCCGGCCATTGCTCTCGGCGATCACCGTCACCGACAAACGCACCAGCGGCCGCACATCGGCGGCCAGCGTGCCATCGGCACGTGCAATCAAGACGATTTCATGCTCGGCCGCCATGCCCGCCATCACCTGCGCGACGCGCGGGTCCTTGGCCCGGGCCATGCGTTCGGCGCGCTCGAGCAGCGCCACTTTTTCGGCACTGTCCAGACTCAGGATCGGGTCAGCCGGGCCGTAAAGCGAGCGGCTGGCGGCGATCGACGGCGTCGACGGGACTTTGACCTTGCGGCTCTGGCCTGCAGCGGCAATGCTGCGCACCGTCAGCGCCGCGTCCATCAAGGCAGCTTCGGAGATGTCGTCGGAGTAGGCGAAAGCGGTCTTCTCGCCCGCCACCGCACGAACCCCGACACCCTGGTCGATGCTGAAGCTGCCACTCTTGACGATGCCCTCCTCCAGACTCCAGCCTTCCGAGCGGGTGGTCTGGAAGTAGAGGTCGGCATCGTCAATACGGTGCTCGGTGATCAGACGCAGGGCTTTGGCCAGCACCATCTCGCTCAGACCGTAAGGCTCAAGCAGATGGCTGCGGGCCGCAACCAGGCGGGCAATAGTGGGTTCGCGCGAAATCATGGCGGCATTGTAGGAGCGCCGCCTGTTTCCCGCTCGATCAAGCGCCCTGGTCCGCCCCGGCCTGTTTCAACTGCAAGGCCTTGTCGTAAAGCCGGTTGCGCGAACTGCCGCTGATCTCCGCCGCCAAGGTCACCGCCTGCTTCAAGGGCAACTCGGCCAGCAGCAGGCCCAGCACACGCAAGGCCTCGGCCGGCAATTCGCCATCAACGGACGCTTCAAGCTTGCAGGCATGCAGCACCAGCACGAACTCGCCGCGCTCGCGCTGCGCGTCGGCGGCCAGCCAGGCGGGCAATTCAGAAGCCAGCGCGGTGTGGACAGTTTCAAACTGCTTGGTCAACTCGCGGCAAACCGTGACCTTCTGGGCCGGACAGACCTCGGCCAGCACATCGAGCAATGCCTTGATCCGGTGCGGAGCTTCGAACAGCAGCTGGCTGCGCTGGCTGCCGCACAAAGCCAGCAGCGCGCTACGGCGCTCGCCCGCCTTGGTCGGCAGGAAGCCGGCAAACTCGAAACCCTGGGCGACCGCATCGCCGGCCACGCTGAGCGCCGTCACGACGCTGCTGGCGCCAGGAATCGGCAGCACGCGCAAGCCGGCCGCTGCAACTGCGGCGACCAGCACCGCCCCGGGGTCGGAGATTGCCGGCGTGCCGGCATCGCTGACATAGGCAATGCGTTCGCCCTGGCTGAGCCGCTG
This sequence comes from uncultured Burkholderiales bacterium, assembly GCA_903820745.1. Taxonomy (GTDB): domain Bacteria; phylum Pseudomonadota; class Gammaproteobacteria; order Burkholderiales; family Burkholderiaceae_C; genus Paucibacter_A. The sequence continues at coordinate 28,487 of CAIJIT010000315.1, forward strand.
CACCACGGCAGCGCTGGCGGCATGTTCGTTGTGCTGGTGCAAGGCGATCAAGGGCCGGTGCAGACCCAGATGGTGCAGCAGTCCGCCGCTGACGCGCGTGTCTTCGCAGGCCACCGCGTCGACCAGGCCCAGCACATGGACAGCACGCAGGCTCAGATCAGCCAGATTGCCGATCGGCGTGGCCACCACATAAAGCGTGGCTGCGGGATACTGTTGACCACCGGCTGCAGCTGCAGCCGCCTGCATCAGCAGGGAGGCATCAATGTTCAAGAAGGGCTCTCCCAGGATTAGCGGCAATGAAGCCGAAGACTGCGCCTTGCGCTATCTGCAGCAACGCGGATTGCGTCTCGTCGAGCGCAATTATCGGGTCGCGGCCGGTCCGGGCGCTCCAGCCGGCGAAGTCGATCTGATTCTGTACGACCGCGAAAGCACCCTGGTCTTCGTCGAAGTGCGGGCACGCGCCGGCCTCACGCATGGCGGCGCAGCGGCCAGCGTGTCCGCGTTCAAGCAGCGCCGCCTGATCTACGCGGCCAGCCATTACCTGCTGCGCCATGCCTCGCCGCCGCCCTGCCGCTTTGAGGTGGTCGCCATCGACGGGGAAGCGGTCGAGTGGCTGCAAGCCGCTTTTGATACCGGTTTATGATGCACCCACATGCTAGAGCAACGGATCCAACAGCAATTTTTCGAAAGCGCAGACCTGCTGTACCAGGTGGCGGAGACGCTTTCCCGTCCGCTGGCTGCAGCGGCGCAATTGCTGGTCGAGAGCATCAGCGGCGGTGGCTGCGTGCTGTGTTGCGGACAGGGACTGTCGGCACTCGATGCAAGCTATATGAGTGCGCTGCTGGTCGGGCGCTTCGAGCAGGACCGGCCGGGCCTGGCTGCCTGGAGCCTGGACGGCAAAGCCAATGGCAGCAGCGTTGCGGCAGCCTTGGCGCGCCAGGTGCAGGTTCATGGTCATCCGGGCGACCTGCTGCTGCTGTTCGAAGCCCAACCCTCGAGTCATGCCAACTGGGCGACTGTGCTTGAAGCCGCCCATGACCAGGAGATGAGCGTGATCGCGCTGACCGGCAGCCAGGATGATGGGCTGCGCGCGCTGCTGCTTGATACCGATATCCTTATCCTCGTGCCGCACGGCCGCGCTGCGCGTGTGGCCGAGGCACAACGGCTGCTGTCACATTGCCTCTGTGACGCAGTCGATCTGCAATTGCTGGGTGCCAGTGAAGTCTGACTCCGGCCTGATTCAACTGAACGGGAATGCCATGAAACTGAACAATGCCCAAAACTACCTCTTGTTGTTGACCGCCCTGGCCGCCGCGATCGTCAGCAGCGCCTGTGCGCCGCTGGTGATGGGTGGCGCGATGGTCGGCAGCGCCTTGGTGGCGATCGATCGCCGCACGACCGGCACGCAACTGGAGGACGAAGGCATCGAATTCAAAGCCGGTGCGCGCATCCGCGAGCAATTCGGCGACCGCGTCCATGTCAATGTCAACAGCTACAACCGGTTGGTGCTGATCACCGGCGAAGCCAGCAGCGAAGCTGACCGCAGCGCCTTGACCGCCGTCGCCAAAGGCATCGAGAACGTGAATAACGTCCTCAACGAGACTGCGGTGATGGGCGCGAGCTCACTCAGCAGCCGCTCCAACGATCTGCTGATCGCCACCAAGATCAAGGGCAAGCTGATCGACACCCAGGATCTGGTCACCAATTCGATGCATGTGGTGGTCGAACGCGGCAGCGTCTTTCTGATGGGCCGCGTCACCGAGCGCGAAGCCGGCCGGGCCGTGGACATCATTCGCAGCGTTGGCGGCGTACTGAAGGTCGTGCGCGTTTTCGAGATCATCAGCGAGGAAGAGCTCGCGCGCATCGCGCCCAAGCCCACCCCAGCGAAGTAATCAAACGAGCCTTTTGATCAGGCTCGAAGTATCCCAGCGGCGCCCGCCCTGCTCCTGCAGATCGGCATAGAACTGGTCAACCAGGGCGGTCACCGGCAAACGCGCGCCATTGCGACGCGCTTCGTCGAGCACCAGCCCCAAGTCCTTGCGCATCCAGTCGACGGCGAAACCGAAATCGAATTGCTGCGCGACCATGGTCTTGCCACGGTTATCCAGCTGCCAGCTCTGCGCCGCACCCTTGCCGATCACGTCGAGCACTTGGCGCATGTCCAGGCCCGCCCGCTGACCAAAAGCGATCGCCTCGGACAAGCCTTGCACCAACCCGGCGATGCAGATCTGGTTGACCATCTTGGCCAACTGGCCTGCGCCCGATTCACCGACCAAGGTCACGGCTTTTGAAAACGCCATCGCCACCGGCTGGATCGCCGCAAACGGTGCAGCATCACCACCGCACATGACGGTCAGCGCGCCATTGACGGCGCCGGCCTGACCACCGGACACCGGTGCGTCGACAAAATTCAGGCCCAGCGCCAGCGCGGCAGCATGGAGTTCGCGCGCGACTTCGGCCGATGCGGTGGTGTGGTCGACAAACACGGCGCCCGGTTTCATACCGGCGAAGGCACCGCTAGCGCCCAGCACGACCGAGCGCAGATCGCTGTCGTTGCCAACGCAGGCGAAAACGATGTCCGCGCCGTCAGCAGCGGCAGCCGGTGTGGCGGCAGCGGCGCCACCATAGGCCTTGACCCAGGCCGCAGCTTTTTCCGGGCTGCGGTTGTAGACAGTCACATGGTGACCGGCACGGGCCAGATGGCCGGCCATCGGTGCGCCCATCACCCCAAGACCAAGGAAGGCCACCTTAACGGGTGGGACGGTTTCGTAGTTGCGTTCGTTAATATTCATGCCGCAACTCTATCCGAAACCGCAAGTTTCATCCTGCCGCCGCAGAATGGATTCAAGCCGGAAAGTTGTCGGGGAACTTGGCCTTGCTCCTGGCCTCGGCAGCGCCGATCAGCCGGCGCTTGACCAGGTCGGCCAGATTCTGGTCCAACGTCTGCATGCCCTGGCTGTTGCCGGTCTGGATCGCCGAATACATCTGCGCCACCTTGTTCTCGCGGATCAAATTACGGATCGCCGAGTTACCCAGCATGATTTCATGCGCCGCAACCCGCCCCGACCCATCCTGCAGCTTGCACAGGCTTTGCGAGATCACCGCCACCAGCGACTCCGACACCATCGCGCGCACCATCTCTTTCTCGGCCGCCGGGAACACGTCGACGATCCGGTCAACCGTTTTGGCAGCGCTGCTGGTATGCAGGGTGCCAAAAACCAGATGCCCGGTTTCGGCCGCAGTCAACGCCAGCCGGATCGTCTCCAGATCGCGCATTTCGCCGATCAGCACCGCATCCGGGTCCTCACGCAGGGCCGAACGCAGTGCGTTGGCAAAACTCAGCGTGTGCGGCCCGACCTCGCGCTGATTGACCAGGCAATTTTTTTTATTTATGGACGAATTCGATCGGATCCTCGATCGTCAGGATATGGCCGTATTCGTTTTCATTCAAATGGTTGACCATCGCCGCCAGCGTCGTCGATTTGCCCGAGCCGGTAGGCCCTGTTACCAACACCAAGCCGCGCGGCCGCAGTGACAACTCGCCAAAGACCTTCGGCGCGTTCAATTGCTCGAGCGACAGGATCTTCGACGGAATGGTCCGGAACACCGCACCGGAACCGCGATTCTGGTTGAAGGCATTGACGCGGAATCGTGCCAGCCCCTGAATCTCGAACGAGAAGTCAACCTCAAGCGCCTCCTCGTAATGCTTGCGCTGGGTATCGTTCATGATGTCGTAGATCATCTCGTGCACCTGTTTATGCTCGAGCGCTTCGACATTGATGCGCCGCACATCGCCGTTGACACGAATCATCGGCGGCAGGCCCGCCGAGATATGCAGGTCGGAAGCCTTGTTCTTGACCGAAAATGCCAGCAGTTGTGTGATGTCCATACGCAGACCTGAAAGCCCAAAGCCATTATGGCGACGATCCCCGAAAACCTTAACGACACCCTGACCCGGATTGAGGCGGCATGCCGCGCCGCTGGCAGGCCAGTCAACAGCGTCGCCTTGCTGGTCGTCAGCAAGACCCAGGCAGCGGCTGCAATCCGCCAGGCTCATGCCGCCGGCGCGCGCAGCTTCGGCGAAAACTATGTGCAGGAAGCGCTCGACAAGATCGCCGCCCTGGCTGACCTGCAGCCTGCGATCGAATGGCATCTGATCGGCCCGCTGCAGAGCAACAAGACGCGCGTCGTGGCGGCCAGCTTCGACTGGGTGCATTCGGTCGACCGGCTTAAAACTGCCCAGCGCCTGTCAGAGCAGCGCCCTGCCCACCTGCCACCATTGAACCTTTGCCTGCAGGTCAATATCAGCGGCGAAACCAGCAAGAGCGGCTTGTTGCCTGCCGATTTGCTACCGCTGGCGCTGGCTGTTGCGGCATTGCCGCGGGTCAAGCTGCGCGGCCTGATGGCGATCCCCGAGCCGGCCGGAAACTTCGAAGCACAGCGTGCGCCACACCGGGCCTTGCACGAGTTATTGCTGCGCTTGAATCAAGCCGGGCTCGGGCTCGACACCTTGTCGATGGGCATGAGCGCCGACCTCGAAGCCGCCGTGGCCGAAGGCTCGACCCTGGTGCGTGTCGGCACAGCGATCTTCGGCGCCAGGCCGGCTTGACCCCCTTCCTTAGCGTCCCGGCAAGCCTGCCAGCGCGGCGGGGTTGGCCGCGCTGTCGGCGATGTACTGCCTGATGATGTCGGCGAAGCTGGCTTCCGGCAGCAGGCCGAGTTTTGCCGCACGATCAGCGCGAGCAGCCGACGGCCAATTGGCGACGATGGCCGCGATGCGCTCGTCGCGCTCGAAACGCACCCGCGCCCGCACGGCAGGGCCGGCCACTTCTTCAAGCGCAGCCAGCATCTGCGCCACCGAGACGTTGAGTGCTGGCAGGTTCATGGCCGTGCGCCCACCATAGGCTTCGCGGCTGGCCTCATAAATCGCGATCAAACCCTCGACCGTGCGCTGCGGCGACGACACCGGGTGCGCGACATCGAGGCCTACCGGGCAGATCGATTCGACGCCGGCCAGCGGCTCGCGGATGATGCCGCTGAAGAAGGACGAGGCTGCGCCGTTGGGCCGACCGGGCCGTACCGTCACCGTCATCAGGCGGGCGCTGCGGCCATCGATATAGCCTTTGCGGCTGTAGTCGGCCACCAGATGTTCGCAGATATGTTTATGGATGCCATAGCTGGTCTGCGGTGTCGGCAGCGTGGTGTCGGTGACGACAGCCGGCATCGGTACTGCGGCATCCGGGCCGAAGACCGCCACCGAACTGGAAAACACCAACCTGGCAGCCGCTTCGCCGCCGTTCACCCGGTCCCGCAAAGCATCGAGCAACGCCCGAGTGCTGTCGAGATTGCTGCGCAGGCCCAAGTCGAAATCGGCCTCGCATTCGCCCGACACCGCCGAAGCCAGGTGGAACACGCCATCGATTGCTTCTTCGCGCAGCCCTTCGCAATGCGCGAGTAGCGGACCGACGCGGGCCTCGATGCGCTCATCCTTGAGCAGGTCGGCCGGTGCCTGCGCCTGATCGGCCAATACGATCCGCTCGATCGTCCGTCCGCCCAATGTGCCGCGCTGCAGCAATGTGCGAGCCAGCCTTGCACCAAGAAATCCGGCGCCGCCGGTGATCAGGATTTTCATTGCGGATTACCTTTTGTCGAATGCTTCCAGGCCTTCAGCCAGCCCAGACCGGCGCTGGTGCCGGCGCGGGGACGGTACTCGCAGCCGATGTGTCCTTGCCAACCGAGCAGATCGAGCTGCTCGAACAGATAAGGGTAATTCAGTTCGCCCTGATCAGGCTCATGCCGGTCGGGCACGCCGGCGATTTGCAAATGCCCGACCCGGCCAGTCGGCAGGTATTGGCGCAACTTCATTGCCACATCGCCTTCGACGACCTGGCAATGGTAAAGATCCATCTGCACCTTCAAATTCGGCGCGCCGATCTGCTCGACGATCTGATGCGCCTCGCCCTGGCGGTTCAGCAGATAAGCGGGAATATCACGGGTGTTGATCGGCTCGATCAGCAGTTCGACTCCTGCTGCAGCGGCCTCGCGCGCCGCCCAGGCCAGGTTCTCCAGATAAACCTCGCGCAATGCGGCACGAGCCATGCCTGCAGGCATCAGCCCGGCCATCACATGCAGGCGCGGGCATCGCAGCGCCAGCGCATAGGGCAAAGCCTGTTCGAGGATGCCGCGCCGGAACTCGTCGCGTCGCTCAGCCAGACAGGTAATGCCGCGCTCGCCGCCGGCAAAGTCGCCGGGTGGCGCGTTGAACAACACCTGCTGCAGGCCGTTATCGACCAGGCGACTGGCGATCGCTGCCGGTTCATGCTCATAGGGAAACAGGAATTCGACCGCATCGAAACCATCCGCAGCAGCCGCAGCAAAGCGATCGAGGAAAGCATGTTCCACGTACATCATCGACAGATTGGCGGCAAAGCGCGGCATGGTCACCACCTCGCGCCAAAGGCGCTGTGAAGTTCTTCAATTTGGGCTTCGGACAGGGCCTTGGCCCGGCCCCGCGAGATCCGCCACAGCCTGGCAGTTTCCTCAAGCTCCTCGAGCAAGGCGCAGGCCGCAGCGGGCGATTCATGCCAGACATTGGGGCCCAGGCGGTCGAGCATCACCGCGCGCAACATCGCCCCGCGCTGCCGCGCCGCGGCGATCGCTTCGGCCACCAGGCCGGCGACCGCCGGATCACCCGGCCGGTGATAAGGAATCAACGGCACCCGGCCGACCTTCATCACGAAATAGGGCGTGATCGGTGGCAGGATCGCGTCGTCACGCCAGACCCCGGTCAGCGTCAGCGCGACCAGCTCGGTGCTGTGGGTATGCACCACGCATTGCGCGGCTGGCTCGGCCGCATAGATGCTGCGATGCAAGGCCAGCGTCTTGCTGGCGCGCTCGCCGCTAAGCTGTTGGCCCAAGGCATCGCAGCGGGCCAACTGCCCGGGCAGCATTTGCCCCAGGCAAGCGTCGGTCGGGGTGATCAGAAAGCCTTGCCCTGCGGGCAACCGCATGCTGATGTTGCCAGCGGTCGCGTGGACATAGCCGCGCTCGAACAGCGAACGGCCGGCCAGGCAGATCTGTTCGCGCTGTGCAGCGAAATCGCTCATATCGATACCCCCAGTTGCAGCGCTTCAGAGAAGAAATCAGGACCGCCGAAATTGCCCGACTTCAAAGCCAGCTGCAAGGTCTCGCCGACCGACTGGCCCTCCACCTGGGTCCAGGGCACGCCGGGGCAGATCGGCGGGCCGATGCGCAGCTGCGTCACCCCCAGCGCCTGCACGACAGCGCCCGAAGTCTCGCCGCCCGCGACGACCAAGCGGCGCACTCCTTGTGCAAGCAGACCGCAGGCGAGTTGCGCCATGCAGGCTTCGACCAAAGCGCCAGCCTGAGCCGCACCGAGTTCGGCCTGGACTGAATGCAGGGCTTCCGCTGTGCTGGTCGCATAGAACAACGGCGCCTGGCCAGCGGAATGTCCTTGTGCCCATTGCAAGGCCTGCTCGGCCACCGGCTCGCCACGCGCCAGCGCCCTGGGATCAATTGCCAACGCTGGCCGGCCGGCTTCGCGCCAGCGTTGCACCTGCGCCTGGGTCGCGAGCGAGCAGGATCCGGCCAGCACCGCCGCTGCGCCGCGTGCGAGGTCCAGCGTTGCGGCCTGAGCATCAGGCAACAGCCATCCGCGCGCCGAATAAACCTCGGGCAAGCCCAGCGCCAAGCCCGAGCCCGCGGTCAGCAGCGGCAGGTCGGCACAGGCCTCGGCGAGCAAGCGCAGGTCGGCGTTGTTGACGGCATCGGCGATGGCAATGCTGATGCCTTCGCGGCGCATGGCATCAAAGCGCTGACGCAACACTAGCGGGCCCTGGGCGACCATGTCATGCCGCAGCAGGCCGACTCTGCCTTGGCACTGCGCTTGCAGCACCCGCACGAGGTTGGCATCGGTCATCGGCGTCAGCGGATGGTGACGCATGCCCGAGTCGCTGAGCAATTCGTCGCCGACGAACAGATGGCCGCGAAAGACAGTGCGGCCGTTTTCCGGAAAAGCCGGGCAAGCGATGGTGAAATCGGCGCCCAGCGCCTGCATCAGCGCCTCGGCGACCGGGCCGATATTGCCGGCAGCGGTCGAATCGAAAGTCGAGCAGTACTTGAAATAGCATTGCCGCATGCCGCCCGCCTGCAACCAGCGCAGCGCCGCCAATGATTCGCGCACGGCATCGGCCGCAGGCAAATTGCGGGTCTTCAGCGCCACCACCACCGCATCGGCATCAATCACCGTCGCATCATCAGGAACGCCGATCACCTGCACCGTGCGCATGCCGGCGCGCACCAACATGCTGGCGACATCGGTGGCGCCGGTGAAGTCGTCGGCTATGACGCCCAGCGTCATTCGTCGGTTTTCGCCCAGTGTCATATGGCGTCTGTGGCTCGGCATCACTTCGACTCCGGGGCTTCAGGCAGCGTCAGCCCCGCCAGCGCGGCGTAGAACTTGATCACTGCGGCATCGTCCTCGGCGCCATGCCCAGCGGCTGCGGTGGCTAGGTAGAGCTGGTGCGCGGCGGCGGCCAGCGGCAGCGGAAAGCTCAGCTTGCGCGCGGTGTCGAGCACGATGCCCAGGTCCTTGACGAAGATATTGACGGTCGACAGCGGCCGGTAGTCACCGGCCAGGATATGCGGCACACGGTTCTGGAACATCCAGCTCATGCCTGCCGAGTTGCAGATCACTTCGTACAACGCGGCCGGGTCGGCGCCGGCGCGCATGCCCAGCGCCATGCCTTCGCAGGCTGCGGCGATATGCACGCCGGCCAGGTGCTGATTGACCATTTTGACGATCGAGCCGATGCCGGGACGGTCGCCCAGCCGGTAGACCTTGCCGGCAATCGCATCGAGCAGATCCCCCGCCGCAGCGAATGCCTCAGGGGCGCCCGAAGCCATCACCGTCATCTGCCCCGCCGCGGCCTTGCCCGCGCCGCCCGAGACCGGCGCATCGATCAGCCATAAGCCAAGCGGCTCCAACCTTTGCTGCCAGACGGGTGGCAGCGTCGGGTCGACGGTGGCCGAGGTGATCAGCACCGAACCGAGCTTGAGCGTACTGGCCAGCCCGCCCGGACCGAACAGCACGGTTTCGGTTTGCTCCGCGGTAACGACCAACACCACCACCGCGTCACAGCGCGCGCCCAGTTCGGCCAGCGAATCGACGGTGGCGCCGCCCTCGGCCTCGAAACGCTGGCGTGCTTCCAGCCGCAGGTCGAGTCCGAGCGTGTTCACGCCCTTGCGCATCGCGGTCAGCGCAGCACCGAAACCCATCGACCCGAGGCCAACCACGCCCAGGACTTTTTGCTTGCTTTTCTGGATCACTCTTTTCCCTTGTCATGCCGCCGGGGGGCAGCGGTTTTTGCAGCCGCACAGGCTCGATGCAACTTGGTGGCGGGCGGCTTGACCATGGTCCCAAGACGATCATATGAACAATTAAGTGCAGGCTTCTAACGGTTTGCCCTAATTGCTTGGCGCCGTATCGGCGTAATATTGAGTTTGCAAAGTGGACCGGTCGCAGCGGCAGGTGCACTAAAAAACAGGGCAGATTGCCCAATGACATCAGGACCCAATGCATGGCCAGCGTCACGATCAAGTCCGTCAAGAAAAATTTCGGCCAGGTGCCCGTTCTGCACGGCGTTGACATTGATATCCCGGACGGCTCGTTCACCGTCCTGGTCGGCCCATCGGGTTGCGGCAAGAGCACCTTGCTGCGCATGATTGCGGGGCTGGAGGAAGTCAGCGGCGGCGAGATCCGCATCGGCGACCGATTGGTCAACGACCTGCAACCGAAGGAACGCGACATCGCGATGGTGTTCCAGAACTACGCGCTCTACCCACATATGACGGTGCGGGCAAATATGGCTTTCTCGCTCGAACTGGCCAAGCAGAGCAAGGCGACGATTGACAGCAAGGTCGGCCGCGCAGCCGAGATTCTCGGCTTGATACCGCTGCTTGACCGCTTTCCCCGGCAGCTCTCGGGTGGGCAGCGCCAGCGCGTGGCGATGGGGCGTGCCATCGTCCGCGACCCGCAGGTATTCCTGTTCGACGAGCCGCTTTCGAACCTCGACGCCAAGCTGCGTGTGGCGATGCGCGCCGAAATCAAGGAACTGCACCAGCGCCTGAAGACGACCTCAATCTATGTCACCCATGACCAGATCGAAGCGATGACGATGGGAGACCAGATCGTCGTCATGCGCGATGGGCGGATCGAACAATCCGGCAGTCCGCTTGACCTCTACGACCACCCGGCCAACCAGTTCGTCGCCGGTTTCATCGGTTCGCCAGCCATGAACTTCCTTCCCGGCACGTTGCGCCGCAGCGCCGGCGTTGCGCAAGTCGAACTGAACGACGGCACCTTGCTGCCTGCCCCCCCCGACTCAGGTGGCGTAGACGGTCAGGCCGTGGTCTACGGCACCAGGCCTGAACATATGACCTTGTCCGAGGCCGCCGGCATCCCGGTGCAGGTGGTGGTGATGGAGCCCACCGGCATGGACACCTTTATCGCTTGCCGCCATGAAGGCGTCGAGCTCGCCGCCGTGTTCCGCGAGCGCCATGATTTCGCTCCCGGCAGCACGATCCGCTTGCTGCCCGATGCGCAACGCGCCCATTTGTTTGATGCTGGCGCCGGCCAGCGCCTGGCTGCCTGAACGCAGCATTCCGGCTTTCCTGGATTCTTTTTTTCGCGTCACCAGAGACCATTCACCAAAGGAGATACAGCATGACTGAATTCAACCGTCGCACCTTCCTTGAAGGCACTGCCAGCGTCGCTGCCACAGCCAGCCTGGGAACCGGGGCAGCATTGTTTGCGCCGGCGGTTCACGCCCAGAGTCTGTCCCTGAAGCCTGAAAAAGGCGCCAAGTTGCGCGTGCTGCGCTGGAGCCGTTTCGTGCAGGGCGACATCGACGCCTACATGGTCAACGTGAAGAAATTCACCGAGAAAACCGGCATCGAAGTCCGCGTCGACAACGAAGGTTGGGAGGATGTGCGGCCGAAAGCGGCGGTCGCTGCCAACACCGGCGCCGGCCCCGACATCATCCTGTCAACCAATGACGACGCCAATCTTTACCCGGAAAAGCTGCTCGATGTCAGCGATGTCGCCGAATACCTTGGCAAGAAATACGGCGGCTGGTACCCGGCCTGCGAAGCCTATCTGCGCCCGGACGGCAAGAAATGGCTGGGATTGGGACTCGGCGCTGCAGGCTCCTACATGGTGTATCGCCAGAGCCAATTGCAGGCCGCAGGCTTTGACAGCTTTCCCAAGGACACCGACGGCTTCCTGAAGATGCTCAAGGCGCTCGCAGCCAAGGGTACGCCGGGTGGTTTTGCCCTGGGCAACGCCACGGGTGACGGCCTCTGGACCAACTGGCTGATCTGGTCGCATGGCGGCAAACTGGTTGACGCCAACAACAAGGTCGTCATCGACAGCCCCGAGACGATCCGGGCGCTCGAATATGCCAAGGAGATGTACGCCACCTTCATTCCGGGCACCCTGTCCTGGCTCGACCCGAACAACAACAAGGCCTTCCTCGACAGCCAGATCAGCGTGACCAACAACGGCATCTCGATCTACTATGCCGCGAAAAACTCGACTGATCCCAAGGTCCATGCGCTGGCTGCTGACATCAACCACGCCTCGTTCCCGGTCGGGCCTGTGGGCGTGCCGACCGAGTCGCATCTGTTCTTCAACCAGATGATCATGAAGTACACCAAGTACCCGAACGCCGCCAAGGAATTCCTGCGCTTCATGATGGAGTGGGACCAATTCGACCCTTGGCTGACCGGTGCCGGTGGCTATATCGCCCAGCCGCTGAAGGCTTACGAAAAGTCTGCGATCTGGACCGTGGACCCCAAGCACACGCCTTACCGCGACGGCGTGAAGAACATGCGCCCGGCCGGCTACGCTGGCAGATTGGGTTACGCCTCGGCAGGTGCGGGCGCGGACTTCATCGTCTGCAATATGGTGGCTGAAGCCGCCAGCGGAGCCAAGACACCGAAGGAAGCTGCCGAACGGGCGCAAAAGCGCGCCGAGCGTTACTACAAAGTCTGACGCCGAGGCTGCGGTCTTGCCAGGTCTGGCGCTGCTTGATTGCCGCGCTGCCGGGCAAGCCGCATGCTTGGGCATCGACGCCATTGATGCTGCTTGACGTTCATGGACTGCAATGAAACTGCTTGAAAAATTCCAGAACAATCGCCATGCACTGGGCTGGGCATTCATGCTGCCTTCGGCCTTGCTGCTGCTGCTTTTCCTGACCTATCCGCTCGGGCTGGGCACCTGGCTGGGCTTCACCGATGCCAAGATCGGCCGGGCCGGCGAATGGATCGGGCTGGAAAACTTCAGCTATCTGATCACCGACAGCGTGACCAGGCAGGCGCTTTTCAACACAATCTTCTACACCACCGTCGCCAGCCTCATCAAGTTCCTGCTGGGGTTATGGCTGGCAGTGCTGCTGAACAAGAATCTGCCCTTCCAGAGCTTTTTCCGCGCCGTCGTGCTGTTGCCATGGATCGTGCCGACAGCGCTCTCGGCGATCGCCTTCTGGTGGCTCTATGACGCGCAGTTCTCGATCATCAGCTGGGCCTTGCTGAAGATGGGGCTGATCGACCGCTATATCGATTTTCTCGGCGATCCCTGGAATGCCCGCTTCTCGACCATCGCCGCCAATGTCTGGCGTGGCATCCCATTCGTCGCGATCTCGCTGCTGGCCGGATTGCAGACCATCTCGCCGTCGTACTACGAAGCCTCGGCGATCGACGGTGCAACGCCCTGGCAGCAATTCCGCCACATCACCCTGCCACTGCTGACGCCAATCATCGCGGTGGTGATGACCTTCTCGGTGCTGTTCACCTTTACCGATTTCCAGCTGATCTATGTGCTGACGCGCGGCGGGCCGCTCAACGCCACCCACCTGATGGCCACCTTGGCATTCCAGCGCGCGATCTCGGGCGGCGCCCTGGCCGAAGGTGCGGCGATCGCCACCATGATGGTGCCTTTTTTGCTGGCAGCGATCATGTTCAGCTATTTCGGCTTGCAACGCCGGGCCTGGCAGCAAGGCGGTGACAAGTGAGCAAAGAAGACTCGCAAGGCATGGACTTCCTGCAATCGCTGCCGCGGCGCTGGGTCACCATCTACATCCCGATCTGCCTGTTCGTGATCGTGCTGTTGTTCCCGTTTTACTGGATGACGATCACGGCTTTCAAGCCCGACAACGAATTGCTGTCGCGCGATGGCAACCCGTTCTGGATCATCGCCCCGACGCTGGCGCATTTCGAGAAACTGCTGTTCCACACCGAATATCCGGACTGGCTGTGGAACACGGTGATCGTCTCGGTCGTGTCCACCCTGGTGTCGCTGGCCGCTTCGATCCTGGCCGCCTATGCGATCGAGCGCCTGCGCTTCCAGGGCGCCAAAGCGGCCGGTGGTGCGATCTTCCTGGCCTATCTGGTACCGCCATCGATCCTGTTCATTCCGCTGGCATCGATCGTCGTCAGTCTCGGGTTGTTCGACACCAGGATGGCCTTGATCCTGACCTACCCGACCTTCTTGATCCCGTTCTCAACCTGGCTGCTGATGGGCTATTTCCGTTCGATCCCCTATGAGCTCGAAGAATGCGCCTTGATCGATGGGGCGAACCGCTGGCAGATCCTGGTCAAGATCGTTCTGCCGCTGGCGGTACCGGGGCTGATCTCGGCAGGCATCTTTGCATTCACGTTGAGCTGGAACGAGTTCATCTATGCGCTGACATTCATCTCCTCGTCCGAGATGAAAACGGTGCCGATCGGTGTCGTCACCGAGTTGGTCGAAGGCGATGTCTACCACTGGGGGCCCCTGATGGCGGGCGCCTTGCTCGGCTCGCTGCCGGTGGCTTTTGTCTACTCGTTCTTCGTCGAGTATTACGTCTCGGGCATGACCGGGTCGGTCAAGGAGTGATCGGCGCAATCCTGTCGCGCTGATCGCTTCTCCGATCCCTGAGCGCTGCCAGCGCGGTAGCGCAGATCTGCCCGGCGGGCAGGCTGATGTCAATGACGACGGCGGCCTCGTCGGCGCCAGTGGACTCCAGCGTGGCGAGTTGACTGTCCAGCAGCGAGGCCGGCATGTAATGGCCACTGCGTGCCTGCAACCGCTGGCGCAGCAGCTCCGGCGTACCTTGCAGATGGACGAATTGCAGGCCCGGGCAGGACTCGCGCAACTGGTCGCGGTAGCTGCGCTTGAGCGCCGAGCAGGACAACACCAAGCCCAGATCAGCCGCTGCAGCCTGGCCGAGCTGGCCGGCAATCTCGGCCAACCAGCCAGCCCGATCGGCGTCGGTCAGCGGCGTGCCAGCGGCCATCAAGGCAATGTTCTGCGGCGGGTGCAACCTATCGCCTTCGACAAAATCCGCGCCCAGCGCCTGTGCCAGCAAGGCGCCGACCGTGCTCTTGCCGCAGCCGCTAACGCCCATCACCACGATCCGCAAGGCAAGCGGGCGATCCATTGCGCTGTTGTAAGTCATCGACTGTCCTTCCTCGTCAGCTTGGGATAATCATCGCAGCCTAATATGCCGGCGATGTGCCGCTGCCAAGACTTGATCCTAGGATGATGAAACTGCTGCTGAATGACTTGCCACGATTGTTGCTGCTTTGCCTGGGCTTGCTGGGCCAAGCGGCCCCGGCAGCACCGAAATTCGAAGACAACATCGCCCAGCGCGCGCTGGCCTGTACCGCTTGTCATGGCGAACAGGGCCGGGCTGCAGCTGACGGTTATTACCCCAGGCTGGCCGGCAAGCCGCAGGGCTATCTGTACCGGCAGTTGCTGAACTTCCGCGATGGTCGGCGTCATTATGGCTTGATGAGTGACCTGATCGATCCGCTCAGCGACGCTTACCTGAACGAGTTGGCCGGCTACTTTGCCGGGCTGCATCTGCCCTATCCGGCGCCACAGCTGTCGACCATGCCCAAGCCGGAACTCGAACGCGGCAGGCAGCTGGTCTTCAATGGCGATCCCGCGCGCAAGCTGCCGGCCTGCGTGTCCTGCCATGGCGAGAAGCTGACAGGCGCCCAGCCCTTCATCCCCGGACTGCTGAGCTTGCCACGCGACTATCTGAACGGCCAGCTCGGCGCCTGGCGCAGTGGCCAGCGCCGCGCCGCCGCGCCAGACTGCATGGCGCAGATCGCCAGGCAGTTGACCGAGGGCGAGATCAACTCGATTTCGCAATGGCTGGCGGCGCAAGCGATGCCGGCAGACACCAGGCCTGCGGCTGATCTTCCCGCCGCGCCGCCGGTCCGCTGCGGCAGTCTGCAATGAAGCGGGTCGGTCTTGCCCTGCTGCTGATGGCCCTGCTGATGCTGGCGGCGGTTTACCGGCTCAACCACCTCGACGAGGCGCCCCCCAGGATCAGCCTGGCAACTGACCCGGTGGCTGAAGTCCAGCGCGGCGCCTATCTGGCCAAGGCCGGCAACTGCGGCGGCTGCCATAGCAAGCGTGGTGGCGATCCTTTTGCCGGCGGGCGGGCGATACCGACACCGTTCGGCAGCGTCTTTTCGAGCAACCTGACACCCGACCCGGTGACCGGCATCGGCGCTTGGTCAAAGGACGATTTCTGGGCCGCGCTGCACAACGGCCGCAGCCGCGACGGCCGCCTGTTGACCCCGGCCTTCCCCTTTACCAACTACGCTTTGATGACCCGCGCCGATGCCGATGCGATCTACGCCTATCTGCGCAGCCTGCCCGCTGCGACCCAGCCGAATCGCCCGCATCAACTGCGTTTCCCCTACGACACCCAGGCCGCAATGCTGCTTTGGCGCGCGCTTTACTTCCGCCCGGCCGTCTATGTCGACGATCCGCAGCAGAGCCCGGCATGGAACCGCGGCGCCTATCTGACCCAGGGTCTCGGACATTGCAGCGCCTGCCATGCCGCACGCAACAGCCTCGGTGCCACGCAGGGCCATGGCGATTTTTCTGGCGCCATGCTCGATGCACTGGGCTGGTATGCGCCGTCGCTGCATGACAAGGCTGAAGCCAGCGTTGCGGCCTGGCCCAAACAAGCAATCAAGGACTGGCTGCACAACGGCAGCAACGATCAGGCCAGCGCCCTGGGGCCGATGTCCGAGGTGATTCTGGGCAGCACCAGCCATCTGGCCGATGCGGATCTCGACGCGATGGCGGTCTATTTGCAGAGCCTGCCACAGCATTCGGTAGCGCCCGAAGTCCCAATGCGCCGGCCTGAGTTGAAGCTGCGCGAGCAAGGCAAACAGCTCTTCGCCGACCATTGCGCCGCCTGTCATGGCGAAAACGGCGAAGGTATCAAGGGTGCTTACCCGGCGCTGGCCGGCAACCGCTTGGTGACGATGAACTCGCCGGCCAATTTGCTGCGCATCGTCCAGCGCGGCGGCTTCGCTCCGGCCACTGAAGGCGTGCCGCGGCCGTTCGGCATGCCGCCTTTTGCCGGCCTGCTTGACGACCCGCAGATGGCAGCGCTGGCCAGTTATCTGCGCAACGCCTGGGGCAACCAGGCCAGCGATGTGCGCCCGCTCGATGTCCTGCATTTGAAAGCGCAAAGGATCGACTGACAAGACTGGGACAATCGCCGGCAAACACGAAAGAGAAAATGGCCATCCATTGGTTTCCCGGGCATATGAATTCGACCCGGAACGCAATCAACGAACGCATGAAAGCCGGGCTCGATGTGGTGATCGAGTTGCTCGACGCCCGGCTGCCCGGCTCGAGCGCCAATCCGCTGCTGGCCAAGCTGACCGAAGGCAAGCCGACGCTGAAGCTGCTCAACAAGCAGGACCTGGCCGACCCCGAACGCACCGAGATGTGGCTGGCGCATTACAACGCAAGGCCCGCCACAAGGGCGATCGGCCTCGACGCCAGCATCAAGGCGCCCGCCAAGGCCTTGATTGCCGCCTGCCGCGAACTCGCACCGCTGCGCGGCGGCATGGCCAAGCCGGTGCGGGTGCTGATCTGCGGCATCCCCAATGTCGGCAAGTCGACCTTGATCAACACCATTGCAGCCCGCCGCGCCGCCAAGACCGGTGACGAGCCCGGCATCACCAAGCTCGAGCAGAAGATCGTGCTCGAAAACGATTTCTACCTCTACGACACGCCCGGCATGCTCTGGCCGCGCATCTCGGTCGAGCAAAGCGGCTACAACCTGGCCGCCAGCGGCGCGATCGGCCGCAATGCTTTCGACGAGGAAGAAGTGGCGCTGGAGTTGCTGAGCTATCTGCGCCAGCATTACGCCGGCCAGGTCGAAGAACGCTACAAGCTCGGTGGCGCCGAAGTCGTCAGCGGCATCAGCAAGCTCAGCGATGAAGAGTTGCTGGCAGCGATCGGGCGCAAGCGCGGCGCGATGCTCAGCGGCGGACGCGTCAATATGCAAAAAGCCGCTGAAGTGCTGGTGTACGAATACCGCACCGCCACCCTGGGCCGCATCACGCTCGAAACACCTGAAGAATTTGCCGCCTGGCAAGCCGCAGCCGAGATCGCCGAGACGCTGCGCAAGGAAAAAAAGAAGAAAAAAGGCGCTGCGACGGACCGTGAATAGCTTGATGAGGTGCGGCGAGCCAGCGCCCTACGCTTTCCTGTCGGCCCACGATCGATATTGAGCGCCTCGTCAGACGATCAGTGATTCGATCCCCTTCATCTCCACCATTTGAAGGAGCTTTGCGGCCGCGCCGCTTGGATGCTTGTTCGCTGTTGGGGATTCCCATTTCTGAACCGTCGACAGGCTGACATTGAGCCACGCAGCGAAAACCGATTGACTCATTTTGGCAATCACCGTTCGGATCTTCACAACCCTCTCAGGCGCATAGACCGGCGGAACCGCTCCAAGCAGTTTTGTTCGAGCCAGGTCGGATTTTGAGATCAACCCATAGGCACTCAAGTCAGCAATGGTTTCAAGCAATTCTTTGACCATTCGATCGTTTTCAACCGACTTTGGGTTCATTGCAAATCTCCAGTAAATTTCCGTCACCAATAAGTTGAGTCAGTTTTTT
This sequence comes from uncultured Burkholderiales bacterium, assembly GCA_903820745.1. Classification (GTDB taxonomy): domain Bacteria; phylum Pseudomonadota; class Gammaproteobacteria; order Burkholderiales; family Burkholderiaceae_C; genus Paucibacter_A. The sequence goes on from CAIJIT010000315.1 coordinate 46,490, forward strand.
CGCATCAATTGCCTGCAAGCCGCGAGCGACTGTTTTGGCGAGATCCACGACCTCTTCAGAAAAGTCAGCGCCGGGTGTGTTCTTTTCTCGACCAGCCAGAAAAAGATCGCCATCGGGTGTCGTATGGCAACAAGGGTGCGGGTCGAACCGCTCTTGCCCCGGCCGCCGATCGCTACTCTTTTTTTGCAGACACCTCCGCCCAAATCTGCCTCATACAAGCCTTGCTGAATTTCCCAAGCTGCCAAGCAAAGCGCTTGGTCTTTCAGCACCTTCTTCGACCACCGGGCAAAAGACTTTGTCTTGAAAACTCTTTTTGGCAGCGACTCACCCATGGAATAACTATAGCATTTTGTGCTATAGATTGGTGGGGGTCATCTGTTTCCAGTCAGTCCGCATGCGAGCCGCCTTGGCGGCGTGGCAATCCATGTTGCCGCGTCGGCATGCCTCCTCGCAATGACGAATTCGACAGCATGGACCGCCACGGCCTACGGCCTCGCGCTGACAGGTGGGTTGGTGGCCCGATAGTCGGCATGCGCGGAGAAAGCCGCTGCCGTCAATTCGACATCCGCTCGGGCTATCCCGGCCTGCCTCGCGGCATCGGCCCAGCCGTCAACCGCGGTTGCGACTGCGTCAACGACTTGCCTGGCTTGGGCCGGCGATAGCCCATAGAACTCCGCGGTCGACAAAACCGTCTCCAGGTTCGGGCGGTTGTCTGCATCGTCGATGTTCAACACGTGTTCCGCCTTGTCAATGTTCGGATTGACGTCGAACGCGGGTGAGAGCCGCCATCCGTTCGACCCCAGCACGAACCCGTGGTTGCGCAAATGGTCGTCCCTGTTTCCGACGGCCACGTTGAAAGCCACACGGCGAAACAACTGCTTCAGATCTTCATCCGTCTGCGCACCATCGCCCTTGGAACGCAGCCAATGCGCCAGCTCGAGGTAGCTGCTGCCTTCGCTCTGCTCCTTGCGCAGCAGGGTCAGCGCCGACGCATAGAACCTGCGCACCCCCTTGTCACGGTCAAAACGCTGAACGCAGAAGGTGCGGAACTCGTTGTTCAGCCGGAGCAACTTCGCGGCCGGAACGTCGATGCCCGCCTGGATCGCCAAACCGTGCAGCACATATTCCCAGGCTCCCACGTCCCGGTCATCGTCACGCGCCGGAAACTTGCCAATCCAGAGGGAGCCGTCGACCTCGGTAAAGTTCGCCTTGGGACGTGCTCCCCCGAGTGATGCACCTGGCGCGACCAAAACGGCCAGCCACTTCCGCAGTGCATCCAGGTCGTCGATGCGGCGACTGCTGAGCTGATAGGCGACCGCCTCCAGCTCCAACAAGGTGGTGACCGGCGGCGCGGCCATCGGCTCATTACCCAGGAACTCCTTGGTTCCGGCAAGGCGCAAGCGCAGTGCGCCCTGGCGCGTGAAGTCCTGCACCCCGACGAGAAAATCCCACGCATACAAGGTACGCGGCGTGCGTCGCTCGTCTTTCGCGTGCAGTGCTTCACGGCGTTTCATCAGCGTTTGCCCCCATCGGTCTGGCGATGAGTCCAGGAACACGCCGAAGTTGCCCAGTTCCGGTTTCGGGAAAAAGGGCTGTTCGTCCAGCGACAGGTCGGGGTCGAGTGCGAACGCGCGCGCGTCTTTCAGCCAGGCGCCGTCATAGCGAAAGCGTACTTGCCCGCGGTCGTGCGCAAGCGTGCCCACAAGGCACGCCGGCCCCAGGTCGCAATCCAGCCAGATCTCAAGCACCTTGCCTTGGCCGCTCATGACGCTTCTCCCGCTCCCACCGCTGTCGCCGGCGAAGGCTCGGAACCGGTCTTGCCGGAGGTGCGCCGCCGGCTCGGCAGCGACGGTGCGCGCTCCAACGCCAGGTCCTGCAGCTTGCGTCCGACCCTGTCGTCTGCCGCCAGCGCGTTGATATCGCCCTCTAGACCCAGCACAGCCAGCACGCGCAGGTAGGTGCCCAAGGTTGCGCCGGAGTGGCCGGTCTCCACTTTGTACAAGGATGTGCGGGAGATGCCGGAGCGCTGCGCCACCACCACCGCGCTGAGTTTGCGGCGCAACCGGGCGAGCTTGAGACGCTCCCCGAGTTGGGAAAGCAGTCGTTGTTCCTGAGGAAAGACGATGGGTGGATTGCGAGGCATTACGCTATTATGGACAAATAAACGTTACTTTGTCCATAATGGCGAACAGTTTGACGCGTGGAGTCACCATGAATCGACATCTGCCGGGTCACCAGGCTACTCGTTGCACGCATTTATCAAGAAGACGCAGCAAACCCCTGATAGCGAGTTGAAGCTCGCTCCCAAACGCCTTAAGGAGGTGCAGCATGGCTGACCTGAAGTACAAACCTGTTCCCCATGACCATGCAGAGTTCCTTGCGTCCGCCCGCAAGCGCCAGGGATTCGCCGAGGAGTACGACAGTCTTCAGCGGGGCAAATGCTCAAGGCTCGCGCGAAGGCGGGCATGACTCAAGACGCCGTGGCCGAACGCATGGGTACAACAAAAAGCGCAATCTCCCGTCTTGAGGCGGCGGGCCGCCACACGCCGTCATTGGCTACCCTGAAGAAGTACGCGGCGGCTGTGGGCTGCGAGCTTCAGGTCAAGCTAATTCCTCACAAGGCTTCATGACGCTGAACCCTGCGCGTGAGGCTGTGCAACCCGCATGCGCTGGCCTTCCGCTGGTCAGCAAAATGCCCCGAAACGCGGTTACGCAGTTTTTTCCTTGATGCCCGAGCCTGACTCATGACACAGAAAGCCATCTGGCGAATAGAAGGCGCGCCCGACTGTGTTGGGGCTGGGCGCTGCGAGGCTGAGCCTCAGCATCGTCGAGCAAGCTGGAAACTGGAGACAGCGCGGATGGCCTAGTTTGAGCCCAGCGGAAGTTCAAACTTCGACACGACGGCTCAACCAAGGCTTACTTGATTTCGGGTGGGTTGGTACGAATCGAATCTGCTGCATCCCTTGCCTGTTCGGCCATCCGCTTCATGTCTTCAGTGTTCCGACACCGAAGGGCCATGAATCTGCTGGCTGTTGGCGTTTCGTACTGGCAGGTCGTCTCGGCCTGAGGTTCTCCTGGCGACCGATGTCGGCCTGGCATTGGAGGCTCGTAGCTTGCGCACCCGGCGAGCAGCAGAACGGCTAAGAATGTCGTTGATGATTTCATTTGGACTCGCCTTGATTTTGCTGGCTGGCACTCTTCGGTCCTCAGCTTGGCTGATGGACAGCGGATCGATTGGCGCGCGTGATGCTGCTGTGAAACGGCCCGATCAGTATCGCTGACAGGGTCAGGGCTGGCGGAGCTTGATCCAGCCACCCATCGGCCTGAAGAAACCTTCATTCAAACCCCGAGCCGTTCGATCTGCCCGCAACGCGGGCCACAACCGCGCCCAAAGCCAAGCAAAGATGGACAATGCCGCCGATGAATTCATTCGACAAGAATCCCGCCGCCGCGCAGGCCTTGTTGCGCCGCATGTTCGACGCAGCGATCGCCAGCGCGCAGCCAGCGCTGTGCATCCCGCCGCATCTGCCTGACCCGCAGTCGATCGGCAACGGCCGCTTGATCGTCATCGGCGCCGGCAAGGCTTCAGCGGCGATGGCGCGGGCGGTCGAAGACAACTGGCCGGGCGAGTTGTCGGGGCTGGTCGTCACCCGCTATGGTTATGCCGTGGCTTGCGATCGCATCGAAATCATCGAAGCCTCCCATCCAGTGCCCGACGCGGCCAGCCTGAACGCCGCCCAGCGCATGCTGGCGCTGGTCGAAGGTTTGAGCGCTGACGATCGCGTGCTCTGCCTGATTTCGGGCGGCGGCAGTTCCTTGCTGTCCTTGCCGCTCGAGGGTCTGACCCTTGAGTACAAGCAGCAAGTCAACCGTGAGTTGCTGAAGTCAGGCGCCAGCATCAGCGAGATGAATACGGTGCGCCGCCATCTCTCGGGCATCAAGGGCGGGCGGCTGGCCGCCGCCTGCCACCCGGCCAAATTGCTGACGCTGTTGATCTCCGATGTCCCGGGCGATGACCCGATCAATATCGCCTCGGGGCCAACGGTGGCTGATCCGACCAGTTGCGCCGATGCCATGGACATCATGCGCCGCTATGCGATCGAGTTGCCCGCGCCGGTCCGCGCCTTGCTCGAAAGCGGTGACGGCGAATCGGTCAAACCGGGTGATGCGAGGCTGGCCGGCAGCAGTTGCAGCATCATCGCGACGCCGCAGATGGCACTTGAAGCGGCTGCGGCAATAGCTCGCGCGGCCGGCATCGAAGCCCATATCCTTGGCGATGCGCTGGAAGGCGAAGCGCGCGATGTCGGCCGCGTCCTGGCAGGCATCGCGCTGCAGGTCGCCGGGCGCGGCCAACCGTTCAGCCCGCCCTGTGTGCTGCTGTCGGGTGGCGAAACCACGGTCACCGTGCGCGGCACCGGGCGCGGCGGGCGCAATGTCGAATGCCTGCTGGCGATGGGCATCGCGCTGGCTGGCCAGCCGGGCATCCACGCGCTGGCCGGTGATACCGACGGCGTCGATGGGCAGGAGGAGATCGCTGGCGCGCTGTTGGCGCCTGACTCACTGGCGCGCGCCAGGGCGATCGGTTTGAGCCCGCTCGACATGCTCGCCAACAACGATGGCCATGGTTTTTTCGGCGCCCTCGGAGACGCCGTCATCACCGGCCCGACGCTCACCAATGTGAACGACTTCCGCGCGATCCTGATCGCGTAAAAGCCAGCTCAAGCTCGGGATTTTTGCAACAGCATGGCCTCGAAGCCGTCGAAGGCCTTTTGCATGACGGCGGCTTTGTAGGGAAAGACTTCGGCCGGATCGATCGCATGGATCCAGCCGCCGCCATCTGCCTCGAAAAGTAGCAGCTCGCCGGCCCCGGTTTCCCAACAATCGATGATGATGTAGTCGAGACCGGTCAGGTCGGCAATCGCCAGCAAGGCCTTGGCATGGCGGCGGGCAAATTGATCCTCGAAGTCCTCCATGAACGACTGTTCTTCAGCGCGCTTTGCCTGGCTGTGCTCCATTCCTGAGGGGATGTAATGGACGATCCAATCAGGCGAAATCGCCAGATGGCAGGCATAGGGGATCCGGTCGATGATGGCAACTCTTGCCTTGCGAAAAAAACCATCCTTGCTTTGATAGTCGATGTAGTCGGCAATATAAAACTCGCCAATTTCGCCATGCCGGCTCAGATAAGCATGGAAGTCCTCCAGGCAATTGAGCTTTTCCAGGCCTTTGCCGCCATGCGTATCGATCGGCCTGATGGTCAGCGGAAAATTGAATTCGCCGCTGTCCTGCTTGTTCCAGCGTCGGCAAGCCGGCGCCAGCAGGCCGGGGACAACTTCAAGCAACTTCGGCAAACGATCGCGCCGGCAATTCAGCAACTTTTCGGGCGCGTTGATCCAGGGTCTTGGCCAGCTTTCACGCAATTTCATCAAGCTTGCGAAGGTCGGTGAGTTCTTTTCTGATTCACCCATCCCGACAAATACCAGATCGTGATCCGGTATTTGTGAGGGCAACTCCTGTCCGGGAGATACGAACAACAGGTCGAGTCTGACCGGGTGGCCCTCAAGCAGATAGTCCAGTGGCGCGTTGTCGGTCATGTCGCCAGGGCTCATCAAGGCCAGCAACCTGACCGATGGTTTGACCGGATCGGTGATCCTGAAGATGGCCCGATGCTGCAATGCTTGCGCCTGCATTTCCAGAGCGAACTCATCCTGCCCCAGCGACGACAGAATAAAATACAGCCGCATGTACATATTGGCTGGATCGGCATCCAATGCCGCTTCGTGCATCATTGCCGCTATGTCAGTGACGTTCTTGCGCCGTTGAACGGCACAATGTGCGTCGATTCTTTTCAATTCAATCTCAAGAAATTCCATCTTGTTTTTTCTCATCTCTTATTTTCAAGGCCTTCCTTTGCCATGAAATGCATCCAATGCGGTGTCGAACTACCGCTCGCCACCGTCCAATGCGAGTCTTGCGGTGCAAGGCAGGATGAAGCCGGGCCGGTGCTCGAACCTGCAGCATCGGCCACTCCGAACAACTCCTCGCCATGGTTCGGCCTGGTCGCAGCGTTGGTCCTGATTTGCCTAGCCGGCTGGGGATATCGGCATTTGACTCAGGAACCCACTGGACCTGTCGAGATGCATGGCAGCCCGACACAGACGACAGCCAGTTCAAGTTCGACTCAAGCCCAAGCCATTGCTGAACCCGAACATGCCAGCGCCATGCCGGCAGCCAATAAACCCTCGATGCAGGATGTTGTCCCCAATAGCCCGCTCGATCTTGCCATGAAATGCCGGACTCCCAAGGACTGCGCGATCCTGATGCTCCAGGCTGCAGATCCGCTGCAGGCTGAAGTGATTCACGCAGGAGCGGCCAGGATCGCTGAATTCAAGAAGCCGCTGCCGGGCGATAACGCTGTTGCGCGAAAGCTGAACGAACTCGCTAAGGAGAAGTTGGAAGGTGGCCATGTTGCAGAAGCGATCGGCCTGCTGAACAAAGCCGCAAGCAATGACCCTCTCGATCTCGAAATCACCGCCAATCTCGGCCGGGCCATGCTGCTGGCCAACAAGTTCAACGAAGCCGGCATGCTGCTGGTCAACGCCCTGATCATCGATTCACGCCGCCCGAAGTCGTGGATTTCAATCGCCGAATTCTTCTGCGCCAAAGGCGACCAGAACTCGGCCATACGGTCCCTGCTGCTGGTGCATGAATTTTCGGCAGACAAGGCCGTCGCGCTGAAATTCTTCGAAGCTCAAGCGCTGAAGGCCGACATGCAGGTGATGCGGCCGATCTACAAGGTCGTGGCACTGCGGGTCAAAGGCGCGACATAGGATTTTGCGCGGCAACTTTACAGGGTGCTGGTTTTGCCAAACGTCTTCCCGGGTTGTGCATGGAGGCTCACTGCCAGGGTGCACCGCCAATTCCTCCAAGTTGCCCTGCACAGCTTCCGAAGGCTCCGGTGTTGATGCGGGGAATCCCCAGTTTTTCAACAATTTTCATTCGTTAAACTGCTGTATATCAATTTTGCCATTTCAAGGCAACTTTCCTCAATGCTGTCGATTTGGTTTAGGCTGCCCAGCGATAGTCACTTTGAAATATTTTCTGGGTAACTCATGACCTCACAACACACCAGCAAGACCTCATCCAAGGCTACCGCTGCGCTCATGCTCGGCGCCCTTGGCGTCGTCTTCGGCGACATCGGGACCTCGCCGCTTTATGCCTTGAAAGTTTCCGTCGAAGCTTCCGGGGCCAAGGAGGGTGGCGATATTGTCCAGGCGGTTTACGGCATCCTGTCCTTGATCACCTGGGCCCTGACCCTGGTGGTGACGCTGAAGTATGTGTTTGTCATCATGCGGGCCGATAACCGGGGTGAAGGCGGTATTTTCGCGCTCACCGCCCTGGTCCTGCAGGACCTCAAGAAGGACTCGAAATATCGCTGGCCGATCACGATCCTTGGGGCCTTGGGTGCGGCGCTGTTCTTCGGCGACAGCATGATCACCCCGGCGATTTCGGTGCTGAGTGCAGTCGAAGGCTTGAAAGTCCTGTCGCCCGACCTTGAGAAATATGTGATCTATATCGCCCTGTTCCTGATCATCTGCCTGTTCGCGGTGGAGCGCTTCGGCACTGCGGTGATCGGCAAGGTTTTCGGCCCGGTGATGCTGGTCTGGTTTTCGGCCCTGGGCTTGATTGGTCTGGCTGAGGTGGTCCAATCCCCGGCCATATTTGCGGCACTCAATCCGCTGACTGGAATTTCATTCCTGATGGCTCATTCCGGCGTTGCCATAGCCATCTTTGGCTCGGTCGTACTGGCAGTGACCGGAGGCGAGGCCTTGTACGCCGACATGGGCCATTTTGGCCGCGCGCCGATCCAGAAGGCCTGGCTGATGCTGGCTTTCCCCTGTCTGCTGCTGAACTATTTCGGCCAGGGTTCACTCCTGATCCGCGACCCTTCGGCCCTGGACAATCCGTTTTACCGCCTGGCACCCAGTTGGGCGCTGATCCCCCTGCTGATTCTGGCTGCCATGGCCACCATCATTGCGTCACAGGCCGTGATCTCGGGGGCATTTTCGATCACCACCCAGGCGGTGCAACTTGGGTTCATTCCGCGCCTGCTGGTCAAACATACCTCGGCCGAAGAAATCGGTCAGGTCTATGTTTCCAAGGTGAATTTCTTCCTGCTGTTCGGTGTCGTGATTCTGGTGCTGGGGTTCAGGACTTCGGACAATCTTGCCTCAGCCTACGGCGTTTCAGTCACCGGCGCGATGGCGATCGACACCCTCATGGCGGCCTATGTGATGGTCTTCACCAAAGGGTGGAACAAACTTTTATTCCTGCCGCTTTTTGCCATTCTCTTCCTGCTCGATTCGGTCTTTCTCGGCGCCAATTTGTTCAAGTTCTTTGATGGCGGCTGGCTGCCGGTCAGCGTCGCCGCTGTGCTTTTGCTGGTAATGATCTGCTGGATCAGCGGTCGCAACCGCCTTCTCAAGGCCCGCTGGGCAAGCTCGATTCCGCTGGATCAGTTCCTTGAATCACTGAACAAAAGCCAGCCGCACCGTGTCGCCGGCACCGCTATTTTCATGGTGCCGCACAGCCATATTGCGCCGGTCTCGTTGCTGCACAATTTAAAGCACAACAAGGTCCTGCATGAACGAGTGATCCTGATGAATGTCGAGACCGTCAACTCGCCCCATGTGGCCGACGACGATCGACTGACCATCGAACACCTTTCGCATAACTTCCATTCAGTCACCGTGCGCCATGGGTATATGGAAGAGCCCCATATCATGCGCACCGTCGCGCTCTTGCGGGCCCGCGAATTCCACTTCAATTTGATGGAAATATCGTTCTTTGTGGGCAAGGAACGGGTGGTATCAAGAGGCCCGTCAGCCCTGGCAATGGCTCCGTTCATCTACCTGCACCGGACCATGCAAAGTGCCACCGAGTATTTCAAGATTCCGTTTGATCACGCCATCGAAATTGGTGGCCATGTGGTGATTTAGCGAACTGCTGATTTTTCCAAACCCAGGATTGAGGCGAAATTCTGGCCCATAAAAAGCCAAGCCCAGCAAATCAAGCTGGGCTTGGCTTTTTTACGGCTGCGGAATTAATCCGTAAGCCGATTGATGCAACGGCAAACGATTATTTCGCTTTGACCTTGCGCGGGGCCTTCTCGACCCAGCGTTCATTCATTTCGTCCCATTCATGCGTCTTCATGAACTGGGCTGTCTCGGCGCGCACCTCGGCACGCGTCAATGTCGACTTCGGCACGCCCTGAAGGGGCACCCAAGTATCGGTGACGCCATCATATTTATGCATCTTTAGGAAATCTTCCTTTTCGGCGCGTACCTGCGCTCGGGTTTTCATGCCTGCTGGAGGGTCGATATTCGGGCGCAGGACCCATTCCTCGGTACCTGCGTCATACCTATGCAATTTAAGGAACTCGTCGCGCTCCATCTTGACTTGTTGACGGGTCATTGGCGCCGCCTGCTTATCAGTCATAGGTTGGGCTTGCAGGGGTAGTCCACTAAACCCGAGGACGACGGCCAGAATTAGCGGGAATTTCAATAATTTCATAAGATACCTTTCCTGATTTTTTAATAACCAATACAACATGAATACTTGATCGGGCTTTATAGGTTGGGCCCACCGAGCCGACCACCTTTCCCAAAATGGCTTGACGTGTTCAATCGTGCCACAAGTCCAATTCAACGCCTTGACGAATCTCAAGCGATCGCGTATTTGAATGACAAGGAACGAAGCCGCTCACCATGAGAGCAGCACGTGTATTGCAGCGCGGACAGTTGGCAACATGGTTCACACATGTGCGGCTGATTCCGAACATCCACCATCGCCGCCGCTTTGCAACCCATGCTGCTGACTGGCGCCCGCCCTGGCGAAGTAATCGCCTTGCGCTGGGAGGATGTAAACACGCAATGGCATGGGCTGACCATCCGCGACAAGGTCGAAGGCGAACGCAACATTCCGCTGACCCCCTATGTTGCTAATTTGTTGGCTGTCCTACCCCGCAGCAATCAGTGGCTCTTCTCAAGCGCGACCAGCAAGATCGGGCACATCACCGAACCCAATACCGTGCATTCAACGGCCTGCACAGTCGCCGGACTGGAAGGCTTGACCCTTCACGGCTTGCGCCGCTACTTCAAAAGCTTGACAGAATGGCTGGAGATGCCGGCCGGCGTGGTGGCACAAATCATGGGCCACAAGCCGAGCGCGACCGCTGAGAAACATTACACCGTGCGCCCGCTCGAACTGCTTGCCTTGCACCACAACAAGACTGAAGCTTGGGTGCTGGAACAGGCCGGGATTGCCTTCGACCCTGCCACCGCTGGTGTTGGCAGCCTGCGCGTAGTGGCTTGAACATAGCAAAAAGGCTATACTTTGAATAATTGGACAGTGACTCTGCATCCGCTGGCAGAACCGGAACTAAAAGCACTCCCCGAGGATATGCGCGCCCGCTTTAGGCACATCTCCGAGTTGCTTGAAGGCTTTGGGCCGCAGCATGTTGGCCTGCCTCACATACGCCCTTTGGAAGGCAAGCTCTGGGAGATGCGCATGCAAGGCCGGGACGGCATCCGCCGTGTATGCCGCCGTTCAAGGCCGCAGCCCGCTGGTGCTGCATGTGTTTATCAAGAAGACCCAAACCACGCCCCGTAGCGCTTTGGAAACCGCCCGCAAACGACTGGACACCGCACCATGAAGACTCTGAAGGACATCAAACGCGACCTGCTGGCCGACCCCGCAACGCTGGCTGAGTATCAAAACCAAGCCGCAGAGTTCGACATGGCCCGCGAACTGATTGCAGCCCGTGCCCGTGCCGGGTTGACGCAAAGCGAGGTCGCACAGCGCATGGGAACGACCCAGAGCGTGATTTCCCGACTGGAGGGTGGCCAGCGTGCGCCATCGCTGCGCACTGTCCAGCGCTACGCCTTGGCCGTCGGGGGGCGTGCTGTGGTGCGTATCGAGCCGATGCCGGTCGCTTGACTGGCGGAACTGTTTCGCCCCAGCCAGGCGAGCCTCGAAAACTCGCTGAACGACATGGCCCTCGACATGTCCCGCTGGGGCTTCAGATTCCGAGGCGCATCGAGGGATGCTTTATGACCAAACCGGAAAAAAGTGGCCCAAGAACAGAGACAAGCACCATCGAACCGCCGGCCTGATGGTCCCCGAAGTCGTGGTACTGACGGGCAATAGGTCAAAAACTGGCATCAGCCGATTTCCCAAGAAAAAAAGCACTTCACGTTTTCGGCGCCAAGAGCTTGATTTAATTACGATATTTGGTAGGCCGTCGCGGACTTGAACCGCGGACCAAAGGATTATGAGTCCTCTGCTCTAACCAACTGAGCTAACGGCCCTTTGAACTGTTTCCGGCATTGCGCCGGAGAGGGCGGATTGTATAGGTGCGGCGGTGGCTATTTCTGCGACAGCGCCTGGCTGATCATGCGCGAGGTGATGTCGACGATCTGGATCATGCGGTTATAGGGCATCCGCGTCGGGCCGATGACGCCAAGCGTGCCGACGACCTGGCCGTCGACTTCGTAGGGCGCCGAAACGATGGAGAGCTCTTCGAAGGGCACGACCAGGCTTTCGCCACCGATGTAGATGCGCACGCCCTCGGCGCGGCTTGAAACGTCGAGCAGGCGCATCAACTGGGTCTTCTGCTCGAACATGTCGAACAAGCGCCTCAAGCTGCCCATGTCGTTGCCGAAGTCCTGGACGGTCAGCAAGTTGCGCTCGCCGGAGATCACGACCCGCTCTTCGTCGTCGGTCATCGCATCAGCACCGGCCTGCACGGCCGCGTTCATCAGGCAGGCGATCTCGCTGCGCAGCGCATCGACTTCGCTCTTCAGTCGCTCGCGCACCGCCTCCAGGCTCAGCCCGGCGTAGTTGGCGTTGAGCCGGTTGCTGGCTTCGGCCAGTTCGGACTGGCTCAGATCCTGGGCGGTGAAAATGACCCGATTCTGCACATCGCCATCGGGCGAGACCATGATCACCAGCACGCGCCGGTCTCCCAGGCGCAGGAACTCGATATGGTGAAAGACACTGGGCTTGCGCGGCGCAGTCACCACACCGACGAAATTGGACAGGCTTGAGAGCAGATGAGCCGCGCTGGCTATGACCCGCTGCGGCTGGTCAGGCTGCAAGCGCGATTCGATCGAGCGCGAGTCGGCGCTGATCAGGGCCGGCTGTGCGGTCAGCATGGTGTCGACGAACAAGCGGTAACCGCGCGCGGTCGGAATTCGCCCGGCACTGGTGTGCGGGCTGGCGATCAGGCCGAGGTCTTCTAGGTCGGCCATCACATTGCGGATCGTCGCCGGGCTCAGCTCGAGACCCGAGGCACGCGACAGCGTGCGCGACCCCACCGGCTGGCCATCGGCGATATACCGTTCGACCAGGGTTTTCAGCAGGGATCGGGAACGCTCGTCAAGCATGGTTGAATTGTAAGGACTGCGGCGAAAGGGCCTCGTTGTTCATGGGGCAGGCATAGCGCTGTGGTGTAATTCCGGCCATGGTCAAGCGATTCCAGCATGTAGCGATTGTCGGCAAGCATCAGGCCAGAGGCATTCGCCCGATTTTGCAAGAGATTGCAGACTTCCTGACCGGGCTGGGCATCAAAATTTCGCTCGAACGCGAAACCGCCTTGAATACCGGCATCACCGAATTCGAAGCCTTGTCGAACGAGGAGCTTGGCGCTCAATGCGATCTGGCCATCGTCGTCGGCGGTGATGGCACGATGCTCGGGTTTGCCCGGGAAATGGCGCGCTACGGCGTGCCGCTGGTCGGCATCAACCAGGGGCGGCTGGGTTTCATCACCGACATTTCCCTCGAAAAGTTTCGCGAAACGCTGGGGCCCATCCTCGCCGGCGACTTCGAAACCGAACATCGCGCCATGCTCGAAGGCGCGGTCTGGCGCGATGAGCTCAGCATCTTCGAAGGTCTGGCGCTGAACGATGTGGTGGTCAGCCGCGGCGCTACTGCCAGCATGGTCGAGTTGCGCATCGACATCGGCGATGAGTTCGTCGCCAATATGCGCGCCGACGGTGTGATCGTCGCTTCGCCGACCGGCTCAACCGCCTACTCGCTGTCGGCTGGCGGGCCGATCCTGCACCCGAGCATCGCCGGCTGGCTGCTGGTGCCGATCGCTTCGCATACCTTGTCGAACCGGCCGATCGTTTTGCCCGATACCGGAGCAGTCAGCGTGAAGATCGTCGCCGGCCGCGACGCCAGCGTCAATTTCGACATGCAAAGTCTTGCCAGCCTGCAGCATGGCGACCGCGTCACCGTGCGCCGCTCCGCCCACCAGGTCTGTTTCCTGCATCCCGAAGGCTGGAGCTATTACGCCACCTTGCGGCGCAAGCTGCGCTGGCACGAAGGCGAGTAAAAGCATGCTGCGCCGACTGAGCCTGCGCGATTTCGTCATCGTGCCCGCCTTGGAACTGGACTTCGGCGCCGGTTTTGCGGTGCTGACCGGCGAGACCGGTGCGGGCAAATCGATTCTGGTCGATGCGCTGCAACTCGCACTTGGCAGCCGCGGCGACTCCGGCGTCGTCCGCGAAGGTGCGCTGCGCGCTGACATCTCGGCCGAGTTCGATCGCCCCGCGAATCTTGAAGCCTGGCTCGATCAAGCCGGTTTCGAGCTTGAAGGTGATGCCTTGCTGTTGCGCCGCGTGATCGACGCCCAGGGCAAGAGCCGCGCCTGGATCAATGGCGGCCCGGCCACCGTGACGCAGCTGCGCGAGCTGGCCGACAGCCTGCTCGACATCCATGGCCAGCATGCCTGGCAAGGCCTGACCCGGCCCGCATCGGTGCGCGCGCTGCTCGACGGCTTTGCCGGCATCGATCTGACGGCGCTGACGGCACGCTACGGGCAGTGGAAACAGGCAGGGGATTTGCTCGCCAGCGCCAAGTCGCGCCAGGGCGAACTGGCGCGCGAGCGCGAGCGTCTGGCCTGGCAGATCGGCGAAATCAAGCGCCTGGCGCCGGGCGAGGATGAATGGGAAAGCCTGAATGCCGAGCATCAGCGCCTGTCGCACGCGCAGTCGCTGCTCGACGCGGTGCGCAGAGCGCTCGAAGCCGTCAGCGACGCCGAGCCCAGCGCCGAATCGCTCACAGTCAGCGCCTTGAACCAGCTCGAAAACGTGCTCGATTACGACGCCTTGCTGGCGCCTGCAGTCGACGCGCTGCGCGGCGCGCAGGCGCAGCTGCAGGATGCCGCACATGAGTTGAACGCCTATCTGCGCCGCACCGAGGTCGAGCCCGAGCGGATGCAAATGCTGGACGAGCGGGTTTCGGACTGGCTGACGCTGGCGCGCCGCTACCGCCGCCCGCCCGCCGAGTTGCCGGCCATGCACCAGCAATGGCGCGAAGAGCTCGAAGCACTCGACGCCGCCAGCGACCTGGCTTCGCTCGAGCTGGCTTTGTCTGCGGCACGCCAAGCTTTCGACACCGAGGCCGGCCGCGTCAGCAGCGCGCGGGCTGCAGCGGCGCCGCAACTGGCAGCGGCTGTAACGCAAACAATGCAGAATCTGGGTATGAACGGCGGAATATTCGAAATCAATCTGGCAGCCCAGGAACAGCCGCAAAGCTTCGGCTTGGAGTCGGCTGAATTTCTGGTCGCAGGCCATGCCGGCAGCACACCCAGGCCTTTGTCCAAGGTGGCCTCGGGTGGCGAGCTGTCGCGGATCTCGCTGGCGATCTCGGTGACGACTTGCCTGCAGCAGCGCGCCGGGGTTGAAACGCTGATCTTTGACGAGATCGATGCTGGCGTTGGTGGCGCGGTGGCCGAAACAGTCGGGCGCCTGATGAAGCAACTCGGGCACTCGGTGCAGGTGCTGGCCGTCACCCATTTGCCCCAGGTCGCGGCTTGCGCCGACCAGCATCTGCTGGTCTCCAAGACTTCGCATGCCGGGCTGACCAGCAGCGATGTGCAACCGGTTGCCGGCGCCGCCCGGGTCGCAGAAATCGCACGGATGCTGGGCGGTGAGCGGATCTCCACCACCAGCCTGGCCCATGCCCAGGAAATGCTCGACTTGTCGAACGATGTCGCTGCAGCACCAAGGGTTCTCCAATGATCAACAAAGCGCCGGAGCAAACTGCCGAGAAGCGGCAAAGCGAAGTCGTGCTGGTCACCGGCATGGCGGGCGGTGGCAAATCGGTGGCCATGCATGCGCTGGAGGATGCCGGCTTTTTCTGCGTCGACAACCTGCCAGCCGAGTTGCTGCTGGACTTCCTGGCGCTTGAAAAACAGCGCGGTAAACGCCGCGTGGCGATCTCGGTCGATGTGCGCAGTGCCGGCTCGCTGCCGCTGCTGCTGCCTCTGTTGAAGCAATTGCGGGCTTCAGGGGTGTCAGTTTGTTCGGTTTTTCTCGATGCCAATACCGAGGCGCTGATGCGGCGCTTCTCCGAAACCCGCCGGCCGCATCCGCTGCGCCAGGATCACGATCATGCGGAGCAAGGCAATGACGCGCATCTGGCGCTGCTCGAGGCCATCGCGCTTGAACGCGAGATGTTGGCGGCATTGCGCGTTGAGTCGACCGTCATCGACACCAGCTTGCTGCGCCCCGCCCTGCTGCGTACCTGGGTCCGCGATCTGGTCGGGGTTGCAAGCGACTCGCTGACCCTGGTGTTTGAATCCTTCGCCTTCAAGCATGGTGTGCCCAGCGATGCCGATTTCGTCTTCGACGTGCGGGTGCTGCCCAATCCCTATTACGACCGCGAATTGCGCCCGCTGAACGGCCGCGATGCGCCAGTGGCGGCTTATCTCGCTGCCCAGCCTGAGGTCGGGCTGATGCTCAAGCAGATCGGCGAATTTCTGACCTGCTGGCTGCCGAACTTCGCCGCTGACCAGCGCAGTTACCTGACGGTTGCCATCGGTTGCACGGGCGGCCAGCACCGCTCGGTCTACCTGGTCGAAACATTGGTCAAGCAATTCGCCGGCCATGGCCAGGTGCTGAAACGCCACCGTGAGCTTGACGCGCGCTAGCCTCCACCAGCCCTCAAGCGATCATCTTTTTCAATGGTGTCGGCAGGGCGTAATCGGCCAGTTGCTCGCGTGCGACCCAGATGCCGGCCGGCGCCAGCAGCGGATCTTGTGAAATTTCGGCCCGCTGGGTATGCAGCAGCCAGTCGAAATGGGTTAGCGCATGCTTGATCTGCGGCATCACCTCGAGCTGTGCATCCAGTTCTTTGGCAGCCAGCTTCAGGGTCGCCAGATCATCGTATAGCGGCAGGCTCCAGAGCCCGGCCCAGACGCCGGTGGCGGGACGCTGCTGCAGCAACACCCGACCGTGGTGCTCGAGCCATAGCCACCAGTTTTCGCGTTGCCCGCGCTTGAGCTTGCGGGTCTTCACCGGATAGCGGCCGGGCTCGCTGCGGCCGGCACAAAGCTCGTTGACAGGGCAAAGCAGGCATTGCGGCGAACGCGCCGTGCAAAGCGTCGCCCCGAGGTCCATCACGCCCTGGGTATAGCGCTCGATGTCGCGCTCGGGCAGCAAGGCCGTCGCATGCAGCCAGAGTTGGCGCTCCTGCGCGCTGCTGGCCAGATCGCCGTCGAAAGCAAGCAACCTGCCCAGCACCCGTTTGACATTGCCGTCGAGGATCGCCACCCGCTCGCCAAAGCAAAAGGCCGCAATCGCAGCAGCGGTCGAACGGCCAATGCCGGGCAGCAGTTGCAACTCGATCGAATGGCGCGGGAATTGCCCGCCAGGCAGTCGGGCCACCGCCTGGGCACAGGCATGCAGATTGCGCGCCCGGCTGTAATAGCCCAGGCCGGCCCATAGCGCCAGCACCTCGTCGAGCGAGGCTGCGGCCAAGTCAGCAACCGCCGGAAAGCGCTCCAGAAAGCGCTGGTAATAGCCCAGCACCGTCGCCACCTGGGTCTGCTGCAGCATGATTTCCGACAACCAGACCCGGTAAGGGTCGCGGGTGTTCTGCCAGGGCAGCTGATGGCGGCCATGCTGTTTTTGCCAGGCCACCAGCAGCGGGGCGAACTGCAGCGGCAGGCTTATTTCTTTTGACATGAAGAACAGAAAAATGTCGAACGTTGACCCTGGGTGATGCGCTTGATCGGCTTGGAGCAGACCAGGCAGGGCTGGCCCTCGCGGCCATAGACCCTGGCCTGCATCTGGAAGCTGCCGGCCACGCCATGGGCATCGCGGAAATCGCGCAAGGTCGTGCCGCCCGCAGCCAGCGCGTCGCCCAGCACACCGCGAACCGCTTGCGCCAGCCTCTCGGCGCGCGGCCGACTCACCCTTGCCGCCGGCAGACGCGGGTCGATGCCGGCCAGAAACAGCGCTTCGCAAGCGTAGATATTGCCGGCGCCGACGACGATATTGCCGGCCAGCAATGCCAGCTTGACCGCCACGCGGCGGCCGCTGAAGCCGGCATGCAGATGAGTGCCATCGAATCGGGGGTCGAAAGGTTCAATCCCCAAGCCGGCCAGCAGCTTGGCCGCCGGCGCAACCGTCAGCGCCTTCGACCAGACCACGGCACCAAAGCGGCGCGGGTCGGTCAGGCGCAGCAGGCCTCGATCAGTCTGCAGATCAAAATGGTCATGCGGCCCAGGTGAATTGCCGCCAGCCGTGAATGCCAGCGACCCCGACATGCCCAGATGCAGCAGCAGGCCGCCGGTCGCCTCGGGCTTGGAAATCGGCAGCCAAAGGTACTTGCCGCGCCGCGTCACCGCGCCGATCCGGCCACCGATCAGGCTCTCGCAAGGCAGGCCGATCGGCCAGCGCAGCGGCTTGCCAAGCCTTGCTTGCAGGACTGTTGCACCCTCAATGGCATCGGCAAAGCTGCGGCGGGTGACTTCGACTTCAGGCAGTTCAGGCATGCTCGCATGATATCGGGGCAGAATGGCCGGCCAGCTCCGCTTCGAAGCCGGCAGAATATTCACGCAGGAATCATCAATGCCAAAGCATTTCAGCCGCATCGCCTTCTTGGCCGCAAGCTTGATCGCAGGTTGCGCGCTGGCAAGCACCACCGGCACCAAGGTCGACAGCGCGGCAGCAACGTCAGCCAATTCCGAGATGGATGCGCCGCTGTTCTATCAGCTGCTGGTGGGCGAAATGGAGTTGCGCTCGGGCCAGCCGGGCGTGGCGTTCCAGGTGCTGCTCGACGCCGCCCGGCGTACCCATGACGAAGTGCTGTTCCAGCGCGTCGTCACGATCGCCATCCAGGCACGCGCTGGTGATCAGGCCTTGATCGCTGCCAAGGCCTGGCGCGAGGCGATTCCCGGCTCGATCGAGGCGAACAAGACCACGCTGCAGTTGCTGGCCTTGCTGAACCGGCCGGCCGAAGTACTCGAACCCTTGCGTGCGCTGCTCGCAGTCACAGCCAAGGATCAGCGCGGTGGCGTGCTGGTGTCGCTGCCGATCTTGTTCCAGCAGGCGGCCGAGCCCAAACTGGTTTACAAGGTTCTGAGCCCCTTGCTGCAGTTGGCCGCAACAAGGCCCGAGACCAAGCTGGCAGCCAAGCTCACTTTGGCGCGGCTCGCCCTGCTGGCCGGCGAGACCAGGCAGGCACTCGACTTCACCTATGAAGTCGAAACCATGGTGCCGAAGTCAGACGAACCGATGCAGCTCGCGCTCGAATTGATGCCGAGCCAGCCCGGCGCCGAAACACTGGTGACCGCAAGGCTACAGGCCCAGGCCGACAACCATCAACTACGACTGGCCTATGCAAGAGCCTTGGCTCGCGCGCAGCGGATTGCCGAAGCTGTCAGGGAATTCAGGCTGATCACGATGGCCGCGCCGGCCGTGGTGGAAGCCTGGTTCGGGCTTGGCGCTC
Organism: uncultured Burkholderiales bacterium; assembly: GCA_903820745.1. Classification (GTDB taxonomy): domain Bacteria; phylum Pseudomonadota; class Gammaproteobacteria; order Burkholderiales; family Burkholderiaceae_C; genus Paucibacter_A. The sequence continues at coordinate 65,291 of CAIJIT010000315.1, forward strand.
TGGAGCTCGAACTGCGCCACCCCGAGGCTGCCGAGCCTGCGCTGCGCGAATATCTGCAACGCCTTGAAGGCAGTGAAGGCCTGGCCAAGGAACTCGATGCATCGCGCCAGCAAGCCTGGCTGATGCTGGCTCAGGTGGCCGAGATCCGCGGTGATCTGAAGGGCGCCGAGGCTTGGCTGTTGAAGGTGGACAGCCCACAGCGCCTGGTCGAAGCGCAGTTCCGCCGCGCTTCCTTGCTGGCCAGGCAAGGCCGTTTGGCCGAGGCCAGGAAAATCATCCAGGCCCTGCCCGAACAGACCGCCGAAGAGACCCATGCCAAATTCATGGCCGAATCGCAACTGCTGCGCGAAGCACGCGACTGGCGCGCGGCTTACGAATTGCTGGTACGGGCCAATGAACGCTTCCCCGATGACGCTGACATGCTTTACGAACAATCGATGATGGCCGAAAAGCTCGGTCTGCTCGATGAGATGGAAGCCACACTCAAGCGCGTCACCAAGCTCAAACCCGACCATTACCATGCCTATAACGCACTGGGTTTTTCGCTGGCCGAGCGCAATCTGCGCATCGATGAAGCGCGCGAATTGATCGCCAAGGCGCTGACCTATGCGCCGGCCGAGCCCTTCATCGTCGACAGCATGGGCTGGGTCGAGTACCGGGCTGGCAATCTTGCCGAAGCCTTGCGGCTGGTCCGCCAGGCCTATGGCTCGCGGCCCGATGCCGACATCGCCGCCCATCTGGGCGAATTGCTGTGGGCCAGCGGCGCGCAGGACGAGGCCCGCAAGGTCTGGCAGGAAGGCGCCAGGAGCGACCCTCGCAACGAATCCCTGGTCGAAACGATGACCAGGCTGAAGGTCAAACCATGAAATTTCCGCTGCTGCTGGCGGCAGCATTGCTGTTGAGCGCCTGTGCCGGCTTGCAGCGGCAAAAGTCCGAACCGGCCAACCCGTCTGATCTGCGCTTGAGCGGCAGGATCAGCGTGCAGGTGGCTGGCGACAGCGGCAAGGCTGCGGGCGGCAACGCCGGCTTCGAACTCAGCGGCAGCCCCAATGCGGGTCAGCTGGAATTGAGTACACCGCTGGGTAGCCTGCTGGCACGCGCGAGCTGGAGCGAAGGCGAGGTGCTGCTGCAAACGCAAGAGGATCAGCGGCGCTTTGCTGACCTCGACGCCTTGACGCGCGAGTTGCTCGGCGAAGCGATTCCGGTCGCTGCGCTGTTTGACTGGCTGCAAGGACGGCCCTGGCCGCAAGCCGCCAGTCGACCAAGCGCGGGCAGCGGTTTCGAACAACTGGGCTGGCAGATCGACCTGTCGCGTAGCGCCGAGCGGCTGATCGTTGCAACAAGGATTGCCGCGCCTGTGGTCACGCTGCGCGCGCGGATCGAGCCCTGAAATGCAAGCGCTCTACGATGTCCCGGCGCCCGCCAAGATCAATCTCTTCTTGCATGTGGTGGGCAAGCGAGCCGATGGCTACCACCTGCTGCAATCAATCTTCGCCCTGATCGACTGGGCCGACCGACTGCATTTCGAGATCCGCAGCGATGGCCGCTTGCAACGCCATGACAGCGGGCCCTGCAGCGATTGTCTGCCCCCGGATGATTTATGCCTGCGTGCTGCGCGCCTGCTGCAGCAGCAGAGCGGCTGCAAGTTCGGCGCCGATATACAGATCGAAAAAAATCTACCGGCCGGTGCCGGCATGGGAGGTGGTTCGTCCGATGCCGCATCGACGCTGCTGGCTTTGAACCGGCTCTGGGGCCTGAACTGGCCGCGCAGGAAATTGCTCGAGCTGGGTCTGCAGCTTGGTGCCGATGTGCCATTTTTTATCGGTGGGCAAAATGCCCTGGTCGAAGGCATCGGCGAAATCCTGCACCCGATCAAGTTACCGCAGCAGCGATTTGCCTTGCTCAAACCCGCCCAAGGCATCTCGACGCGTGAAATTTTTTCCAGCCCGCTCTTGGCAAGATCTGATTTTTTGGCTATAGTTGCGGGCTTTCCTGCATACACTCAGGACCTGGGGCCGGACAAGTCGTCAGCGGCAGGACTTGATAGGTTTGACAGCAGACACGCGGAAATTTTAGGTAGTGGATTTGGCAGAAATGATCTGCAAAAACCCGCCGAAGCTTGTTGCGAAGAAGTTGTTCAGGCCTTGGCAATGCTGAAGGACCGGTTCGGCAACAGCCGGATGACGGGCTCAGGCAGCGCGGTATTTGCAAGAATTGAAGATGAAGCAAGCCTGTCAGACCAGCCCTTGTTTTCGCAGAATTTACCTGCGGGATGGATTGGAAAGACATGCAACAGTCTGGATCGGCACCCGCTGCAAGGTTGGGCCGCAGATTGAAAAAGTTATAGGGTGCAGCAGCTCTGCTGTGTCCTGTGTAGGGGAGTCGCCAAGTTGGTTAAGGCAACGGATTTTGATTCCGTCATGCGAAGGTTCGAATCCTTCTTCCCCTGCCAGAAAATTACCAGGAAATCATCGGGCCGCCCCAAGATTTTCTGTGCCTCTCGGGGCAAGGCCGCTTGCGGTACCTCGGGGCAATGTTTGGAAACAGGACAGCTGACCACTTGTCCTTAGTTTGAAGGATGGCTTGTGTTGCTGAATACCGTCCTCTTCACAGGTAACGCCAATCCGGCGCTGTCGCAGGAAATCGTTTCGCATCTGGGCGTCGAGCTCGGCAAAGCCGTAGTCGGTCGCTTTTCCGATGGTGAAGTAACCGTCGAGATTCAGCAGAACGTCCGCGCCCGTGATGTCTTCGTGATCCAGCCCACCTGCGCGCCGACCAACGAAAACCTGATGGAATTGCTGATCATGGTCGATGCCTTGAAACGCGCCAGCGTTCGCCGCATCACCGCAGTGATTCCCTATTTCGGCTACGCCCGCCAGGATCGCCGCCCGCGCTCGACCCGGGTGCCGATCAGCGCCAGGGTGGTGGCTAATTTGCTGGAGACCGTCGGCGTCGAACGCTTGCTGACGATGGACCTGCATGCTGACCAGATCCAGGGATTTTTCGATATTCCGGTCGACAACATCTACGCTTCGCCGGTGCTGCTGTCTGACCTTAAGGCACGCAACTACTCGAACCTGGTGGTGGTGAGCCCCGATGTCGGCGGTGTCGTGCGTGCTCGCGCGCTGGCCAAACAACTCGGCTGCGATCTGGCCATCATCGACAAACGCCGTTCGGCTGCCAATGTGTCTGAAGTGATGCATGTGATCGGCGAGATCGACGGCCGCAACTGCGTGATCATGGACGACATGATCGATACCGCCGGCACCCTGGTCAAGGCTGCCGAAGTGCTGAAGGACCGCGGCGCCAAGAGCGTGTTCGCCTATTGCACCCACCCGATTCTGTCCGGCCCGGCCATCAGCAGGATCGCCAAGTCGCAGGTCGACGAAGTGGTGATCACCAACACGATTCCCTTGAGCGATGCCGCCCGCGCCTGCACCAAGATCCGCCAACTGTCAGTCGCTTTCCTGTTTGCTGAAACGATCAGGCGGATTTCTGACGGGGAGTCGGTGACTTCGCTTTTTTCGGAGCAGAACAACAACTTCTAATTAGGCTCCGCAACTGCAAGCAGTTGAACGGAGCAAAACAATAACTTTTAGCCAGGCTCCGCAACTGCAAAGCAGTTGAACGGATCAAAGCAACGGATTTTCGAAAACCGGCGGTCTCGGTAATACCGAGGCAGCCGATCAAGCCGCAGCCGCAAGGTTGCACAATCTGGGCAGTCTGGTCGCGGGCGCCCTTTCCAATTGGAGCATTTCATGAAATTTACAGCTTTTGAGCGCAAGTTGCAGGGGACCGGAGCGAGCCGCCGCCTGCGCGTCGCTGGCCGGGTTCCCGGTATCGTTTTTGGTGCCGGTGACGCTGCCATGATCGAAATGGACCACAACGCCTTGTTCCATGCCTTGAAGAAGGAAGCCTTCCACAGCACCATCCTTGAGATGGAACTGAATGGCAAGACCGAGCAAGTGCTGTTGCGTGACTTCCAGATGCACCCGTACAAGCCGCAAGTTCTGCACACCGACTTCCAGCGTGTCGACAGCACGACCAAGATCACCAAGAAGGTGCCTTTGCACTTCGTCGGTGAAGATGTGTCGCCTGCCGTCAAGCTCGATTCATGCACGGTCAACCATGTGATGACCGAACTGGCCATCACCTGCCTGGCGCAGCAACTGCCCGAGTTCATCCAGGTCGACCTGAGCGGCCTGGTTCGCGGTCAGTCGCTGCACATCAGCGACATCAAACTGGCTGACGGCATCAAGGTCGTGGTTCACGGCAAGCCGAACCCGGCAATCGCCACGGCCATCGATCCGGCAGCTGAAGAAGTTGTCGTCGTTGCCGCACCGGTGGTTGAAGCCACCAAGGGCAAGAAGAAGAAATAAGCCAACCCTGGCTTACATCGAAAAAGGCCCTTCGGGGCCTTTTTTTCGTCTATGGGGACACCGGCCAATCACGGCCGCGGTCATGCCACCCTTTCTTGCAGCGAAAAGTCTGCAGCTTGCATTCCTTCCGGGACCGGCTGACAATAGTGCTTACTTTTTGGCTTACCTTCGGAAACTTATCCATGTCTGTTGCCAACATCATCCTGTCCAGCAAGGGGCAACTCGTCATCCCCAAGGAAATCAGGGACGAACTGAAGTGGGATGCCGGCACCGAGTTGAGTCTGGTATCAAGCGCTTCAGGCGTTACGCTCAAAGCGGTGACCAAGAAGACCGGGCGCAACCTGGCCGACCTGATCGGAATGCTCAAGCACAAGGGCCCGCCGATTCCGATTGACGAGCTTTGCAAGCCGGTCGATGTCAGCGCGGACTGGGCGGCGTCTGAAAAGCGCAGCCGATGATCGCTTTTGACACCAATTTATTGGTGCGCGCATTAGTGGCCGATCACGCAGAACAAGTGGCCATCGTGCGGCAACTGATTGCACGCGACATCGTTTTTATCTCACGCACGGTGCTGCTTGAAACAGAGTGGGTGCTACGCAGCATCTACAAAAAAAATCGTACCGAACTGCATGAATTTTTCACGGCGCTGCTCGAGACAGACAACACCGTGGTCGAAGATGCCGAAGCCCTTAGCCATGCGATGGACTGGTACGCGCAGGGCGCAGATTTTGCAGATGCGCTGCACTTGGCTGCTTGCGGTGGCGCCTTGATGCACACCTTTGACCGAGACTTTTGCAGGGATGCACGAGCCGCGGGCATAGCACCCGAGGTGCGCGTACTTTCGCTATGAGGCCGGCTCAAAGCCGCTGGATTCCCGCCCTGGCGTGAATGACACCTTCAGCGGCAAGACTGACCTAGATGCAAGAGGCCCTTCGGGGCCTTTTTTTCGTCTATGGCGTCTGATCAACGGCCCAGACAAGCCCGGATACGAAGCAAAAAATGCGCAAATATGGTGCGGAATTAATATTTCGCATGGCAAATATTGTGTAACCGTGCAAAGTGCACTTTTGATGTGCATTGATGCTCGGCATTGGTCAAGGAAGGTGCGACGCTGCTGGCCTGCTTATTGCTGAAGCCAAGCCAAGGAGAGCATCTATGAGACCCAGCTTCGATGAAATGCACGCCCAGAACCAGTTGACGCGTGAGCATTACCAGACCTACGCCCGCTGGTTGGCTGAACAACCCGAAGCATCGATGCGATCGCGGCGCGAAGAGGCTGAGGTAATCTTCCGCCGCGTCGGCATCACCTTCGCGGTCTATGGCGACAAGGATTCAGGCGAAGGCACCGAACGCCTGATCCCTTTTGATCTGATCCCCCGGGTGATTCCGGCGCATGAATGGCAGCAAATGGAAGCGGGCCTGCGGCAACGGGTCAACGCCCTGAACCGATTCATAGCCGATGTCTACCATGACCAGGAAATCCTCAAAGCCGGTATCGTGCCTGAGGCTCAGATCATCAACAACGCCCAGTTCCGTCCCGAAATGATGGGTGTTGACGTCTCCCGAGGGATTTACTCGCATATCTCAGGCATCGACATCGTGCGCGCCGCCAACCCGGACGGCAGCGGCAGCTACTTCGTCCTTGAAGACAATCTGCGCGTTCCCAGCGGCGTCAGCTATATGCTGGAAAACCGCAAGATGATGATGCGGCTTTTTCCCGACCTGTTTGTCCAGCACCGCATCGCGCCGGTCGCCCATTACCCTGACCTGTTGCTTGAGACGTTACGCAGCGTCAGCCCTCACGGCGTCAACGAACCCACCGTCGTGGTACTGACGCCCGGCATGTACAACTCGGCCTATTTCGAGCATGCCTTCCTGGCCCAGCAAATGGGCGTCGACCTGGTCGAAGGCCAGGATCTGTTCGTGCAGGACAAGATCGTCTTCATGCGGACCACAAGAGGCCCCAAGCAGGTCGATGTGATCTACCGCCGGCTCGACGACGACTTCCTCGATCCGCTGGTGTTC